>JAFDED010000037.1 GCA_019310535.1 Deltaproteobacteria bacterium
ACCTGCCGCCAGATCTCCCCGGCCACGGCAGGCTCCACCCCACGGGCCACAGCCCCCTGGATAAATTGCTCCCGATGTTTGCCCATGGCCTCCCAGTTGCGCTTCTTGCTCATGCAGCGGCGCAGAGAGTCCGCCTCCCCCAGGCTCATGCCCGCCACGCGGTGAGCCACCTTGATGACGTCCTCCTGGTAGATCATCACCCCGAAGGTCTCGCCCAGGATATCCTCCATGAGCGGGTGCAAGTAGCGCACGGGCTCCCTGCCGCAGTGGCGCTCGATAAAGGTCTTCATCATGCCGCTGTCCGAGACCCCCGGCCGGATAATGGAGCTGGCGGCCGTGAGCATCTCAAAGCTGCTTACCCCCAGCCTGCGCAGGAGGTTGCGCATACCCGGGGACTCCACGTAGAAGCAGCCGATGGTCTCGCCCTTCTTGACCAGTTCCAGGGCCGCGGGGTCCTCCTCGGCCCGCACCGCGCGGAAGTCCACCTGCTCGCCGTAGTGCCGCTCCACCGCCTCCAGGGTGTCCGAAACAACGGCCAGCGCTCTCTGGCCCAGCAGGTCGATCTTCACCAGTCCCAGGTCCTCCACGGGGTACATGTCCATCTGGGTGATGACCAGGCCACCGGCAGCCCGCTGGAGGGGAATGCGATCGGTGATGGGACGGGGGCTCACCACGATGCCGCCGCAGTGGACGGAGAGGTGCCGGGGAAACCCCTCGATGCGCATCCCCTCCCGGATGATGGTGCGGTAGGGCTCCTCCTCCAGAGGCAGGTTCCGGCACTCGGGCAGGGTGCGCCGCGCCGTCTCCAGTTCCGAGATGTCAGTGAAATGGGGAATCTTGCGCGCAAGGCGGTTGATGACCTCCACAGGCACCCCCAGGGCTTTGCCAACCTCCCGCACGATGGAACGGCCGCGGAAACGCACGAAGGTGGCGATCATGGCCACGTTCTCGTTCCCGTAGCGCTGATAGACGTATTGCAGGATCTGCTCCCTCCGGTTCCAGGGGAAGTCCAGGTCGATGTCCGGACAGTCGGTCCGCTCCGGATTGAGGAAGCGCTCGAAGTAAAGCCCGTACCGCATGGGGTCCACGGATGTGATCCCCAGAGCGTAACAGACCAGGGAGTTGGCCGCCGATCCCCGCCCCACCATGGGAATTCCCTCCCGGGCCGCGTAGCGGGCAATGTCCCACACAACGAGGAAATAGGGAGCGAAACCCAGTAGATCGATGACCCGCAGCTCATGCTGGAGCCGATCCACCACCGAGCGCGTCAGGGGCCGGTAGAGGCGCTGGAGACCTTCGGAGGCCGCCTTCCACAGCACCGAGAAGGGGGTCTCTCCCTCGGGGAGCCCGAAGCAGGGAAAGCGCACCCGGCCCATCTCCAGTTCCACGTTGCAGGCCTCGGCGATGCGCACGGCGTTCTCCAGGGCCTCGGGCAGGCCGCGGAACAGATGCGCCATCCGCGCAGGCGGCTGGAGCCACGCGCCCGGGTGGGCCGTCCACTCCGGCGGCAGGGTGCCCACGGTCCGCAGCGTGCGGACGGCGGTCAGGATGCGGTGGGTGCGATGCCCGGGGGGGTCCGCGAAGTGCACGTCGTTGGCGGCCACTACGGGTAACCCCCGGCTTTTCGCCCACTCCGCCAGGAGGCGTACCTCGCGGGCGCCTTCCCCCCCTCCCCGGTGCACCAGTTCCACGAAGAGTGAGCCATCCGGCACCACGGGCAGGAGCGACTCCGCCGCCTCCCGTCGGCCGGAGAGCACGAAAAGCCCGCCACCGTGCTGTCCCAAGGCCTCGGGCAGGGAAAAATCGTTCTCCAACTGCCGCGCGGTGATCACCCGGCAGAGGTTGGTGTACCCTTCCATATCCCGGGCCAGGAGCACCGCCAGCGATCGCACCTGCCGGGGGGGATGGGGCGGCCCGCCCCCCTCGGTGATCTCTGCCCCCAGGATGGGCTTGACTTTCGCCGCACGCGCCGCACGGTAAAAGGGGACGGCGCCGTGGAGGGCGTTGGTGTCGGTAAGCGCCAGGGCGGGCATACCGCGCCGGGCCGCGGCCCGTACCAGCGCTTCTTCCGTGTCCGCGCCCTCCAGGAGAGAGTACGCGCTGTGGACATGCAGGTGAACGAATGGTGCACATTCGAAATTTTTCATGGAGGATCCTCCTTAAGGCGAATAAAATACGAAAACGATGTTCAAAAAAATTTTGCCTCTGTAAGTATGAATAGCACAGCAGGGCGTCCTTCGCAAGAGTTATTTGCTCAGAAAGTAGAAATGAGGGCTATTATGAATAGCCATTTAAAAGTAATATGATTAAATGGTTATGCAGTTAACCCGTGCAGCCGCCCGGCCGTTTTCATGCTCCGCGGGTGCAGCCCTGCATGACAATCAGGTGGTATTATGCCGTGTGAGACAATTTCTCTACGAGCTGATTAGTGTTGATCTTTGTGGTGGATGCTGATAGTTTATCTCTCAGCAACGCCTGACTGTGCGGGCCCAATGCAGTGATGGGCGGTGATGGAAAAAATATTATTGGACAAGAGTGACGGCATGAACCTGGTTGAAGTAATTCCTCGTATCCGAAAGGCCCTGGATGGCCGTTCCCCCCGCCCTCTGGAGGAGGAGGGTCTCATACCCGCGGCGGTTCTCATGCCCCTTTTCGCTAAAAACGGAGAGACCCACGTGCTCTTTACAAGGCGAACGGACAGGGTGAAGACGCACAAGGGCCAGGTCTCTTTCCCGGGCGGGCTGATGGAGCCGCGGGATAAAAGCCTTCTGGCCGCGGCCCTCAGGGAAACCCGGGAGGAGATCGGGATGGATCCCCGATGTGTGGAGATACTCGGCCGACTTGACACCGCGCCAACCTTTTCTACTCCCTATGCCATCACGCCCTTCGTTGGGGTCATCCCTTACCCCCAGCCGTTTCGGCTCAACCCGCACGAGGTGGAGCGGCTGCTTGATGTGCCCCTGAATTTTTTCATGGACGAATCCCATGCCCGCGTGGAAATGGCTCCCCACCAGGGAAAAGAGCGGCCCGTGTACTATTATGAATACGGTGAAGAGGTCATTTGGGGCGCCACAGCACGGATCTTGAGGAACTTCATGGAAGTGGTCTTCGGATTGCCCGCCCATCAGTAAAGAGATTCGCACCTACCGAAATCCTGAAATCAGCGGAGAAAAATGCCAGGAGTTTGTCGGGAAACCTGATGCAATTTGAAATGGTGTTCCCGTTTACCCGGGATCGAGCCGTTTTTTCAGTGGATAGACCTTCCCCAAAGGCCTTTTCAGGCCATCCAAAGCCACATGACCCGGCTTCACCAGACCGCCCCCGGCAAAGACGCAACACCGCCGCAAATAACCCGGAGAGTGCCTGCAAGTGGCGCTTGCGAAACGAAGCAGTGGTGTCATGATCGGGATGCTGATCGGCGCATAAAACCCGAAAGGACACCGAATGGTACGTGACTTGCTCGATTTTGCGCGAACTGGCAATACCCACGCAGCAAAGCGCAAATCAGCAGACTGACCATCATGCTGGGATCGTATGGCGGCCGCCCTTCTTTGTCTCCGTCGTAATCCCGGTAAATGGGGCTGAGGTCAAGCCTATTGACACGTCCATGCTGAAGGAGACAGGGTCTCCTTCAGCCGGCCACTCCTTCATGTCCGGGGGAAGAAGGAGCAACCGGGCGGCTCATACGAACGAAACTGCGTCTGCGTTTTACTGGCTGAATAAGAGCACTTTTAGCAAGTGAAGCCGATGGCTTTTCGCCTTTTTCCTCCAACGGTCCCCCGACAGGTTCCTAGCGATTTTTCAACGCGGCATGGGCCGCGGCAAGGCGTGCGATGGGTACGCGGTAGGGCGAGCAGCTCACGTAGTCAAGCCCCACCAGGTGGCAGAACTCTATGGACGATGGGTCCCCGCCGTGCTCACCGCAGATGCCCACCTTGAGGTCGGGCTTTGTTGTGCGGCCTTTCTGAACGCCGATCTCCAGGAGCTGACCTGTGCCCGTGCGATCCAGCTTCTGGAAAGGGTCCCCTTCCAGGATTTTCTTATCCACATACGTCTGGAGAAACTTGCCTGCGTCGTCCCGGCTCAGTCCGAAGCAGGTCTGGGTCAGGTCGTTGGTGCCGAAGCTGAAAAAGTCCGCCTCCTGCGCTATCTCGTCCGCGGTCAGGGAAGCCCTGGGCAGCTCGATCATGGTGCCCACGAGGTAGGTAACCTCAATGCCCTCTGCTTGGAAGACCTCCTTTGCCACCCGGTCCACCACCGCCCTCTGGTTTTTAAGTTCGGCCACATGGCCAACCAGCGGGATCATGATCTCGGGATGAACGTCTATTCCTTCCTTTTTAACCCGGCAGGCGGCCTCCAGGATCGCCCGGGCCTGCATTTCGGTGATCTCGGGGTATGAGATGCCCAGGCGGCATCCCCGGTGGCCCAGCATGGGGTTGACCTCGTGCAGGGACTCCACCTTGGCCCGGATGTCCTCGGGGCTTTTACCGGTCAATCGGGCGATCTCGAACAGCTCCTTTTCCGTATGGGGAAGAAATTCGTGCAGTGGCGGGTCAAGGGTTCGGACCGTCACCGGGTAGCTCTTGAGGGTACGGAAGATGCCGACGAAGTCTTCCCGTTGTATGGGCAGGAGCTTATCCAGCGCCCGGCGTCGCCCCTCTTCGTTGTCGGCCAGGATCATCTCGCGCATATAGTTGATTCGATCTCCCTCGAAGAACATGTGTTCGGTGCGGCACAGCCCGATCCCCCGGGCGCCGAAAAAGATAGCCACCGCCGCCTGGTCGGGCTGGTCGGCGTTGGTGCGAATGCCCAACCGGCGGACCTCGTCGGCCCATTGCATCAGCGATTGAAAATCCTGGTAAATGATAGACTCTTCAGGCTTCATGTCATTGTGAAAAACCTGTATAATCTCCGACGGCCGGGTCTGCAGCGCGCCGTTGATCACCTCGCCGGTGGTCCCGTCCAGGCTGATCCGGTCTCCCTCGCGGATCATCACACCGTTGACCTTCATGGACCGATCTTTGTAGGAGATATCAAGATTCCCGCATCCCGCCACGCATACCTTGCCCATCTGGCGTGCAACCAGGGCGGCGTGGGATGTCATGCCTCCTCTTGCCGTAAGGATGCCCCGCGCCGCGTGCATTCCTCGAATGTCCTCAGGCGACGTTTCGATGCGCACGAGAATCACTTCTTCGCCTCGAGCCGCTGCGGCTTCAGCGTCCGGCGCGTTAAAGACGACCTTGCCCGAAGCCGCGCCCGGCCCCGCATTGAGCCCCTTGGCCAGCAAACGGCCTCCATCCAGGGCTTTCTTCTTCTCCTGATGGTCGAAAATGGGTTGCAGCAACTGGTTGAGCTGATCGGGATCCACCCTCAGCAGGGCGGTCTCTTTATCAATAAGCCCCTCTTTCACCATGTCCACCGCGATTTTGAACGCGGCAAATCCTGTCCGCTTTCCCGCCCGGGTCTGGAGCATCCAGAGGCGGCCCTTCTGGATGGTGAACTCGATGTCCTGCATGTCGCGGTAGTGATGGTCCAGTTTCACCCGGATATCTTCGAGTTGGCGGTAGATCCCGGGCATTTCTTCTTCCAGCGAGATCTCGGGACTATCGCCCTTCTGAAGGCGGTTGATGGGCTGAGGGGTCCGAATGCCGGCCACCACATCTTCCCCCTGGGCGTTCATGAGGTACTCGCCGTAAAAGATGTTTTCCCCTGTAGCCGGGTTGCGGGTAAAAGCCACGCCGGTGCCGCAACCATCTCCCATATTTCCGAAAACCATGGCCTGGATGTTCACAGCGGTCCCCCAGTGGTCGGGGATGTTATTGAGTTCCCGGTACGCGATAGCCCGAAGGTTGTCCCAGGAGCTGAAAACCGCCCCGATGGCACCCCAGAGTTGATCGCGAGGATCCTCAGGAAAATCCAGGCCCTTTCGGCGCTTGATCTCAGCCTTGAACTCATCGACCAGTTCCCGTAAGTCCTCCGGTCGCAACTCTACATCGAGGCTGACTCCGCGGGCTTTCTTCTTGGCCTCCAGGAGGACCTCAAAAGGGTCCTCCTCATCCGGAGTTTCCGGCTTGAGCCCCAGTACAACGTCCCCATACATCTGGACGAATCGGCGGTAACTGTCGTATGCGAACCTGGCGTCTCCTGATTGTTCGATCAATCCCTTTACCGTCTCATCATTGATTCCCAGGTTAAGGATCGTGTCCATCATACCCGGCATGGAAACACGCGCACCGGATCGAACGGAAACGAGCAAGGGGTCGGCGGGCGCGCCGAAGCGGGATTTCATGACCTCTTCCATCCGTTGTAAGGCATCGTTGACCTGTCCTTCAAGTTCGGGTGGAAAAGTCTTATTGTTCTGGTAATAGTACGTGCATACCTCGGTGGAAATAGTGAATCCGGCGGGAACAGGGATGCCCAGGTTCACCATTTCCGCCAGGTTGGCTCCCTTGCCGCCCAACTCGTTTTTCATGTCGGCTCGTCCATCTGCTTTGTCTCCACCGAAAAAATAAACATATTTTTTTGCCATTTCCTTTAGCCTCCTTGTGCCGGGCCCAGGCAAGGCCCGAAATTTTCCATTCGTTTATTCATGACCACATAATGAGCTGCAATAATTACCGCTGATCTTCCACTGCGATCTTGGAAAAGTCCGCAAAGCCGGAAAAAATTCCGGAGATAAGATGGAGAGTGGCAAGTCGGTTGCTCCGGATGGAGTCATCCGGATCCATCACAAGCACACCTTTGGTTTGTGCGTCTCCGAAGTATGCATCGATGGGCTCCCGCAGTCTTGACATCTGCCGCAATGCCTCGGTGTAATCTCCCTTCTCCAGGCTCTGGTTGACCGCGTCCCGGACGGCAAGATACGTGTTGAAAAGCTTGTGTTCCACCTCATCGCTGAACAGGGATGGATCCGGCTCTCCATCCGGTCTTTGGTCCTTGAGGATGTTGATGACGCGCTTAAAGCCAATGGCCAGGGGCTCGAATTCCCGCTGGCTCTTTAATTCTTGCAGAGCGTTCATCCGTGCAACCGCATCCACCGGGTCATTGAAAGAGCGGGAAAGAACGGCTTCCGCCACATCGTGGCTGAATCGCCCGGGCACCATCATATTTTGCAGCCGAAGGCGGAAGAACTGCAATACTTCCTTCTTCACTTCGGCCGGATCCCGTTTGAGCTTGTCCCTCAATCCTTCCAGCGCCCAATCGATTAAATCAGGAATGGATACCCGGCAGCCCCGCTCCAGGATGATGTTGAGGACGGCCAGCGTGTGACGCCGGAGACCAAGAGGGTCGGAAGTGCCGGTGGGCAGTAACCCGACGCCGAAGCACCCCACTATTGTATCTATCCGATCCGCCGAGCCGACAATGAGTCCCGCGGCGGTCTCGGGCAAAGCATCGTCGGCTGAGGTGGGTCGATAATGATCAGAAATGGCCAGGGCTACTTCTTCCGGTTCCCCATCCAGCAATGCGTACTCTCGCCCGATGATTCCCTGCAAGCCGGGGAACTCCCCCACCATCCCGGTCACAAGGTCGGCCTTGCAGAGAAACGCAGCGCGGTCCACGACCTCCACCTTGTCGTAATGGAGCACATGGGCCAGTCGGATGGCCAGCCTGCGGAACCGTTCCATTTTTTCGTAGGCGCTTCCCAGGTCAGCCTGGAAGACCACGCCTTTCAGGCTTTCGACTTTTTTAGCCAGCGGGACGGTGCGGTCCTCCCGGAAATAGAAATCCGCGTCGGCCAATCGGGCCCTGAGCACCCGCTCGTTGCCCCGCTTCACAACATCGGGATCCCTCACCGGGGTGTTGCAGACCGTGATGAAGTAAGGCATCAGGGAGCCGTCGGGGCCCAGAACGGAGAAATATCTCTGGTGTTCACGCTGGACGCTGATCAGCACCTCTCTTGGCAACCGTAAGTATTCCGGAGGAAATGATCCCATCACTACAAAAGGATACTCAACGAGGTAAGTGACCTCTTCCAGGAGATCGGGGTTTTCAAGCACATGCCCGCCCACGGCATCGGCCTCCTCCTCCAGTCGCTTCATGATACGTGCTTTGCGCTTTTCCGGATCCACATAGACGTTGCGGGCTGCCGTGTCTTCTATATACCCGGTCCAGCCGCGGACCTCAAAGGGTTCCGGGTGGGTGAACCGGTGGCCATACGAAAACGGGCCGGATGAGACATTCCCCAGGGTGAACGGTATCACTTCTTCCCCAAAAAGCGCCGCGATCCAATGAATAGGCCTGACAAAGCGGATGTCAAGGTCGCCCCAGCACATGGATTTGGGGAAGGGGATAGCCATAATCAGTGAAGGGAGAACTTCTGATAAAACTTGTTTTGTGGGCTTTCCTTCTTGCCTCTGCAAATGCGCCAGGTACTCCCCTCGGGGTGTCATGACGGTTGAAAGGGACATCACGTCCACGCCGACGCGCCGTGCGAATCCCCGGGCGGCGGCGGCGGGTTTCCCGTCGGGGTCAAAGGCGACCCTTGCAGGAGGGCCCATGATTTGGGTCTCAGTGTCAGCCTGCCTCTCCTCCACAGAAGATACAGACAGAACGAGACGCCGCGGTGTGGCCATGGTCCGCACCTCTCCATGGGGAATGCGCTGAGCCTCCAGGATATTCCGGAGCTGTTGTGATAGCGCCTCTAGTGCGGGTTTGATGAACCCGGCTGGAATCTCTTCTGATCCGATTTCGAGAAATAAATCTTTTGCCATGTGAAAACCACTTGCCCCGGAATAGGATTTTTTACCGACCAGGCTGAAAACGCCTTGGTATGGTCTTATCCATATAGAGGTATTTGTCAAGAACAAAATATGGTGATGGCGGCCGACAGTGATTTACCGTCAATGTCGGTCTTTACCTGATGTTTCCTCAATCGGACAAACTTTGGGATTGCGAGGAAGCGGGCTCGATTATCGCCTGGGGCTTCCGATCACCATTGATGGCCGGTCGGTTGAGTAGAGGATATCCCATCTTTTCCCGTTGCTTGCAGTAAGCCTCAGCGCAAGCCCGTGCCAAGGTGCGGACCCGGGCGATGAATCCGGCCCGGGCGGTAACGCTGATGGCACCCCTGGCATCCAGCAGGTTGAAGGTATGGGAGCATTTCAGGCAGTAATCGTAGGCGGGCCATACCAGTTCTTTCTCCACTAAGCGGCGGCACTCCGCCTCGTACATGTCAAAGAGCCGGAATAACATCTCCACATCCGCTTCATCGAAATTGTAAATGGAGCCCTCTACCTCTGATCGGTGATGGATATCGCCGTAAAGAATTCCCCGGGTCCACTCAAGATCGTAAACGTTATCCACCCCTTGCAGGTACATGGCGATCCGTTCAATGCCGTAAGTGAGTTCGACGGAAATGGGCTTCAGGTCGATACCACCCGCCTGCTGGAAGTATGTGAACTGGGTGATCTCCATTCCATCCAACCACACTTCCCATCCCAGGCCCCAAGCGCCCAGTGTGGGGGCTTCCCAATCGTCTTCCACAAATCGTATGTCATGGTCAATGGGGTCCACGCCGAAGTACCGCAGGCTCTCAAGGTAAATCTCCTGAACACTCTGGGGGGAGGGCTTCAAGATCACCTGGTATTGATAGTAGTGCTGCAGTCGGTTTGGATTTTCCCCGTAGCGCCCGTCAGTTGGCCTGCGAGAGGGCTCCACGTATGCCACGTTCCATGGTTCGGGCCCCAGAACACGCAGGAAGGTCGCGGGGTTCATCGTCCCGGCGCCCACCTCGATATCGTAAGGTTGTTGAATAATGCAACCCCGACTCGACCAGAAATGCTCAAGAGACAGGATTAACTCCTGAAAAGTCATCATGCATCCTTCCGCAAAAAATATCGATTATTAAGTATATAAAATTAAGCCACAAAAGCCGACCTGTCAAGAAAAACATTTGCAGGTGCAAAAAATTAATGTATCTTGATACTGATGTTTCAGCTTGACAGGGCGTGAGGGATTTTCTATAGTAAAATATAGGTTTTAATGTACTGTGCCATTGCGTGTGAAGACAGTTGCAATGGAAAGGAGTCAGGATATATGGCAAGAATTACCGTAGAAGATTGTCTTCAAAAAGTAAATAATCGCTTTGCACTGGTTCATCTGGCCGCAAAGCGGGTCAAACAATTACTTAAAGGCGATAAACCCCTTGTGCAAGCCGACAACAGGGAAGTTGTCATCGCGCTGCGGGAGATCGCCGCAGGAAAAGTAAAGCCCGAAAGCGAGATCGATCATATTAGAAGCGCTCTTGAAAAATAGATCGCTTTCTTGCCGAATTTCTTTTTTTTCCGCAAATCCCCTGAATATTTAGGTTTCATGGTGAAAGCGGCTTGCATAATGGATTGGGAGGATCTCTGCAATCGTTGCGGTTGCTGTTGCTACGAAAAGATAGAACTGGGTGAGGATGTAATTTTATTCGGTGAACCTTGTCCCCATCTCGATATCGATAGTCGGTTGTGCGGCATATATCCTGAGCGCACTCGCATTAATCCGAATTGCATAAAAGTGACGGAAGAAAATATCGGCCGTCTTTACTGGCTGCCCTTTCATTGCGGATACCGACGATATTATGAGAGAAAGAAGCAAAAAAAAACGGGAAATGGAAATGAATCAGCCTCAGAAAACCTTCGAATCCTTTGAGGCCGCCGCTCTCTATTGCCCTCAATGCCGTTCGGCCATGCCTGTGAGAAAGAAGCTGTTGCTTCTTCTTCCCAATGGCGAGCTGTATGATTTGTTGTGCTCCCGCTGCTTTTCTTCCATAGGGATCAAGAAAGAAGAGAAACCTCCGCCCCATATCATCCCCCCTGGCCAGCAATAGTCCTTTGTCGGCGTGGTAACGTTCAGTAAGCTCTGGCGGGGATTTCGAGCCGAATAATTTTCATGGCGGAAATCTTGTCATTCATACTACTATTGTGGTATGAGAAAGTTGATTTCAAGTAACAATTTTGGAGATCATTGATGGCCAGCATAGAAAAAGAAATTCGCAGCCTGGAAAGAAAGATCGACGCCGGTTCCGCTGCACCCGAGGTCTATCTTCGTCTTGCCGAACTCTATGACGCCTCGGGGAAACCTCATAGGGCCCACGCTGTGCTTAAACGACAACTGGAAAAAAATGTCAAACCAGCCCTCGCACATTTCGGCATTGGGATGCTCCATGAGAAATACGGCGACGAACAGGCGGCTCTGTATAGCTATCGGCAGGCCGCCGATATAGATTCCACTCTCCGCCCCGCCCTTGCCGCCATCCGTCGCATTAACCGCGTCCGGATTAAAAGGAAAATCATCGCCAAGATAGTCGGCTTCGGTCAATGGATAGTTGGAAATGCCGGTTTCTTGACAATCTTCGTGTTGACCCCCCTGATGATCCTCTTGGTCTCTCTCCTGGCTGTAGATACAGCTGCCGGCAACTCTTCCCCGGGTCTCACTCTGGTGATTCAGCGGATTGCGATTTTCTTGGTTTCGTTCATTGGATTTTTCGTCGTCTTGAAATACTACAAGTAACAGTTGCTTGCCGATGTTTTTCCCCGGCCGGCGCTGCCGACACAGCCGGATCTGTTCTGAAAATGCTTATAATGATTAATCGCAATATCTCAAACATCTGTTTTATAGATATAAATCAACATTTCGATTGACAACATAGGGTCTAAATAATAGATTGATAACAACAAAACGGCGGGAATGTTGCACAATTTTATATCTTGATCTCTTATAAAAAATCAAGGGATGTATTGGATGTACGCATCCTTCGGGGAGTAGCGCAGACTGGTCAGCGCGCCTGCTTCGGGAGCAGGAGGCCGGGGGTTCAAATCCCCCCTCCCCGACCAGTGGTATCAAGGGATTGGATGGCTCCTGCAAGTTACAGATCGCGGGAGCCATTTTTTTTAGGAATTACCTGGTTCCTCATGCTGGTTATTACCCTCGTTGCTCCTTCATCATGCGGATGAAACGCGAAAATAAGTAATGGGCATCATGGGGCCCCGGCGAGGCTTCGGGATGATACTGGACTGAGAAAATGGGCAATTCCGCGTGGTGCATCCCCTCCAGAGTCTGATCGTTGAGGTTGATATGAGTGATTTCCAGTCCTTTTCCCCGAAGGGAGTCGATGTCCACGCAAAAGCCGTGATTCTGGCACGTGATGTCCACCTTTCCCGTAGCCAGGTCCAGGACAGGATGGTTTGAACCGCGGTGCCCGAACTTGAGCTTGAACGTGCGGCCGCCAAAGGCGAGTCCCAGGAGCTGATGGCCCAGGCAGATGCCAAAAATGGGAAGCCTGCCCAGTAAAGCACGAAGGGTTTCTATGGCATAGGAGACTCCTTCCGGGTCGCCGGGTCCGTTGGAGAGAAAAAGCCCTTCCGGCTTCATTTCAAGAATTTGCCCGGGGGTCGAGCTGGCAGAAAGCACGTGAACCTCGCAGCCTGCATTGACCAGCTTGCGCAGGATATTATATTTGATTCCATAATCCATCGCCACCACCCGATAGGGTCTCTCCGGTCGTTCCCCGCAGGGAGGAAGAAAGGGGTTGGCCGCGTCCCACGGGCCGGGTTGGTCCCAGGCAAAAGGCGAATTACTGCTCACTTCCTTTACCAGGTCGCGCCCGATCAGGCCGGGAGATCTGCGGGCTTTTTCCACCAGGCTCCTCTCATCCATGTCGGTGGTAGAGATAACCCCTTTCATGACGCCCCTGCTGCGCAGGTGGAGGGTGAGGGCCCGGGTGTCCACGCCCTGGAGTCCGATAATGCCGAACTCCTGGAGATACTCCTCCAGTGCTTTTTCCTGGCGCCACGAGCTGGGAACAGGGCTGAGTTCCTTGACCACAAACCCCTCCACGTGGGGGCGAAAGGATTCCACGTCTTCGCTGTTGATCCCATAGTTGCCGATAAGAGGATATGTCATGACCACGATCTGGCCCTTATAAGAAGGATCGGTGAGCACTTCCTGGTAGCCCATCATGGAGGTGTTGAAGACCACCTCTCCATCTTTTTCGCCCCGGGCGCCCATGGCGCTCCCGCGAAACACCCGCCCGTCTTCCAGAGCCAGGATGGCTTTTTCATATGATTTCATGTGACAACTTCCTTATATGATATTCCTGCAGTCGAATTAGCTCCTCAAGAACCTGGGCGGCGGGCTTCCCGGGGTAGCCGGTGGCCGGGTTCACGCCCGCTTCCACAACACCGCGGGCCGCCGCCTGCTCCCCCGAAAAAGGAAACTTTCTGCCGGAACCAATGGAGATGATGTTATCCACGTGTGTTTTCACGGGTCATGGCCCGATATTTCATGATTGACCTTTTCAGCGCAGCGCGGGGGCCATGTGCTTGAACTCTTCCGTATCCGCGCGCTGCAAAAGCTGAAAAACCAATACTTCTGTTGATGTTACCGCTGCTCCGGATTCACTCATGATCCGCAGACCCGTCTCCCAGTTCAGCTTCCATCGACTGGCCACGGCGTCGCACGGCACGAACACCCGGTATTGGAGCTTGAGCAAATCAAGAGCGGTCTGAAGGATACACACGTGGGTTTCTATCCCGGTCAGGATGACGCTTCCGGCCTTCAATTCATCCAGACGCTTCTCGAACCCGGGTGCATCGCAGCAACTGAAAGTGGTTTTTTCTATAGGGGTGAGGTCTCCCAGAACTTCTTTCAGGGGGAGGATGGTTTGTTTCAAGCCCTTGGGATATTGTTCGGTCAGAAGGATGGGGATATCCAGCTTCCGCGCCAGTTTGATCAATATTGTAACATTGCGGAGCAATTTTCCGCTCACTTCTTTCTTGAGCACTCCAAACAGGGATTCCTGAATGTCAACCACAGCGAGTACTGTCCCGGGACGAACTATTCGGTGTTTCTGGTTATGCATTTTCATGGACCTCTTTGTATTCTTCGCATACAGGAGTGAGAGGGCAGGCATCATGCTGCGGGCTGCGCGGATGGCATAACTCCCGCCCCAGGCGAATTAGATGAACATGAAGGGAGTACATTTTTTCGTGGGGCACGTGTTGATTGAGAATTTGGTGCGCTTTTTCTGAGCTGATCTTGCGCGGAATCAGCCCCAGCCTCCGGACGACTCGCATAATGTGGGTATCAACAGGGAATACGGGCAAGCCGAGCCCGAACAATAGGACGCAGTAAGCTGTCTTCAAACCCACTCCATTAAAATGAAGAAGATAGTTTGTCGCCTCTTCAGTTGAAAGCCGGGAGAGGGAATCCAGATTCAAAACACCGTTTTGCTTCTGAATGGTCTGAAGGATTTGGATAATCCGACTGCTTTTTATGTTGGCGAGCCCGCCCACACGAATGGCTGCGGCCAACTCTTCAGGCCGGGCCAAAAGCACATCTTCCCAAGAAGGAAATCGATTGCACAATGAGGCATATGCACGGTCGCGATTGGTATCATTTGTGTTTTGGGAGAGGATTGTACGAACCAGTTGGCCGATTATGTCTCCGTCCGGTCTGTTTCGGACCTCTCCGTAATGGGATTCCAGCCGCGATATAACCCACACAAGTTTATCCATCATCCGAGGTAATAACAGCAACTCCCTTTATTTAAACACTAGCCCATCTTGCAGAAATTGTCAATTGAAACTCCGCGCCGACTTGAGGCCTGGTTGGCGGTGGTCCGGGGCGATAGAAGCAAGTGTTGAGTGTTCCGGGTCATAATCTTTGATGAAAAGCCAGCGTATGCTGAAAACGATGGGGCTGGGATCGGCATTTGCGGTAAAATATTAAGGGTTGTTTATTGTAGTTTTTTATTTCAAAGGTGAATGTCATGTGGTATAATCTTTTTAAAAAGTTCCACTCTGGAGGATTACATGGAACGTTGCGGGGCGGACACATCCCCTTTTGCCCGGGATGATTTCAATTTTATGGAAAGAGAGTGCTTTGGGTTCGGTCTGGGAAAGATCGTCCTGGACAATGCTTTTAGTGGTGAGCCTTCATACTTGGCTGAGCTTTTGCTTTTGGCTCACCTGAGAGCTGAGTGCAAAAGTTGCGACCAGTTTGAAAATTGCGTAGATTTCATTTTCGAAGGAATAGGGGATGGATTCTGAACCTTCCGGTGCCTTTTTCAAGGGGAGAACAGAAGGGGTCATCTGATTAACACACTTGCACTGCTTTGGAATATCTATTCATCGATCGCTCCGCCGCCGACCAACCAATTCCTAAGGTTTCAGAATCGTCTTCAAGTCATGAGCATGCCCTGGGCGGATATAGGCTGAAGCCAGTTTTGGGTCTAACTCCCGCGCCCGAACAAAGTCAGAAAGAGCCTTCTGTCTTTTTCCGGATTTCGCATACGCTTCCCCTCTATTGAGATAGGCGGCTGCGTCATCAGGATTCAGACGGATAGCCTCATCGTAATCTGCGATGGCATCTTGATAATTTCCAATCCGGGCATGGACACCTCCACGATTAAAGAAGGCCATCTGATTTTTCGGATCAAGCTGAATCGCTCGCGTATAATCCTCAATGGCCTGAAGATGGAGCCCCTGTTCCTCCAGCGAAGTCCCCCGCATAAGATAAATGGTGGAATTCCCTGGTTTGAGCTCCAAGGCGCGGGTAAAATCCGCTATAGCCTTGGAGTGCGCTCCCTGGCGGGCGCAAGCTATCCCGCGATTCACGTATGCTTCCGTGAAGGAAGTATTTAGCTCGATAGCGCGGTCAAAGTCGACGATGGCCGTCTCATCAAGTCCCATCCGCAGGCGAATAATCCCCCTGTTATTATAGGCCAGTGAATCTCCCGGGCTCAGATGTATGACCGTGCTGAAATCTTCTATGGCCGGTTCGTGCAATCCCATGGCCTCCTGAGAAACACCCCGAAGGAAATATATATGCGGGTCTCCAGGCTTAAGGGAAATAGCGCGGGTGAAGTCTTCGACTGCTTTTCGGTGCTGCCCTTTGCGGCTTAAGATGGCGCCGCGGATCAGATATGGCCGAGCTTTATGGGCATCCAGAGCCATAACTCTCTGGAGATCTTCTGCAGCGGCATCGAACGTTCCCTTTTCATACAAAATCTCCGCCCTGGCCAGCAGCAATTCCGTATCGTCTGGATGCAGGGAGAGGGCATGTTCGATATCCACCAATGCCTCGCTGGTTTTGCCCAGCCGTCGGAGGACTGAAACCCGGAGCTTGATTTGGGCGAAATTATCCGGCCGCATGGCCATGGCACGATTGAGGTCGTCCAGTGCATCATCCAGTTTGCCCGTTTCCATAAGAAGCCCGGCCCGTTTAGCATAAACCTGTGGCTGTTTTGCATCCAGCAGAGTCGCCCGCGTCAAGTCCATGATCGCTTTTTCATAATAATCACGGGCACGCACACTCGGTTGTGAAGCGATTTCAGTGCTGTCTGACATTTGATCCGCAAGGCGTCCCATTTCCTCGAAGACCAAAGCGCGATGATAAAATGCCCTGACGTGGAGGGAGTCGATCTGGATGGCGCGGTTGAGATCCCTCAGAGCCTGCTCCCATTTCTTATTACGTATAAACGCTGTTGCGCGGTGATAATAAACTTCCGCCTGGTCATAATCGAGCCGCAAGCTTTCGGTGAAGTCCTCGATGGCCGTTTCAAGCTTGCCGAGGGCGGAGCGGGCCAAACCGCGATTATAAAAGAACAACCCATTCCCCGGCTTCTGGTCGATGGCACGGTTAAAATCCTGGATGGCCAGGCGATACTGGCTTTTCCGCATTCGCACTAAGCCTCTGTTGAAATAAGCGGCCACACGCGTGGAAAGCCCGGGATCACCCATAGGCGCACTCTCTTCTCGGTCGTTTGATTGGTGTATTTGATGCCCGGAAGAGAGTTCAATGGCCTTTGTCAGGTCTGATAAAGCGGAATCGAGAATATCCATTTGCATTTTTGCCACACCACGGTTTAGATAAGCCATGGGAAAGCCGGGGTCCAGTTCAATAGCCATGGTAAAATCCGCCATGGCCTCCGCGTACAATCCCTTTGCATTATAAATGAGACCCCGATTAAGGTATGCCTCTACCTGTCCGGGATTCAATTGGATGGCCTTGAAAAAATCGGCCAATGCCAGGTCAATCCTTCCGCTTTTCCAGTAAGCGATGCCGCGATTCACATAGGCCGCGGCATTATTGGAATCCCTCCGAATGGCACGGGTGAAAGAAACAATGGCTTTTTCATAATTCTGTTCTTTTAAAAAGGAGCTCCCCCGGTGGGAGAGGGATTTATCTCCTCCCCATATCAGCGATATCGGGAGCAGCAGGATGCTTATAGTGATCAATACAATGCGCCGTATCATTGAAAATATCCCTCCCCCTGTGCTCAGGCCTATGATTTTTTGTGGAGCGCCGGCCTGATGAGCGAACCCGTAAAAATAAATGGCCATACTCAGCCGCATGGCCGGAAACAATCAAAACAACCATGAATTCCATGGCCTTTAATGCGACGTTCCGGCTATCGGGAGTCACCCGGCTTGAATTTTCTCCGGGCCGGGATAATCTCCGCTCCCTATTTTGGCTTTTCAGTCAGTAATAGCCCTCTCCACGTGAAGTTCTCCCTCGGTAATTCGTGAAATGCGATGTGGACTGCCTCCTCGCTGATTCCGAGGATATCCACCATGTCGTCGGTGAGCCGCCTGGCAAGCTTTGCCTTTTGCTCCTTGCTTCTTCCCTCAGCCATCACAATATGAACTAGCGGCATGGTTTCTCCTTTCTTCCTGTTTGATTTGCCCAACACCCGGCCATCCGGAGTATTGAGGGGGTACAATGATTTAGGGGTTTTTTTTTAAAATGCCATTCCATCGATCCGCACTATATCAAATTCTGAATCGATTCGCACGGATTTTTTCATTCGGTGAAAGTTCTGGGCCCTCATGTTCCTTGAAAAAGTCGAAGTTTGGCATCCCGGCGCTCTAAATTTGCATATTTTCATTGACATGGTGTAATCATTGTCCGTAAGATCATGCCGCAAGGAGGAACTGCTTCCATGGCTCATTTTCGACAATCGCAAAATCCCTATGGAATTCTGTTTTGGTGTTGGCTTATTTATGGGGCTTTATATCTGGCCCGCCTCAACGTTGCGGCAGTTCTCCCTCTGCTGCGTGAAGAAATGGGGTATTCCTACGGCCAGGCAGGCCTGTTAATGTCTGGATTCTATATCATTTACGCGGCCAGTCAAATCCCGGCCGGCTATTTGGGAGACCGATTCTCTTCGCGGCTGGTTGCCGCCGGAGGAGCGCTGATTTCTTCTCTGGCCAATTTAGGCTTTTCACTATCGCGCGCTTTCGTTTCGTTGCTTTTTTTCCAAGGGATGAGCGGAATGGGCCAAGCCGGAGGATGGGGTCCGAACATTCGCATCATGGTTAACTGGTTTCCGGCTCATCGCTGGGGAACCGCCATCGGTCTTTTTTCCACCTCGGTCTCGGTCTTTACGGTTCTTGCTTATGTTCTTGCTGCCTCTGCGGCTGATAGATGGGGCTGGCGCTCCTCGTTTCAAATTCCGGCGATCATACTGTTTGCAGTCATCGCCATGTACATGATGGCCGTGCGCGATCGACCTGCTGTTATAACCACGCATGCTGATTCTGCATCACTTGCTGGACAAGAAGTGATACGCCACGTTCCCTTCCGGAAGGTCATGACAGACCCGGGAATGTGGATTATCCTGGGTTCATACTGGACCCTTCAATATCTCACGTATGGCATATTGATCTGGTTCCCTTCATATATCAAGGAGACCTTTAACGTGGGCCTGACCAGCGCGGCCGCAATAGCGAGTCTGGTTCCGGTGATGGGCGTTTTGGCCAGGCCATTGGGAGGCTATATTTCCGATACGTGGTTTGGCGGAAGGCGCATGCCCATGATCGCTGGGGGTATGGCCGGGATTTTTTTGCTGTTGATGATACTGGCGGGACTGCGCAGTTTAAAATGGGTGGTGGTGATCCTTCCCTTGTTGGGCATCGCCACGCAGTTTTTCCACCCATTATATTACGCCCTGCCGGCCGAGCTTTTAAGTTCGGAAGCGGCCAGCACAGGATCGGGTTTTCTGGATGCCGGGGGACACCTGGCCAGTATCCTGGCCACTCTGGCCACTGGGCTGCTGCTGGATGCCACCGGCTCCTATCGGCTTATACTGCTTTCTTTTGCCGCGGCCGCATTATTCGGGTTTATAATTTCTTTGAAGATTCCAGATGTATCTCGCTGATATTAAAGGAAGATAATAAACCATTTATTCAAAGTTACGACCGCAACCTTCATGCACCTCCATTAACATGTCGGTGGAGTGGCTCTTTTTGTGTTAAGCGAATCGGTGGCCTTCCGGAAGCACGCTGTCCTTTTCTTCGGATAATGGTTGATTCAAAAGGAAGTGACACACGGTGATTAGGAAATAATCCTTCGCCGTGGTGCCGCTGTTACCAGCTAACCGGAGGCTTGGGATGCCGAAGGCCTTTTGAGCAAAATTCTACTGTCGGCAACTACACATCCCTTACCTTCGGGGTAAACGATGAGAGGATTGATGTCCAGTTCATCTATCTCCTGGTGATTAGAAACCAACTGAGACAGGCGCAGGATGCAGTCTTCGATGGCTCGTATATCGGCTGCGGGCTGGCCTCGGTAGCCTTTGAGCAGTTCGTGCGATTTGACGGAGCGCACCATGACCTCGGCACTGGCGCGCCACATGGGAGCGAGACGGAATGATACGTCTTTGAAAATTTCCACCAATGTCCCCCCCAAGCCGAACATACAAAGGGCCCCAAACTTGCGGTCCCGTTTACTCCCCAGTATGACTTCGATACCCTTGTTCGCCATTTTCTGGACAAATATACCGTGAATTCGTGCATCCGGATGCCGTTCGCGGATGTTCCCCACGATGGTTTCATACGCTTTTCGGGCCTGGTACTCCGTGCGAATATTGAGCTTAATGCCGCCCACGTCGAATTTGTGCACTATGTCCGGAGAGGAGATTTTCATAGCCACCGGCGGTTTGAGCTCTCGAAGGACCTCCTTTAACTGAGAAGGGTTATGGATAAGGCGGCTTGGAAGGATAGGAAATCCATACATTTCCAGCAACTGGTTGGCCTCGAACTCCATCAAATAACGGTAGTCGTGATCACCTGAAAATCTTTGGATTAATCGCTCGGCTTTCTCGCGGTCAACCGGAAGACCCTCGAACTCTCGATGGGGGATGTTCAGAATCTCGGTGAATCGGCACATACTGGCCAAGGACCGTACCGCCGCTTCGGGAAAGGGATAATTGGGAATGCCGTGAGTCTCCAGATACTCAACGCCTTTAGAGACATCCACTACGCCCATAAAGGAACATGTAACCGGTTTTGCAACGCCCGAGGTAACACGGGGTATGATTTCAGCCGTTTCCATAATGTCCGTCATGGACTGGGGAGTGAGGATAATCACGGCGCAATCTACGTTCTTATCCATCAAAACCGCCCGAATAGCCGCCTCGTACCGGTCATGCTTCGCATCACCGATGATATCCACCGGATTTTGGATGTTGGCCGTAGGGGGCAGACTTCTCTGGAGCAGTTCTGTTGTTTTAGCAGTTAAAGAGGCCAGCTGGAGCCCATGGCGGATGGATGCATCGGTAGCCATGATACCCGGCCCCCCCGCATTAGTAATGATGGCAACCTTGCGCCCACGGGGCATAGACTGCGTTGAAAAAGCGTTCGCGCAATCGAACAACTCCTCGATAGTCTCCAGCCTCTGGATGCCGCTCTGATAAAAGATTGCATCGTAGACCGCGTCAGATCCGGCCAGGGAACCCGTGTGTGAAGATGCAGCGCGAGCACCTTCCTCGGACCGTCCTGATTTGAGCGCCAGGATCGGTTTCTCAAACTCCCAGGTGATCCTGGAGGCCTTCTCGATGAACTTCCGGCCATCGGTAATGTCTTCCAGGTACATGAGGATGACGTCAGTGTACGGGTCGTTCCCCAGGTACTCCAGCAGATCGATTTCGTTGATGTCAGCCTTGTTACCGAAGCTCACAAACTTGCTGAATCCGATTTTTCGACCTCCGGCAAAATCCAGAACAGCGGTGCACAGAGCGCCGGATTGGGAAATGAATGCAATGTTGCCGGGGAGGGGCATCCATCGGGAGAAGCTGGCGTTCATGCTGACGGTTTCGTGGGTGTTGATTACCCCAAGGCAGTTGGGTCCGATCAGTGGTATACCGTGCTTGCGAACCAGGTTCCGGACGCGGTTCTCCAGTTCCGCTCCCTCTCCGCCGATCTCTTTGAAACCCGCCGAAATAATGATTAGGCCTTTTACGCCTTTCTGGGCGGCCTCTTCAATAACCTGAGGAACTGACCGAGCCGGCACAATAATGATCCCCAGGTCCACAGGCCCGGAGATATCAGCCAATGATTGATAGCAGGGCACACTATTGATATACTGCGCTCTGGGGTTCACCGGGTAAACGACTCCTTGAAATTCTGCGTTCACGACGTTGCGGAAGACATCATTTCCAACGCTTCCCTTGCGTGAAGACGCTCCAACGATGGCAATGGAACGAGGCCCCATTATCGCGTTGATATCTCTTTCCATTATTTAACTCCTTCAAGGTGCAACATGAATTATACCGATGTATCATTATTCAGGGATATGGAATATCATCATACCCCCCTTTTCTTTTTTTGTCTATATTTTGGAATAAGGACGGAAGGAGGTCATCTAGAAAACCGAGGGTAAGTTTTTATTGACAACCTCCCGGTAATTTGCTAATCATTGGAGTCATTCAGGAATTGCACCCGCGTGGCATGAAAATGGTTATGTATAATGGTTGGCAGGGCAGGGGTTATCCCCGCCTGAATCCCTTGTGTCATATCAAACGCCAGGAAGTTCACAGGTAATATTTCTTTTTTAATGAAGTATATGATATGCTGAAACCCATTAAAGCTAACCCATAACCCATTGAAAAGGAGGACGTATCATGCTGAAAATTACGAGGGTCTATCGGTTATCACTTATGGCTGTGGCAGCCATGCTGGCATTGTTCTTTGTAATGCAGGGAACCATGCATGCAGCGGAAAAGCCTAAAGATTTTCCGACACGGCCGATAATGATTATCGTGCCCTATGGAGCAGGAGGTGGTTCCGATCAACTGACACGCGCCTTCGCAATATCTTTTGAGAAGATCGTCGGGGTGCCGGTCACTGTGGTAAACAAGCCGGGTGGTGGTGGAGTGGCTGGACTGTCCGATTTTTTCGCGGCCCCTCCTGATGGCTATACACTGATAGAGCATATTGACGATGCGGCCACATTGTACGCGGCCGGAAGGATCAAAGAGAATCCATCAAAGGATTGGTTCCCCCTGGCCATCTGTCAAATTACCTTCAACCAGCTCTATGTCAGGCCAGACGACAAGAGATTCGCCGCCTGGGACGATTTCCTGAAGTATGCCAAAAAACATCCGGGAAAGGTCTCAATTGCAAACGTGGCACACAAGGGTTCCATGGAGCGAATTGTCATGAACCAGCTTATGGAAGCCCTGGGATTTAAGGTTACGCAGATAAGCTTCGACAAACCCACAGAGAGGTATGGCGCATTAGTCGGCGGGCATGTAGATGTGCTCTTCGAGCAGCCGGGAGATGTTCGACGCTATATTGAAGCAAACAAAATGAAGCCGATCCTCACCATGCTCAATGAGCGCCCCAGTGCTTTTCCCGACGCACCCAGCTATAAGGACATCGGGGTTGACTTAAAACCGCTGTATCGCTTCCGAGGATTCTTCATCCGAAAAGGCGTGCCAGAGAACCGTGTAAAGTGGCTGGAGGAAGCCTGTCGAAAAGCATTCAATTCTGAAAGTTTCCAGAAATTTAACCGCAGCAAATATATGCACCTCATCGATAGCTACCGTGATGTGGAGGGGGGGAAAAAGCTTGTTCGAGACACAGTAGAAACATATAAGGCCATGTACAAAAAGCTGGGAATCATCAAGTAATTCCTGGCTCAACATAATCCAGGGCCTTTTAAACGGCCCTGGATTTTACAATAGGTAGATAATTCATGCCAAAACTTCGGGAATTAAGGGGTCCTCTTCTCGAGATCACCTTATGGCTCGCTCTTGCCATAACCGCCTTTGCTCTGACGTATCAATTCAACGAACCTTTGCCTCAGTACCGCTTCGGGGCAACGGGATGGCCTCGCGCCCTTATCTCTCTCCTTATAATCTTTGCCTTTTTTGAACTGTTCTCAAGATATCACAAGATGACCTATCAAGTTATGGGCAAGAGCAACAAAGGCATATTTCCTGAAATTATAAGTGCTGATCTCCTGATCAACATTAAGCGGCTGGCCACCTTTCTCCTTCCTTTAATATTTTTACTCTTGATGCCTCGTATGGGCTATTACGTTATCACTCCGTTCTTTCTTGCAGGATACATGTTTTTACTTGGTGAACGGAGGCTTTTCAATCTCGTGCTGACCACTTTTTTCATCTACCTTTTCACTCTAGCTGTATTCACTAAGCTGCTTTTTGTATCTCTTCCTGTGGGGAATTGGCCTGGATTTTACGAAATAAACAATCTCATGCTTTCGCTGATAAAGGGCTTATAAGGTTTTACCATGTCCGATTTTTTGCTGGGTTTGACAAATCTGGTCACTGATCCCCTGGCTGTTCTTCTTTTTTTTGGAGCCCTTATATTGGGGTTATTCTTTGCAGCCATCCCGGGTATCAATATGCTGACTCTGGGTGCCATCATCTTGCCTTTCACCGCATACCTCAGCCCTACTCACGCCATCATGATCTACGGAGTCATTTACGTTTCCGGTACTTACGGAGGGGCGGTGATGGCTATCCTTTTCAACATCCCCGGGTCTGCAGAGAATGCCCCTACTGCATTCGACGGGTATCCCATGACTCAACAGGGAAAGTCTGGGAAGGCCATCGGAGCGGCCGTGACCTCATCGTCTCTTGGAGGCACCCTCTCCGCCATTTTAATGATGCTGGCAGCACCTTCTGTGGCTGGATGGGCCGTACACGCTTTCGGTCCACCGGAGATGTTCTCTCTTATCTTCTTTGGCCTTGCGGTGGCAGCTTCGGTAGGAGGAAGTTCCCCTTGGAAAGGATGGATTTCCGTCATCCTGGGACTTTTAATCGCAACGGTGGGTACCGATCCTGCAGGGGGGATTCCCCGCTTTGCCTTCGGGACCTATTACCTGCAAGCTGGCATTCACTTCATACCGCTCATCCTTGGATTTTTTGCAATCTCCGAGGTCTTTGTCCAGGGGGAGAGGATGATCACCAAGGTTTACAAAGCCCCCAAGGTTGGATTGGAATTTCCCTCCTTGAAAGAGCTTTTTGACCTTAAGTTTGCAATATTACGATCCTGGCTCCTGGGCTTTTTTGCCGGCGTTTTGCCTGGCATTGGGGCAACACTTGCAGCCTTTCTCAGTTACAATGAGGCGATTCGATGGTCCAAGCACCCCGAGCGCTTCGGGAAGGGAGAACTGGAGGGTGTGGTAGCCTCAGAGACGGCCAACAACTCCGCCTGTGGTGGTGCGATGATCCCCCTGCTTGCTCTCGGACTTCCGGGGGGGGCTGTAACGGCAATGATGATGAGCGTTTTTATGATCCATGGCATGGAACCCGGACCTCTGATCATGGTACGCGCCAAGGAACTGGTCTGGGTTGTGTTTGTGGCCATGTTTCTTGCCAACCTGTGTATATTTTTCCTGGGGTACATCGAGACCAAGACCATCGTGAACCTTCTTCGAATACCGTTCAGAATCCTTGCACCGGCTATCATGCTCCTTGCGACCATCGGATCCTTTGCCCTGAGAAATCTCCTTTTGGACGTCTGGGTCATGTTTGCTGCCGGGATTGCAGGCTATTTCCTTCGTCGCTCTGGATATGCTATACCAGGAATAGTCCTGGGCGTTATTCTTGGGCAGATCGGAGAATCCGCGTTTGTGAAAACAATGCAGCTATTCCATTACAACCTGCTGGGTTTCGTTGGAAGACCCATTGCAGCAGGCCTTCTTTTTCTCGGAATGGCAAGCATCATATACAACATCGTGAAGCCAAAGAGAGCCATTCAAAGGGCCTTTTGATCAGGACTCTTCTCGTTAATTTTTTTCCCTCTTCATTTGGCATCGGGCATCACCCTGTTTTGTTTCCTGGGCGCGTATTCCAAAAGGAACGTTATGTACGATGCTTGGGTAATGTTAGTGTTCGGAATCATCGGCTACTTCATGAAAAAGCACAATTACCCTGTAGCTCCGCTTGTATTGGGAATGGTCCTGGGCCCGCTGGCCGAGGACAAGTTCCTCTCATCCATGGTAAGCTCCCAAAATGATGTTTCCATCTTTTTTACCCGCCCCATAAGTTGCGGTATGCTCATAGTTGCTGTTTGCTTCTTGCTATATCCCATTGTAATGGGCCTTATTAAAAAGAGACGATCTGTGATTGTGAAAAGCTGATAAACCTCGCTTTTCGGGCAAAGAAGCCGGGATTAATATTTTACCCCCCTGAGACCGAAAAAAAGAAAAAAATTTCAATGCAACTATATTTTTTTTGCTGCCTCTCTGGTAAATTTTCTTTACATTGAAGCAATGAGAGGGTTTATTTGTACTGAATCAAATCAAGGAGTTCGGCATGGAAATCCAGGATAGAATGTGGGACGAGTCAGAATTCTTTCGTGTCAGGAAAGAAGTCCTTTCCCTGTGGCCCACCGGTCAGGATGTTGATCTGAAGGAGGCGGTTGAATTTCACCACACCCTGCCGGCGGAAAAGAACTTTGCCCTGGCTGTGCGAAAAGGCAGGCAGGATGGCCGAACGCTTCTTCAGCCCCGTGGCGGCGTGCCGCTGGTGGAGTGGCAGATCGAGCTTTTGCGATGCCTTCAGGACGAGGGAGGGGCGGACTTGCTCCCCATCACCACTGATACCTATACACGCAATCTTCGCCTGTCCGAGGCTCAGGATGGGCTGGAGCAGAGTCGGAGACAGGGCCGGGCCCTGCTGAACGGTCTGCCCATCGTCAATCATGGTGTGCGGGAAGTACGCCGTATAGTAGATGGGGTGACCCGGCCCATCATGATCCTGTCCGGGACGGCCTTTCCACGGATCACGGCGGAGGTGGGCCTGGCAGCAGGATGCACGGGCTTCCTTGGTGCCGGCATATCCTACACCATCAGCTATACACGCAACCTCCCTCTGGAAGAGGGGATCAGGAACTATCAGTACCTGGATCGGCTGGTCTCCTATTATAACGAGCATGGCGTCCACATACACCGTGAGCAACCAGGCTTCCTGACGGGTACCCTTATTCCTCCCGGCCTGGGCATCGCCATCGCGGTCCTGGAGATGCTTCTGGCGGCCCGGCAGGGCGTTCGCCACTACACTGTAGGCCTCTGCCAAAATCTGGATATCATCCAGGATGTTGCCGCCCTACGGGCCATGGATGAGGTCAGCCGGGAGTACCTGGATCGGTTCGGATATAAGGAATTCTTCTACACTGTAGCCTCCCATCACTGGATGCAGGCGTTCCCGGAGGACGAGGCACAGGCATATGCCATTATAGCGATGGGCAGCGCCATTGCTGTCCTTGGGGGCGCCACGCAGATGATTACAAAAACGACCCATGAGGCCTGTGGAATCCCCACCAAAGAGGCAAACGCCCGGGCCCTTCGTGCATGCAGCCAGGTGGTCCGGATGTTGCACAATAACCGCCTCCCCATGGATGAAGGGGCCTTGCTGGAAAAGGCCATGATCATCCGAGAGGCCGGGATATTGCTGGACCGAGCGCTGGAGCTCGGGGACGGCGATTTCGCCCGCGCAGCCACCAGAGGATTTCAGGCCGGCATTCTCGATATCCCCTGGGCCCCCAGCACGTATGCGCAGGGGAAAGTTATCACGGCCCGGGACAGGGGCGGCGCCATTCGCTACGTGTCCATGGGAAACCTTCCGCTGGATACGGAAATCAGGGAATTTCACCGGGAAAAACTGGGGGAGAGAATGCGCAAGGAACCGGATCTCAGAGATTACGAAATGGCAATGTACGACATAACAGAGATGAGCCGGCCGGTAGTGGGCGCGTCTGTTACGTAATTGTTATGTAAGAGTTGCACTCTCGGACCATAAAATGGTTGATATGCCGTCTAAGACATTTCACACATGATGTATCCAGGATGAATGGGCATGGAGCCATGAAGGATGATGTCCATGATGAAGGATCGTCAAAAACAATTGCTCAGCGATACCCGGGTGGATTTTTTCAAGAGCTCCGGGCCGGGAGGACAGCGAAAAAACAAAGTAGAGACGGCCGTGCGCCTGGTGCATCGGCCTACCGGCATAACGGTTATTGCCCGGGAGCGTCGCTCCCGGGCCCGCAATCTCCAGTTGGCGCTTGAGCGTCTGGCCCTCCGGTTGGAGGCGGCGGCCCACCGTCCATCCCGCCGCATACCCACAGTTTTTCCGGCCGCCGTGCGGCAGCGCATCCTGGAGCGGAAACGGCGCCGCGGGGTGATCAAGAGGATGCGGGAAAAGGTCCGGTTTTGAGTGGCTTCATGGCATAACATGCGCATCCAACGCCGGGTAAATTCAGCCGATCCCTGATGGCTCGGAAGGTTCGCCGTCGGGGTTTCGAAGATATAATTAGGGGCACGGCAAAATCACTCGCTGATTCTATCAATCGTCATGGAGGCTGACATGGAACCAATTCATGTTTTGGGAACATTGCGTTTTACTGAAGGTCAGCTCGACAAGCTGCGGGCGGTTTCGCCCCGCCTGGAGGTGCGCCAGGAGACGTGCCGCAACGCTGAGGAAGTCACGATCGCCCTGCACGATGAGGTCGAGGTGCTCTATACTTTTCATTGTCCCACGACCCTGGATGCGGTTCCAAGACTGCGGTGGGTCCAGCTTCATAGTGCCGGCTCAGATCACCTGCTGGATACTCAATTGTGGCAGAGCGACGTGATAATAACCACCACCAGCGGCATCCACGCAACCACCATCGGCGAATACGTGATAGCCAGTATGCTGGCTTTCACCCGGCGGTTTCCACGCATGTTTCACTTCCAGCAGCGGGCCGAGTGGGCCAGTGACCGATGGAAGAACTTTGTGGGCCGAGAACTGAGAGGCAGCACCATCTGCATTGTGGGTTACGGCAGCATCGGCCGCGAGGTCGCCCGGCTGGCCCGCTGCCTGGGTATGCGCGTACTGGCCATAAAGCGCAATCCGGAGAACAGCATTGACACAGGCTTCGTCATGCCCGGCATCGGCGATCCCGATGGCTCCATCCCGGAGGCCATCTACCCGCCTCAAGAATTGCGCCAGGCACTTGCCAGGAGTGACTACGTCGTGCTGACCGTGCCATCCGCACCATCCACCCGCGGCCTTATTGGCCGTGAAGAGTTGCGCTCCATGACTGATCACGCTTATCTGGTCAACATCTCTCGTGGCAATGTGATTGACCAGCAGGCCCTGGTGTGCGCTCTCCGGGAAGGCTGGATTGGCGGCGCCGGTCTTGACGTATTCGACCCTGAGCCTCTGCCTGCCGAGAGCCCGCTCTGGCAACTGGACAACATCATCATCTCGCCCCACGTATCAGGCTTCACACCCCACTACGACGACTACGCCACCGACCTGTTTGCCGAAAACCTTCGCCGTTACCTGGACGGCCGGCCCCTGCTGAACCAGGTTGACCGCCAGCGGGGCTATTGAAGGCGTGCCGGATTGCGGGCACCAATAACCTTCCACCGTTCAGACGCAAATGCAGGGTGGATTGTTCACGTCGTTCGCCAGTTGGTCATATTCATCCTTCTATAAATTCTTGTCAATGCGTGTCTATTGCTTAAAAGAATCGGCGGGCACAGGCCTACCCCAGGGCCTGGATATATTATTTTACGCCAGATCAGGCGAGTTCTTATCACCCCAGCCGTCCGCCGCGGCCGGTGTGTCCTCCACTGGCTTGCATCTTGGGCGCGGCATGCTTATACATTATAAAGAGAAAGGAAAAAAATATAGGCAAGGGATAGTCTAACACCAGCAACTGGAGGCAAAATGCGCCTATGAATCGTCGTCAATTTTTCACTGAAGTGCTTGGTCGAGGAAAAAAGGCGGCCGCCCTGAGTCTGCTGGCAGGCTTTGCCAAGCTTTCGGCCACTCAGGCAAGTGAAGAGGAGAACAGCCTCCCCGGCCTTGTTAGCAACTTCACCCTGCGGGAGTTGGCCAGGCGAAAGATCCATCACGGCGCGGGGCGCTTCGTGAATCCCTTTAACACAAGAAAACATGGCAATTTGTTGCGAGTCCTTTATTGGAAGATCTTCAGCGAAAACCGATTCGAATCATTCTATGATGAGGAGCGGGTCATCCCTGTCTCCACCGACTGGACACCCATCCGGGAGCATCAGAGCCTTTCGGTTACTTTTTTGAACCATGCCAGTATTATGATCAAAGATTTGGGTCAGTATATATTGGTGGACCCTGTCTTCTTCGGCCTGTCCCGGCTCATCAAAAATTTCTCGCCTTTTGCCTTCGATTTCAAGCAATTGCCCCGACCGGACCACGTGCTGATTACCCACGGCCACTATGACCACCTGGATACACGCTCTCTTGCTTTCCTGCCGGGGGGCACGCACGTAATCACCCCCCTGGGCTACAACGACATTTTTGCGGATCTGAACATAAACCGCCGAACCCGGCTGGACTGGTATGATACTTTTGAGGACGGCAGACGGGAGATCACGCTGCTCCCGTGCAACCACTGGACAATGCGCAGCCCCCTGGAAGGGCCCAACCGCTCCCTGTGGGGCTCTTTTTTACTCAAAAGCGCCAGCGGTCCAACCATTTTTATCTCGGGGGATACGGCCTATTTTAACCGTTTTGAAGAGATTGGCAGGGAATTTTCCATCGACCTTGCGATTATGAATCTGGGCGCTTACGAGCCCCGCTGGTTCATGGCGAACAGCCACATGAACCCAAGCGAAACAGTCCGGGCTTTCAGAGAACTTGGAGCCGCCCGCCTCATGATTGTCCATTGGGGCACTTTTCGGCTGGGTGACGAACCGGTGCATTTCCCGCCCATGGATATAGCGCGCGAAATGGAAAAGGAAGGTCTGGCGGATCAATTGGTTCACCTTAATCATGGTGAGACTCTCTTCATGTAGGCGCCTCGCCGCACTTCCTGATGCCGGCGTTATTAACGCTTCATATCCGGGAATCGCTTCCGTTTAAATTGGATTTTTATCATTATTTATTTATTTATTGGGTATAATACAGGAGACTAAATACAGGAGGTCTATCATGGATGAGAGCATGGGAAATTTTCCATTCCGCTGCGTGCTCAGCTTTAAGCCCCTTATTGACTACCTGAATAAGACCACAAAGGCTTTCAGTGAGACAAGATCATTTATTGGAGAGGAATTACAGGAGATAATCAGGCAGGCCCCGGAGCTTTACGGTCCCATTGAGGATATCTCAATACTGGAACGCCACCAGGACTCGGTGCAGAAATTAATGAACTTGGAGTTTCCTTCTGCATACTGGGAAACCGGTGCTTATGGAGCCGTGGTTCCCTACTACATGAGGCCCTTTTTCGTCTCCTCTCATTTTAAGCGTCTTTTCCTCAATGAAGATGGAACGCTCCTGGGGCGGTTCAACCTGGAAGAGGAGATGTGGAACAGGGGACGAATCATCAAGGCTTATCTATTCATCTTGAAGGAGTATTATGGTATTCAGCAGAATCTCGATTACCCCATAATCCGCATTGTGCCCGATCCGGATACAGGACTGGACCGTTACTTCAAAATGAATTTAGACGCCCGCTTTGTGGAAGCCCATGCCGTTAAGGAGCCCAAGGTTCTTACCGCTCAAGAGCGTGACTTTATCCTGGAGCATTTGACCGAGCCCGAGGTGCTTCAAGAGATTCTTCCACCTGAAGGCTTTGAGCTTCATGGGTTCACCGTGATCCATGCCATGGACGTCACAGCATCCGAGGTTCTATCGGCGCTGGAAAGGGATCTCATCGATCAGGAATCCATCGTCTCCCGAGAGGGATTTTTGCGAGTTCAGCAGAGGCTTCAGATATTTTTTCGCCGTCCGGAGTTGGTGGCTGGCCTGGCGGCTATTCAGGAGGATCAGGCCCTTCTGCTCAATACCGGATGCCAGATAACCCGAAGCTGCATCTTCGCTGACTCTCGCCATGTCCCCATTGCCGAGTTTGAGGGAACTGTTTACCAGCGGGCCGTGCAAGGGGGGGAAATACTGTTGGTCCCTGATATTTTAAAGGAACACTCGCCTAAACTTACGGAAGAAGATATCCTCCAAACAGGGATCAGGTCACTGCTGATCGCTCCACTTTATTACAAGGGTGATTGCATCGGTACCCTGGACCTCGGATCTCCTCAGCCAGGGGAGTTTGGCCCAATGGATGTCCTGCTGATGGGCCAGATCCAGCCCCTTTTTTCCATGGCTGTCAAGAGAGCACTGGATGACTTTGACAACCGGGTGCAGGGTATTATCAAGGAGAAGTGCACCGCCATCCATCCCACAGTGGAGTGGCGTTTCCGCAAGGCCGCTCTCCAGCATCTGGAAAATCTTCGCATGGGGCGTGCCTCGGATATGGAGTCCATCGTCTTCAAAGATGTCTATCCCCTTTACGGCGTCACGGACATCCGCGGCTCCACCAACGAGCGAAACCGGGCTATCCAGAAGGACTTGGCCGAGCATCTGGATCTGGCGCTGAAAGTGGTTCAGTCGGCCAATGAAGCAAAACCTCTGCTTATCCTCCAGGAATTGGCCGGACGCATTGGTGCGCATCTTGAACGAATTCAGTATGGACTGGGAACAGGTGATGAGCTATCGGTCATGAAGTTTCTCCGAACAGAGGTGGAGTCAATCTTTCCTCACTTGAAAGGTTTTGGCCTCAAGGTAAACCGGGCCATCGAGGCTTACGAAGCAGCCATTGATCCCAATGTGGGCACGGTCTATCGGCTGCGCCAGGAATTTGAGGAGAGTGTCTCCCTTCTCAACGACAGACTTGCCGCCTATCTGGATCAAGAGGAGTCCGAGGCCCAGGCCATTTTTCCCCATTTCTTCGAAAGGCACCGGACAGATGGTGTGGACTACCTCATCTACATAGGCTCATCTCTTATGGAACATGGAGACTTCAACGAGCTCTACCTCAAGAACCTGCGCCTCTGGCAGCTCAAGGTGGCCTGCGGAATGGCCTGGCACACCGAGCAGCTAAAATCTTCCATAAAGGTACCCCTTGATACCGCTCATCTGATCCTGATGCAGGACACCCCTCTTTCAATTCGTTTCCGGTTCGATGAGAAAAGATTCGACGTGGACGGCGCCTACGATATCCGGCAAGAAATCATTAAATCGAGGCTCGACAAGGCGGTAGTCAAAGGCGGAAGGGAACGACTCACCCAGCCGGGAAAGATCGCCGTCGTTTACTCTCACACCGAAGAAGCCAAGGAGATGCGTCGTCACATTGATTTCCTCAAGTCAGAAGGGTACCTTACCGGAGAGCTGGAGACCCTCGATCTGGAGGATTTACCCGGAGTCCAGGGACTCAGATCCCTGCGAGTGAGCGTGAACCTGGAGTCCCAGGCCCTCTCACAGGGAGTCAAACGCATGGCTAACTGAAGAAAAATGCTCCTTTGGCCTTATATGTCATATCGAGGAGAGAACAGTCCTCAAATGTTCGTATGTGAGTCGATGTGAGCGGGGAGAGAAATATCTTGATTGAAGAAGGTATTCATAATCTTATAGAAGATTTTCTGGTTAAGGCAATAAGGAAAAAAGGATACAACACCCCAAAAAAGTTTCAATACTATTACTATTGTAAATAGTAAAAGAATTTGAGATAATAATCAGAAATACGTTAAATCACAGTACTGTATTTAAAATAATATCTCGCGTATACCCCGCAAAGCATCGGCCGTACAAAATCATATTTTCTCCCGGGCCGAAAATAAATGGAGACGAAAAAAATGAAAAAGATTATGGTCTTCGCAATTGTGTGGATTATTGTTTGCATGGGCGGAGGAGTGGCTTACGCTGAGTGTGCAATAGTGGATGATGGCCTGAATATAACCATCCCATGCGTAACATATAACAGCCAGGGGTATGAGGTTGCCCTTGAGTATTATGTTGACCCTTCTGAGCAGGGAGGCATATATTGGAAATTAGACTCTGTAGCTGACAGCACCAGTGACGGAGAATGTGCGAGAGTCGGCGGTGATCGAAATCTAATAATACCCTGTGCTGAATACCACGACTCGCATTACACAATTTCACTGGATTACTCGAGTAATCCTCAAGACCCGTCAGGCCTGTATTGGCAGCCGGGAACGATATTTCCCGTAGCGCGTTCTGATAGGACCAGGGAAACCTCTCCAGCGGTCTCAGCATCTGACCTGTCGGAACTGGTAGAAGGCATCAGCACGTTCAACTTCGCATTCTATCAAAACCTCCGGGAAGGAAGCGACAATCTATTCTACTCTCCTTACAGTATTTCATTGGCGCTTGCTATGACGTATGCCGGAGCCCTGAATGAGACCGCGCGGCAAATGGCGGACACCCTTCGCTTCACTCTTCCGCAAGATCGTCTGCACCACGCCTTCAACGCCCTCGATCTCAGACTTGCCGGCCGCGGCGTAAATGCCGAAGGCCAGGACGGGGAAGGATTCAGGCTGAATATTTCCAATTCCATATGGGGCCAGACTGGCTATCCGTTCCTTCCCGAGTTCCTTAACGTCTTGGTCGAGAATTACGGCGCCCGGCTGGGGCTCATGGATTTCATAAATGCCCCGGAAAATTCACGGATCGTCATTAATGACTGGGTCAGCGATATGACTGAGGACAGGATTGAGGATCTGATTCCACCGGGAGCTATCACAACCGTTACGCGCCTTGTCCTTACCAATTCGATTTACTTTAATGCAGCATGGAGCCTTCCCTTTGATGAAGGTCTCACACAGGATGGTGTGTTCAATGTACTTGACGGAGGCCAGGTTACGGTGCCGATGATGTCACAGACAGAGCAATTCCGCTATTCTCAGGGTGAAAACTATCAGGCGGTGGAACTTCTTTACGACGGTGAGGAGTTGTCAATGGTCATTTTGCTTCCTCAATCAGGTCGGTTTGAGGAGTTTGAAAGCTCAATGACTCTCAGCCGGTTGAATACAATTTTAAACAATTTTGAAACCAGGAATGTCCAATTAAAGATGCCGAAATTCACGTATGAATCGAGTTCCATCAGCCTTACGGATATACTGGCGCGCATGGGGATGCCGGTTGCTTTTACCCAAGCTGCGGACTTCTCAGGCATTGATGGCACCCGGAACCTCTCGATAAGTGACGTTATCCACAAAGCATTCGTATCGGTGGACGAAGCGGGCACAGAGGCGGCCGCCGCCACCGCTGTGATAGTGGGATTGACCGCCGCTCCCCTTCCTCCCATAGAGTTCACCGTTGACCGCCCGTTTATCTTCTTGATCCGCGACATTGAGACCGGCGCCATTCTGTTTATGGGGCGTATCCTTAACCCGGCCGGATAGTTCTCATGTTGTGCATGAAATTGCGGAATTGGTGAGAGAGGTTTTACCGATGACGCACAATTGATTTTATCTTATAGTAATCTCGACCAAAATCGAACTGTTAGCAACCAAACTCACAAATAGTTATGAGATTGCTGACGCTCAACATCCGCAATGGGGGGGGTCGCAAGATCCCGTGCATTCTGTCCGGACTGCTGGATCACAACGCGGATATCCTCGTCCTGACGGAGTTCCGAAACAATACCGTCAGCGGGGACTTCCGGAAAAACCTCTCGGCCGCGGGTTTTGTCTTCCAGGCCGCCAGCCATGACGAGCATCGCGTTAACAACATTTTGATCGCGTCCAGGCTGCCTTTCGAAATCGAACCGCACGAATATCTTCGGTTAGACCCGGTACGACTTTTTAATGTGAGATTCGACCGGTTTTCCTGCGTTGGCTTGCATATGCCGAACCTCAAAGCCAAGATTCCGCACTGGAATGCCCTGCTTCGACTGGCCTCGTCCGCTCCGGACGACTGGTGGATATTCATGGGGGATTTCAACACGGGCAGAAACCCGCATGACTCCGAGGGATACAAATTTAGCTGTGCAGACTACATGAAAACCTTGGAGGACATGGGATGGATCGATGCCTGGCGCCATTTACACCCGGACGCCAGGGAGTATTCCTGGTACAGCCATAAAGGGCGGGGATTCCGGCTGGATCACGCGTTCCTTTCGCCGCCGTTCAAGCCTTTGCTCAGGAACGCCGACTACGACCACGTTTTGCGGGAGAAAGGCATCACCGACCATTCGGCGTTGATCGTTGATCTAGCGTTGTAGCTTTCCATGGCCTGTCTCAAGCATCAGGGATATCTCAGGGCTGATATAACCTGCCAGATTACTTACGGCGGGCGAGGCATACAACAACCGGTGATGATATACAGAAGTATCAACCGTATCAAACCTTAAGCCGGTGAAAGTGTTTTGAATTTCAAAGCCTTATGTAAGCATCTAATATTTAAGGACATTTCGGTGCTCAAACCTTGTGCAAACCGGGGAAAATGACTGTTGACACCAACTCCAGGAGAAATGTCCACGGTGTTATTAACGGGTTATCCACGATTGCTGTGGGCAACTGACTCAATCACTTGAAATCAAAGGCCAAATTCTTAGTAGTTTATTCATGCTTTTCCACATGCTATCAACATATAGTGGATAAAATTATTACTACACCATATGTAGTTTATGCATAATGGAACTCACTGAGCTTATCAATGATGTCCGCGACTCCCTTGCTTGGCCCGTGAATATTAACAGCGGGGGAAATCGGCATATGATGGAGTCATGCCCTTACAAGCGCGAACACATCATAACGATGCCGGAGGGCGGAAAAGAGCAACCTCATTATTTGCTTCACTGTCTCATACATGCTCAATTGGCCGAATATATTCACCATTTATTCGGCATAAATATTTTTCTACCAGGAGAAGATGAACATCTCCAAAAGAAGGCGGATTGGGTGATGAGTGTGGCCAACGACTGGTTTGTCAACGCTCGTATCCATAAACTTGCTCCTGAGGAAGAGATTAAAGCCGTTAATCGGCTCATCACGAAAAAAATGCCCATTTATCAGAACAATTGGGAGATTCTTCCGAAAGAACTTCAGGTTGACTGTTTTTTTATTTTAGCCCGCCATCGGCGCATCGGCATGAAACCAGATATCCATGTGAGCGGGCTAACTCAGCTTATGCGCGACGTGTTCCTGGCCGTGGATCCCCTTCCACCCACCATTGAAAATCTGGAATCACTCATCAACAGTCTTCTGCCATACGTAGGCTGTCCATCGGTCGAACGGGTTGTGGGCCATGAAGTTGAGGTGTGGAAGTTTGTAAAACGCAAACGAAAATAATGCTGAACCTCTCATACCAGTATTGTCCCCGGATACAAAATTGCTGGCATTTGATTTCTTTTCTGCTCGATTTGGAAAAACAGCATTGGATCGATTAGCTGAAGGAGAAGCCACCGTTAGGACAGACCGTTCCAGTGGCAGGCATAAGGGAAGCATACAGGCAGCCATTTTAATCGACTCGCCAGCCAAGCAAATCTTACGAAGACAACCGCCTGATGTTTTGTTGGCTTTACGTAATCGTGTCTCAGAGTTACCAGGGCTGTATTGGATATAAAGGAATTTTTTTCTTGGTGAGATGCTCTCGGTTATAATTCCCACTTTAGACGAAGCCGATATAATAGAATCTTCCCTCAAGAATCTCCTGAACCGTCAGGGGGATTTTGAGGTTATAGTGGCTGACAGTGGCAGTTCTGACGGCACTCTTGATATTATAAGACAGTTCCCTCAAGTGAAGCTGGTGATATCAGAAAGGGGAAGAGGGAGGCAGATGAATGAAGGAGCAAAAGTTGCAAGAGGGGATATATTGTTATTCCTGCATGCTGATACCTGCCTTCCACCACATGCTTTCCAAATTATAAAGGAGGTAATGTCCGCCCCCTCTGTGGCAGGAGGATGCTTTTGTTTGAGTTTTAATCACCACAACCTATTTCTAAGGGTCTATTCACTGTTTAGCCGGATAAATCACTTGCTTTTTACGTATGGGGATCAGTGTCTTTTCCTCCGCTCTGATACTTTTAAAGCAATAAGGGGTTTTAAAGATCTACCGATCATGGAAGATGTGGAGATACAGACAAGGCTGAGGAGTACGGGGCGCTTCGTAAAGATTTGTGAACCGGTGGTGACCTCAGCAAGGAGATTTCTCAAGTGCGGAATAATTAGACAGCAGATTCTCAATACAGCCCTTGTGTTTTTTTACTATATGGGTGTTTCACCATCAATCCTTAAGCGCTTTTACAGGTATTGATTCAGTCATACAGCAGGTCGGAATCAGGGTTGATAAAATCTGAACCACACTTGCCCTCCCACACTTCAGACTCCCAACCTGCCGATTGAACATAAAAGAAAGACAACTAGTGATTACTTGACATATTAAGCGTAACATAATATACTATGAGGTATGATTAGAAAAGCAACCCCAATTATTTTTACAGCCGAGGATAAGAAAACCCTGGAAACATGGGTGAGAT
>JAFDED010000111.1 GCA_019310535.1 Deltaproteobacteria bacterium
AAGCTCTGGGGATTAAGCCACCGCCACGTATTTTGGTGGAGCAAGGTTAAAGAAAACAAGAAGGTGTGGTGACAATTAAAAAATTTAAATCTAATAATATCAGTATGTTAAAAATTTAACTGTTGAATGTAGGTGATTAGGCTAAGCTCTTGAATTTATTGGTAGGCGGAACAGGACTTGAACCTGTGACCCCCGGCTTGTAAGGCCGGTGCTCTAGCCGCTGAGCTACCCGCCCTAATGCATTATTGCGGGCAAAGAGGTTCTTCTGCCCATGAAAATTTTTCCTCTCTAAATGCTTATCCGGAGCGAAAGAAGGTTTCAAGTAAACAGAAGTTACCCCAAAATTTCCAGGGGAAAAAGGGGTAATTGTGGCCCCGGGGGATCACCTCCAGCTCTGGTGTGGAGTAACGGAGTCATGGGTGGCCCGGACAATAAATTGTCCGGGCTGCGCAACAGCAAGAAGTCATGACAAATCACCGGTTGCTGTTGCTGCGTTTATCATCAAGATTGCCTGGATATTCCTCTCATGTTCACATGTATGCCGACAGAATAAAGGCTTTATGTGGAAAGCCTTTTGTCGCTTAGCGACCCGGACGACTTGTCGTCTGGGTCACCCTCTTTTTTCGAAAAGTCTCTCCAAAATACCTTTTTTATTACTTTACTGATGAATGCAAGGGATTAAAATTCAAAGCATTTTGATAAAATTGTATAAATTTTTGGGGAAACTCCCGGTCAAGTAAAACCTAGCCAAAGATATTTGAAATTTGAATTCCACCGACGACGGTCCCATGATTTGGTTGAACACCAAAATTTAGAGAGCGCCTATCATCAGGCCGGTGAATCTATTGACAGAATTATCCGCCTGCTGGCAGCCTGACTATGTTAGAGATAAATTTACAAAATGGCGTTCTCAGACAGTTAAAAATGACAAGTGCTTTTTGCATAAGTTAATTAACTTATTTACATTTTCATAAATCTATTTTATTGGGTTTCCACTAAGCCGATATTGTTTAATCTATCTATTAGGGATATCACCGATCTGATTTGTCATTTATAGGTAAAATATCATCAATGGGACGCGATATCCATGAGAGGTTCTTCTTCGTGTAAAAAAGAATCCCCTTCTACTATTCTATTTTCGGGAGGCTCTCCATGGTTGCTCTGGAGCAACGATTGCTCAGGCATGGCAGTAACAAGGACTGTATCCATGTGATCTGCCAGCACGATTTTCATCCCCTTGAATATGGCGGGGGGAATCTCTTTCAGGTCCTTTTCATTTTCATAAGGGATGATGACGGTATTGATGTGTCCCCGATGGGCGGCCAGGATCTTTTCCTTCAGCCCTCCCACAGGCAAGACCCTCCCTCTGAGGGTGATCTCGCCCGTCATCGCCAGGTCGACCCGAACGGGCTTTTTCAGCAATGCCGAGATAATGGAAATGGCCATGGTAATGCCCGCTGACGGCCCATCCTTGGGGATAGCTCCTTCGGGAACATGAATGTGAATGTCAAGTTTCTGGTAAAAGTCTTCTTTCAAGCCGAGCAGTGCTGCCCGGGAACGGACGTAACTCAGGGCCGCCTGGCCCGATTCCTGCATGACATCTCCCAGCTTGCCGGTGATGGTCAATGTACCGTTTCCCGGCATGGCTGTGGCCTCCGTTGTGAGCAGTTCCCCGCCGAAATCCGTCCATGCCAGGCCGTTGACCATGCCGATGAATTTCCTTTTCTCTTTCTTGCCATATCGATAGGGCGGCACTCCAAGGTATTTTTGCACGCTGCGCGGGACTATGCGAATGCTTCTCGCGCGATCATTTTTGACAAACTCCCTGGCCAGCTTACGGCAGATGGATGCGATCTCCCTCTCCAGGTTCCGCACGCCCGCCTCCCGGGTGTATTGGCGAATAAGGTTCAGAATGGCCTTGTCGGTAAAAACGATGTCCCTCCCGGCCAGGCCGTGAAACTCTAACTGCTTGGATACCAAGAACTTCTTTGCGATGTTGAGCTTTTCATCCTCGGTGTAGCCTGGGAGGCGAATGATCTCCATCCGATCCTGCAGGGGTGGCTGGATGCCATGCAGGGTGTTGGCGGTGGTGATGAACATGACGCGGGAAAGGTCGTAGTCCACATCAAGGTAATGATCGTTGAATGCATGGTTTTGTTCCGGGTCAAGCACTTCCAGGAGCGCTGCGGAGGGATCTCCCCGGAAGTCCATGCTCATCTTGTCCACTTCGTCCAGAAGAAAGACAGGGTTACAGCTTTTGGCCTTTTTCAAGTGCTGGATAATTTTCCCGGGCAGCGCGCCGATGTATGTGCGCCGATGTCCGCGAATTTCGGCCTCGTCGCGCACGCCGCCCAGAGAGAGGCGGACGAAGTTTCGACCGGATGCCCTCGCTATGGATTTGGCAAGGGATGTTTTTCCCACGCCCGGAGGACCAACGAAACAGAGGATGGGGCCTTTGAGCTTTCCCACCAGCGATTGAACGGCCAGGTATTCCAGAATGCGTTCCTTGGGCTTTTTCAGGCCATAGTGATCCTCTTCCAGCACCCGCTCAGCCTCTGCAAGATCGTATTTCTCCTCTGTGGCCTCATCCCAGGGCAATGAGGCGAACCACTCGATATAATTGCGGACAACGGTGGCTTCCGCTGACATGGGGGACATCATGCGAAGCTTCTTCAACTCACCAGTCATCCTGTTGGCGGCCTCCTCGGACATCTTCTTCCGCTTCAGCCGCCGCTCCAGCTCCTTGATCTCGTTCTGGAATTCATCCTTTTCTCCCATCTCCTTTTGGATGGCACGCATCTGCTCGGCAAGGTAATATTCCTTCTGGCTCTTCTCCATCTGGCTTTTCACGCGGGAGCGGATATTTTTCTCGATCTGGAGGACCTCAATTTCAGTCTCCAATAGGTAGATCAATTTTTCCAGCCGCTTGCTGGTGCTGGTTATCTCCAGAAGCAATTGTTTGTCCTCTATCTTGAGGGTCAAGTGTGCTGCGATTGAATCGGCAAGACGTCCTCCGTGTTGAATGGAGGAGATGGATTCCATCACCTCGGACTGGATTTTTTTGTTCAGCTTGACGTATTGTTCGAAGGAAGCCTTGATGCTTCGAATCAACGCCTCTACTTCCAGGGTGGTCTCCTCACACTCCTTAAGCTCATCAACCTCTGCCATGTAAAAGTCGGGATGGTGGAGAAAGCGGGTAATGCGACCCCTGTGCTTACCTTCCATGAAGACTTTTATAGTACCGTCGGGGAGTTTCAACATCTGGAGAATGCCGCAGATGGTTCCAACCCTGTAAATTTCGTCTTCGGAGGGTTCGTTGGCCTGTGCCCTTTTCTGGGTGGACAAGAATATCGTTTTACCCCCCCCGTCCATGGCGCTTTCCAATGCAAGAATGGACTTCTCCCGTCCCACAAACAGGGGTACTACCATCTGCGGGAAAACGACAAGGTCGCGCAATGGAAGCATGGGGAAGAGCCTTCTCCCCTGCCGATTCATGTCATGATCCTTGATGAATTTGAACATGATGCCAGCCGTATCTCCAGGGCAAGAACCAATCGCGGCTCAGCGCCGAAATTATGGCCCCGAGCATAATAATGCATATTGACGAATGTTACCGGCTTTCCCTTTTCAAACGGTATGCAGGGTGGAAATCAAGCCAAATCGGCTTCCTGTTCGAAGACCAGCAATGGATTCTCGTTGTTATTGATTACTTCCCGGTTTATGATGCACTCCTTGAGGTTTTTGTAAGAAGGAAGCTCGTACATGATATCCAGCATGACATTTTCGAAGATAGCGCGGAGGCTGCGAGCTCCGGACTTGCGGGCCAGCGCCTTCTGCGCCACACCCACCAGGGCGTCCTGGGTGAATTTTAGCCTGACGTCTTCGAACTCGAAAAGCTTTTGATATTGTTTGACCAGTGAATTCTTTGGCTGTGTAAGAATCTGGACGAGGGCATCCTCATCCAGTTCGTGGAGGGTGGCGATGATGGGCAGCCTGCCCACGAATTCGGGAATCATGCCGAATTTGATGAGATCTTGCGGTTGAACATCGGTCAGGATGTCTCCCAGCTTTTTTTCTTTCTGAGCCTGGATATCGGCGCCGAAGCCCATGGTCTTGATGTTGACCCGCTCTTGTATGATGCGGTCCAGGCCGATGAATGCGCCTCCACAGATGAACAGGATATTGGTGGTATCCACCTGAAGGAACTCCTGTTGGGGATGCTTGCGCCCCCCTTTAGGTGGAACAGATGCCACCGTTCCCTCGATGATTTTCAACAGAGCCTGTTGTACCCCCTCTCCCGAGACGTCCCGGGTAATGGAGGGGCTGTCTCCTTTGCGGGCGATCTTGTCGATCTCGTCGATATAAACAATCCCCTTGCACGCTTTCTCTATGTCGTAATCGGCGTTCTGGAGCAGACTCAGGATAATGTTCTCAACGTCCTCTCCGACATAACCAGCTTCGGTGAGGGTTGTGGCGTCGGCGATGGTGAAGGTTACATCCAGGATCCGGGCCAATGTCTGGGCCAGGAACGTTTTGCCCGTGCCCGTGGGTCCGATCAGAAGGATGTTGCTTTTCTGAAGTTCCACGCCGTCCAGATCGATCCGGGGTTCAATCCGCTTGTAATGGTTATGGACTGCCACCGCCAGGCTTTTCTTGGCGCGCTCCTGCCCGATGACGTACTCGTCGAGAATTTTCTTGATCTCGACCGGTTTCGGAATCTTGGTGCCTCCTTTATGGAGACCCTCCTTTTCGTACTCTTCTGCAATAATATCGTTGCACAACTCGATGCATTCATCGCATATATAGACAGTGGGTCCCGCAATGAGTTTGCGGACCTCCTCCTGGCTCTTACCGCAAAAAGAACAGAATAATGAGTTGTAATTATTATTGCCTTTCCTACTCAACCCAGACCTCCAACCTCTTCCACGCTCGATTCCTGATGTAAAGCAGGGTGTAAATAGTATCCCTTGAAAAAACTAAAGGTATTATATCAGCCTGTCCGGGGAATGCTACCCTTCTCCGGGAGGAGCCCCGCACGAGGATTCAGGTATTTAAAAATTCCTCGGGGGCGGGGGTTTTACTGATGTCTTTTTTCTCGATTACAGAGTCAATTATACCATATTCCTTGGCCTGTTCGCCAGTCATAAAAAAGTCTCGCTCCGTGTCGTGAGAAATTTGTTCCAAGGGCTTATTGCAATGCCTCGCCAGAATGGAATTCAACTCAGTCTTCATCCGGAGAATCTCCCGGGCGTGGATCTCCACGTCTGTGGCCTGGCCTGTGAATCCACCCATGGGCTGGTGAATTAATATGCGGGAATGAGGGAGTGCGAAGCGCATCCCTGGCTCACCCGAAGACAGGAGCAATGCTCCCATACTGGAAGCCTGCCCGATGCAGATAGTGGACACCTTGGGCCGCACATACTGCATGGTATCATAAATGGCAAGCCCCGATGTGACATATCCCCCGGGGGAGTTGACGTAAAAATGTATGTCTTTCTCCGGATCCTCTGACTCAAGATACAGCATCTGGGCTATGATCAGATTGGCGACGTAGTCATCGATACTCATGCCCAAAAAAATGATCCGTTCCTTCAAAAGGCGGGAATATATATCATACGCACGCTCTCCGCGATTCGTTTGTTCTATTACTGTAGGGATCAACATGCGTTACAGCTCCTTTTGTTTATTTTTTATCGTCCTGTTTCAATGTTCAATGCTTTTTTTTACTGTTTTAATTGTAGCTTTTTCCTTCAGAAAGTCAAGGGTTTTATCCTCCAGCAGCCGGGAGCGCAGACTTCCCATGGCCCCCTTTTTCTGCAGACTCTCCTTAAGGCGCTCCACCGTAATGCCCGACCGACGGGCAATGTTCCGGATCTCCTCATCGACCTCCTCGTCGGCAACGCTCAGGCCCTCTTTTTGTGCGATGACCTCGAGGATAAGGTTGGCATGGACCCGTTCTTTCGCTGCGTCCATGCAACGGGTCAAAATATCCTGCTCGCCCAGTCCTGCTGTTTCAGCGTTGGCCCCCTGCGACATCAGACGGAGTTTGAGATTTTTATGAATGAGCCTCGCTTCCTCTTCTACCATGGAGGGAGGCAGCTCAAGGGGATTATCCTGCAGGAGACGCGCAAGGATCGCTTCCCGCACAACTTCGTCGGCTGCGCTGTCAGCCAGCTTCTGTAAATCCTCCCGGATTTTTGCCCTGATTTCCTTGAGTGTTTCAAATCCTCCCACCTCTTTGGCGAACTCATCGTCCAGATCCGGAAGAATCTTTTCTTTTAATTCTTTAACATGTATAGCAAAAACAGCAGATTTTCCGGCCAGTTGGGGTTTTTCAAAGTCCGGCGGAAGGGGTACGGTGATCTCTGAGGTGGAATGGGAACGAAGACCGATAAGCCCGTCTTCCAGCCCGGGCAGGAGTCTGCCGGCTCCCACTTCAACCAGGAAATTCTCGGAATTCCCCCCTTCGAATGTTTTCCCATCCACTTTTCCCTGGATGTCGATGACTACAAAATCCCCTTTCCGGATGGGACGCTCCTCGTCTATAGTTCGCAACAACGCATGCTGTTCCCTAAGCCTGGCCAGTTCGGCTTCTACATCCTCTTCCGAAACATTTTGCACTGGCCGCTCCACTTTCAGTCCCATATAATTTCCGGGTTCAAAGCTGGGTTTCACTTCAACAGCCAGCGTGTAACGAAAGCCGAATCCACTATCCGAAATCCGCTCGCTCTTCTCAAGGGTGGGCGATGCAACGGCCTCGATTCCCTGGGAATCGAGCACCTCCTGGAACGTATCACTTACGAGGCGAGAGGTCATATCCTTTTCAATCTCGTGGCTGTAATATTTTTCCAGGATGGAACGAGGGACTTTGCCGGGGCGAAAGCCGGGAATTTTGGCGCGTCGGCTCACATCGCGGACTACCTGGCCATGCACCCGCGCCACTCTGTCATCGGGAATGGACACTTGTACCTGCTTTTTCACCGGACCTATGTCTTCTACTTGGACTTTCACCACGAACACTCCCGGAACTGAGGTGTGCGAGAGAGGGGATTCGAACCCCTACGGTTGCCCGCTGGATCCTAAATCCAGTGCGTCTACCCGTTCCGCCACTCTCGCACCAGGGAATAAAGGGCATGCAACATAAGTATCCCTCCGAAATCGAATGGCGGGGTTCAGCCAGGGGCTCGATCTTCACAGTTTCCCACTCAAGATCGCCTTTGCACGTTTATTGGATAGCATTTTCCCTTGAAATTGTCAAGGAGGATTTGCCCCCATGGGCGATCCACTATTTCTTTCGCTTGGCTTGCTTTCGAAGGCGCTTTCTACGAACGTGTTCCAGCTTCTGCTGGTGACGAGTGGCTCTGGTTTTACGACTCATCAACTCCTCCTGCTGTTTCCGCTAATATGTGCATCGAATTATCGATTTATCGCCGGCTCTCATTCCTTTATGGGTCTTTCTGTAATCGAAGATTCGACTTCGGATTCCGGTTTTGAGCCCGGGTGCCGCTCCACGGCACACGATTGGGGACTCATTCAGGTTTGGACGCCCAGTTTGGGGAGCACCCAGCGATTCAATGCTATCCATGTGCCCACTATCAAGATGAGCCATAACCAATTCATCTCTGTTCCTTTCTTCTTTGCTTTCAGTTGCTTAAATCAAATTTTTTCTAGAGTTTACCTTATAATAGTTGTATCCGTCAAGTAGCTGGTGGCAGGACGCATCCATACTGTTGTTTCAATGGGCTGCCTCCAGATGTCTCGAAGCCGGGAGTGCCGCCAGGTTTCCCAGGCCGGCGATTACAAAAACCCAGAGGAGCCCGGCCCCCTGGGCGATCCACCCGGCTGAGAAGGGACCTAACATCATGCCCAGCGCGTAAACGGCCTGAAACACTCCCATGGCCGTGGCCTTTTGCTCGGGTGAAAAGGGGATGAGCGCATATGCCATGAGCGCGGTGTAGAAAAGACCCCGGCCCATGCCCTGGATCCCAACCGGAATGTATAATGCCCACACTGAAGTCATGATCGGCATGAGCAAAATGGATATCCCAGACATACAAAGTCCGCTCTGGAGTATGCGCTGGGTAGAAAACCCCGCCAGTGTCCTTGAACCCATCAAAAAGGCGGTACCGGAATATGTAATCATGTTCCAGCCCATCAATAATCCCAGATCAATGCGGCTGGCCCCCATAGCCTTTGCATGCACGGGTAAAGAGGTATAGATAATTGCAAAAGTGGCGAACATGCCCAGGGCCCCCATGAGCGATATTTTTTGCAAGTGCCTGGAAAATATGACGGAAATCATGTCTTTACAATTCATTCGGGAACTCTGGTATGTGTTCCTCTCTGATACTCCCATCCAACAAAAGGCCGCGCCGATGGCTGCCGCCGCGCCAACCTGAAATGGCGCCAGCCACCCAAACTCATGCGCCAGCCATCCGCTGCTCAAATTCGCCGCCACCTGCGATAAGGACCCCCAAAATACAAGCTGTCCCATGGCTCGATGAGCCATTGCCGGCGGGAAAAATGATGAATACCAGACTGAAAAGACCACTAAAAAGGATGCACCGATCCCCGACAAAAAACGCGATGTGAACATAAGGGCCGGGTGAGTAGAAAGGAGAAACCCAAGGCAACCAAGGGACGCGAAAATCGCTCCCGCCACGGTGAGGCGTTTTCGATCACCCAGCCGGTCGGACAATAAACCCACGGGAATTCTCAGCAGCAATTGCGCCATGCCGTAAGCACCCACCACGAGGCCCGATAATTGCACTTGCCCTGTCACGTCCAGGATATATAAAGGAAGAATAGGGGAAGGCACATGATTGCTGAACCAGAAAAGAAACACGCCCGCGTTGAACAGCATCAACATCGGGGATATAAAAGGCTCCACTGCGTGTTTTCCGCCTGAATACTTCATCAAGGCCTCCCTCCCTGGTGAGGAATAACAATCATGCCGGTGAAAGTAGCCCATGAGAGCAATAAAATCAAGTGGGCAACGTGCATGAGGGTCTTAAAAAAAATTCGAGTACAAAAAGGACGAGAATCCTGAACGAGTTGTGTCCGAGTTAACTGCAGAAAAAGAAAATTCGAACTTCAAACTTCAAATTATAAAATATTTTGGGGTATACTTTATTTATTGCTACCCCGAAGTTAAGAGGGAAATGTAACGATAATCTATGGAGATACCTATGCACATTCATTCTCTTCACAAATGGAAACACGCTCATGATTTTACTATTTTTAACAGACTTGGAGAGCGAAAGACAAAGCAGGTGATCGCGCTAACCGCTTCTACCATGGTAATAGAAATAGCTGCAGGCCTTGTGTATGGCTCCATGGCTTTGCTCGCTGATGGCTGGCACATGGGCACCCATGTTGCGGCACTGGGAATAACGGTTTTTGCCTACCGCTATGCTCGCCGCCATGCGGATAATCCGTATTACAGCTTCGGCACTGGTAAGGTGAGTGTCATCGGCGGGTACGCGAGCGCAATAGCATTGGCTGTTGTGGCTTTGCTTATGGCTGTGGAATCGATCCTGCGCTTGATCAGTCCGCAAGCCATTCAATTCAACGAGGCCATCGCTGTGGCCTTTGTTGGCCTGGGAGTGAATCTTGTCAGCGCATTTATTCTACACGGGCATCATCAACGCGATCACGAATACAGGGCAAACAATGCTCATCCCGGCCATGATCATAATCTCAGGGCCGCGTATTTGCATGTTCTGGCGGACACACTGACATCCATGTTGGCGATTATCGCGCTCTTAACGGGCAAGGCGTTCGGGTGGATATGGATGGACGCCACTATGGGCATTGTGGGAGCGGTTGTCATTTCACGATGGTCATATGGGTTATTACGTGATACCGCTGAAATATTGTTAGATGGGGCGGTGGATCCGGAAACCGTATCAGCCATACGATCAGCCATCGAATCGGACGCTGATACCCGTGTTGCGGACCTCCATGTCTGGCAGGTCGGTCCGGATCACGTGGCAGCGATCATTTCAGTAGTGACCCATTATCCCAGATCACCGAAGCATTATAAGGAAATTGTATCCCGTTTTGGAGATATTTCACATGTAACGGTGGAGGTAAATCAGGCTCAGGGTGAGTCCTGCTTGTTGACACAAAGCATGCGCGTCCCATAGGCCGCTGGACGGGATCACCATCTCGTCATCCCCTCCGGTCAGTCCATCAAGCGTCCGATCGGGCTACTTGCGCAATTCATCGAGAAAATAAAAGGATTGTCCCGCTTTTTTACTATTAGAGACTGTTACGAAAAAACGTACACCCTGTTGAAAAATAAGGATCGACATTCATTTTTTGATCAACGTAATATCGAGCTAAATCTATCTCTTTTTGCCTTAACCATTTTCTAATGTTTTGCGCCTAAGGGAGCGAAAGTAATGAATAAGTAAGCATCGTTTGATTTCATTTAGGGCTTATTTTAGAAAATTTCTGAGTTTTTTTCGTAACAGTCTCTAATACAATTAAAATGGAGCTGTTTTATTCACGCTTTGAATCTCAATAGCGTTGATTTCCTGAATGAATTCAATGACGTTTGCTACAATGGCTTTAAAAATCTTTTCCCCTTTTTCTGAAGTGCCCAAAGATGCGTCCCCCTTAAACCCGTAAGGTTCTGTGGATTTGCGCCATTCCTCAATAGTCGGGGTGCTGAAAAATCGGTTTCCGCTCAAGGCATTATCCGGGATGCTGAATGAATTAGAGAACCTGCTTATCGTCGGGGATATGTTTTTTCCGGCTTTTGTCATATCCACCAGTTCGGGATGTTTGTAAAGCATAAATGAAGTCTCAATTTCATCAGCGTGTCCGAACCCTCCCACATCGCTTTCAAAGATTTGTCGGATTTCCTCAGTGACGATGAGCGCCAGGTCCACAACTGCAACATACGCTTGCGTTGTATTTCGAAGCTTGGCCGCGGCAATCTCAATGGGGGCTAAGTTTGCCACCCGATGCCCGTTCAGAATCAGAATTTTTTTAAATCCATGGAAAATCAGGCTGTTGCATACATCCATGATCACCTGCGTCAGTGTCTCCGGCTTGAGGGTGATGGTGCCCGGATAAGCCATATGATGCGCGGACCATCCGAAGGGGAGGGGAGGGGATATCAGCACCTCTTCCCGGGCCGCGACTGACTCTGCCACATCGATTGCCCATGAACTGTCCGTTATCATGGGAAGGTGCTGTCCGTGCTGCTCAACACTCCCGGCCGGGAAAAGGATAAGATCTTTCCTGGATAAATATTCGGATACTTCTTGCCATTTCAGGTCTTGCAAATAATATCTCATGGTATCCCCTTTCTTCAATCCTTCAAGTTCTTGAAGTGATAAATCACGGCTGGAGCTTTCAAGGCACACTCAACGCCTTAAAAAGCGTCGGCCTCAGTTTGCCGCATGCATATATCCCTTGCTTACGCAGCCTCAGCCGGTTTAGCAGACGCCAATAAAGTGAGAAATGCAAAACTGACTGGTTTACAAATGCGCATTTAAAAAGGTTGCAGAATTCAATGTAATCATCAATAAGCCTTGTATGGCAGAGTCAAAATTGATTGTCAAGGAAGAGCACGCTGCAATTATCGTTAAAAAATGTCATACCGGTTGAACCCGTAGCGGCAACGTAAGAAACGTAAGAAGAGAATGACCTCCGGGCGGCTGGGATGACTTGTCATCCGGGTCGCAGAGCTACGGGAAGTTTGATTCAACGCCTCAGTCTTGGCACCTTCCGTGTCTGCCCATAGGACTCGTGGATTGGGACGACATCTTCCTGCTGCGCAGCCCGGACACATAAATTGTCCGGGCCGCCCTGCCACTCCTTTCAGAGGCGGTAATTGACTTTTCTCATGAGTACAACATACACACATTTGACTTTTCCTATCGCACAGCCTCTTTCGAACAAATCCCCCACCGAAAAAAAGCCGAACATCATAAAAATGTCAGAGCCATTTGCGCTGTTCATAAGCACCGATCAATGGTGAGGATACGAGGAGTGGAAAAATCTTTTTACCCCGAACAGGGGGTTCTAAACGGGCATTTTCGTGAGACGAAGGGGTACAACAGAAGCTTTTTGGGTGGGAAGAAATTGATGACCCAAAAATAGACATTGAACTTGGCACAGCCTCTTTTTCATCCCTTTTGAGGGTTTTTAACTCCTGGGGATAGATATTTTATTCCAGTTTTACCTTGTTACATGTTTAATGACACCGAATCGCCTTTCAAAAGCAACCAAAAGCCGTGGTCAGTGCGCACCACTCCCTCCGGCCCCCTGATTCCTGTTGTTTTCGCCTGCTCCA
>JAFDED010000112.1 GCA_019310535.1 Deltaproteobacteria bacterium
ATGGCAAAATCAGCGTAATTTTCTTCAAGCCAAGGTAGACTGGCGCTTTTCTACTGATGACGCCAGAATTAAATTAAAACGACTTTATCCAACTTTATCAACTTGACATGACACAAGCAGTGTGCGGGAAAACCGCACGCACGGTTTGATGACGGAGGGCTGGCGAAGGATTTTATGGGTTGGCTATTTAGGCACCACCAAACGAAAGGGGCGGAAACAGATAGGCCGATTCCTACGGAGACTGGAGGCTACCCTCTACTCTACACCTTTTCCCATGAGGTTGATTGTGATGAATTATGAGACTCTCCTGGTAGATTTGAGTGATCAGATAGCCATAGTCCGGATGAACCGATCTGAAAACATAAACGCCCTTGAATATCAGTTGCGTGATGATCTGGTGGATTGTTTTCAAGGGCTTTCGGAAGATAACCATATAAGAGTGGTGATACTTACTGGAATCGGCAAGGCGTTTTGTGCGGGAGGTGATCTGAGGGAACTCAGACAGAGAATGACTGTGGACCGGGCAAGAAAATACGTGCTTCACGTCAGCAGGACCATCCGGGCAATAACAAATATAGAAAAACCGGTTATTGCGGCCGTTAACGGGGCGGCTATGGGAGCGGGCTTCAGTCTGGTTCTGGCCTGTGACCTGGTGGTTTCATCAGAAGAGGCAAAATTCGCACAGGCATTTGTTAAAGTAGGGCTGGTACCGGATCTGGGAGGGAACTATTTTATGCCTCGTCTCATTGGGTTGCAGAAGGCTAAAGAGCTGGCTTTTACCGGCAGGGTTCTCAGTGCCCGTGAACTGGCAGATCTCGGCATGATTAATTATCTGGTTCCACCAGAGGATCTGGAAAGCAGGGCCTTTGATTTAGCTCGCGAAATTGCCGAGGGGCCCCCACTGGCATTGGGATTAACAAAAAAATTGTTGAATACGAGCTGGAACCTCAGCCTTGACGAGATGCTTGAATTGGAAGCGCAAACTCAGGCTGCCTGCATGCAATCCGAAGATCACATGGAAGGAATTGCTGCGTTTTATGAAAAAAGGAAATGCCGATTCAAAGGCAGATAGCCAGAGGGTATTAGTCTTTTTTAAACCTGCCGCATTTTTTCGTATAAATCCCTGGTTTCAAACGAAAGGTTCAGCCCAAGTTCCTCCTCGATGTATTTACGGCAAATCTGATAAGCAGTACCCACTTCTTGTTTCTTACCCATTGCGGCATAAAAAGTCATCAATTTCCGGTACACTTCCTCGCAATAAGGGTCAAGGCTGAGGATCATGTAAGCGTAATTGATTGCCTCAAAGGTGTTTTTCTGTCTTTCGTAGATATCGAGAATTCTCGTCAACACCTTGATATACTGATTTTTATAGTATTCCCTGTCTATTAGAAATAGATCGTCGTACATGTCCTCTGCCAAGTAGTCGCCGGCATACAACCGCTGGGCCTTGAGATAATGGCCCAGTGCATCTTCGGGTTTATCGTACCCCTTCAATTCCGCCAGCTTAATCTCGCTCAGGAATTCATGTATATCGGCCCATCCGTTTCCACCCAGGGAAAGCCGGAGTCCAGATCCCTTCGTCAGGATATTGGGGAAATTCTGTAATCTTTTACCTTGTCCTATAAGGAGCTTTCTGAGCATGGAGAGAATCACCCGGAAGTTGGGATAAGATTTCTCCGGGTTCATCTCGGGCCAAAGTATCTCCATGTAGAAATCCCGTGGAGTGTATCCCTGTTCCCGTCTGTGAAAGAGGTATTTCAGTAACCTGATCGCCTTTCTGCTTCTGGAGCGGTCAAGGAAAATCTCCTCGTCTTCAACAAATACTCGAAACGGACCCAGACAATAAATCCGCATATCAAGGAGACGCTTCCTTTGGTGAACGGTGACGATTTTCGGAACTTCCTTATCTTCACTGGATCCCGGGAACGAGGCGGCGGTGGTTTGATACTGTTGAAGAACGGGTGCCAGTTCCTCGTGCTGAGGCTGAATTTCATGGAGGAATTGAACCAGCCAATCCTTCTCGTTGTAGATAAGGTAATGATAGATATTTTCCCCGGAAGGGTCGAGAGAGGATATGACCAGGTTCTCCGCCCACTTTTTGCGGTCAATTTTATACAGGGATTTGGCCGCGACCAGCTTGGCCATGGAGACCGACATCTTCTTGCAGGAACGGTTGAGGAAGCCTTCCCCTTTCCTGATGAGGTTTTCCACCCGGTTGAATTCCCCCTTCGTGGAACAGAAGTCGGCCCTGTCCATCCTGGCCATTGCCATCTCTATTGGAAAATTGATCTTGGCTGCTAAATCTGAAAGAAGTTCCAGATATCGCATGGAGTTGCCTAGGTCATCCATCTTCATGAAAGTGGAGTAGAGGGCATGGTAGTTCCAGAACATACCTGTCAGGTTGTGGCCCTTATTGAGCTGGGTGATACCCTTGATAAAGTTGTTGACGGCCTGATCGTAATCGCCGACTGTTGAATGACCATAGGCCATATCGGTCAAAAGCATTCCGGTAATGCCCGTGATGTTACCCTCGACGCCATAATTTTCCGCGTACTCAAGGCCCTCTCCGGCAAACCTGAAAGATTCCTTCAGATTACCCAGAAAAAAAAAGCTGAAAGCAAGGTAGTGGTAGAGTACCGGGATCTTCGAATACAATCCTAAATCCCTGGCCAGGGAAGCCGCGTTACTGGCGTAACGGATGCAGCTTTTTAGATTTCCCATAACCGCGTGACGAAGAGCATGGCACTGATCCAGAGTTACCCGGTCAGTATCCGCCCAGTAATGAGCGTAAAGCTGTTCCGCCTTCTGTACATAGTCGAATGACTTCCTCTCCTCCTCAAGTTTGACCAGAACCTCGCTCAGGCGGCAGTACATGGAAATCAATTTGTTGGATATGTCCTGATGGATGTTCTGTTTTTCGAGGAGCTTGACCCCGTTTTGAATGAAGCCTCTGGCCTGTTTGTAGTCATCGAGATGTATCTTTACCAAGCCAAGCTGGTCGTAACAGATCGCCTTATCGGTCATCTTGTCCTGGTGTTCGAACGTAGCCATGGCTTGATTATATGCGGCAATTGATTTTTCAAGGTCGCCCTTGTGCTCGAGAACCCGTGCCTCATAGTAAGTGAGATAAGGATCTTTTCTTACCGCACGGGCAGGGAGCATCTTCAGAAAACTGTTCAGTTTATCCACTTGGTTTCTTTCGATGAGTTCCTCAGCTATATCCCTTATGAGAGGTATAGCCTTGGCGTACTTTCGGGCATGGATGAAGTGAAGAGCCGCCTCTGACTTGTCGTACTCTTTTAGGATCTTGGCCAGCCGGTTATGGAGTATCTCTACCTCGTGCTCGTGTAGGGTACTTTTAAGCTTATATTGAAGAAAAGAACGAAATATAGGATGATAGTGATAGGTCTCTCTGTCACCCTTATTAGCCGAGATGAATAGGTTGTTCTCTTCCAAACGGGTGAGGATACGGTCGGCCTCGTCCATATTTAAAAACCGGTTGCATGTCAGTGGCGTCAGGGTGCTGAACAGGGAGGTCTTTAGCAGAAAGTCCTCGATAGAGCCCTCCTGCTGAGAGAGAATATTTTCCTCAAAGTATTCAAAAAAAGCAGTTTCAGAAACATCGGAAAGCTCTGAGGGGGTAAATGCTTTTTGGCAACCGAGTTCCTGGAGCGAACGAAGGTAAATCATTAAGCCGGTAGCCCATCCCTGGGTCCTTTGTTGGATTCTTTCTAAAAGGTTACTCCCAAGGGCCTTTTGCAGATAAGTATAAAAAAACTCCTTGCTCTCTTTGAGTTGAAAGGTCAGATCCTGTCCATCAAGGATCTCTACTTTGCCAAGAAGCCTCAGCCGAGAAAGGTGCAGGTCAGGACGTCGGGTGCTCAAAAGAAAGATATGTATCTTCTCCGGGAGGCACTCCAAAAAGGATTGAAGCCAGTTGCTTACTTCAGCGGCGTTCTCAATACGTTCATAGTTGTCCAACACAATTACCATTTTTTCCCTAGTAAGGAGTTCCAGTTGTTCCACAATAAATGCGGCAACAAGAAAACTGCTATTTTTAATATGGGAGTATTTTATGGTGCCGATCTGGGACAAAAAATCAGGAAAGATACGCCGAAGCCCGAGGAGAAGATAATTCAGAAAGACGAGATGATCAGAATCTAATGAATCCAACTCATACCATAGGAACTTAATGCCCTTTTCTGAGAGAAAGTGATGGATCAGTGTGCTTTTGCCGCTGCCAGGCGGAGATAGAAGCAGGGTTAGCTGGCCTTCCAGGCTATTGGACAGTCTCTCAAACAGCCTCGGCCGGGCAAATGGTGCTTGTTTAAATGCGACCGGTCGTAACTTGGACAGGACGATAGGTATGCTTTGAGACATGAAATTCATCTCCAAAAAACTCTATTTAACAATTTTTTAACACGGTTGTTCTAATATTGCAATTATTTAGTAATTTATTTTAGAGACAGAGATGAAAGGCTCTGTCCTGCCGAGGTGGAAGAGGACATCGTTGAACAATTTTGAAAAAAGAAAGACCCGTTTTGTCATGCTCAATAAATACGGGCGATTAAACCAAATTGATCCTAATCCTTGTTGTGTTGCGGGCTTAAGATTCTTACGAAGATCGCCTTTTGTATCTTTGCTGGCTACATTTCTTTAGCGTATTCATTAAGGCAATAATGATATGAATATTAAAAGAAAGTTTGGAGAAAGGGGGATAAAGTGATGAGAGTAAGATTATTTTGCAGTATTCTGTTAGCAGTTTTTGTAGTGTTTTGTATTTTAGCAGGTTCTGTTTGCTATGCCGCGGAACCTATACGCATTGCCGTTCCCACAGCACTGAAATCAGATTACGGTTATGATGCTGCCCATGCGGTGGAGTTCGGTGTAAAGGAGATCAACGCCAAGGGGGGTGTATTAGTCGGTGGCGAGAGACGCCCGATTGAACTGATTAAGGTGGATACCAGGGACATGGATCCGGGAACCCCTATCCATGATGCACTACTTGCCGTGGAGAAAGTCATCCTTCAGAAAAAACCAGATGCCATAATGGTCGGCTTTGGACGGTCTGAAGCGCTTATGGCAGGCATGGACCTCATTGCAAAGCACAAGATACCATATGTGGGTGCCTATGCTCAGACCCACAAATTCCAGGTGCAATTCGCCAAAGATCCGGAGAAGTATAAGTATATGTTCAGGGTCTGCACGGATGCGATCGTCGTTGCCAAAGCTCTGAAGGCCTCCCTCGATGTCCTCAAAAATGACTATGGCCTTAACCGGGTCTACATCATGCCGCAGGACACCTTGCTGAGTAAGGCCTTCATGGGTGTCCTGAGGAAACACTGCCAAAAGACCGGTTGGGAAGAGATGGGTTATGAAGTGATCGCAAGCGACTGCACGGACTTCTCCTCCGTGCTCACGAAGATGAAGGAGCGCAAAGCCCAGGTGATATGCACCATGTGGGATGTGGCGCAGGGGGCCACGATATTCTTCAAGCAATGGGCATCCATGAGGGTGCCGTCCCTGATACTCGGCCACATTGTGGGTGTTTCATCGCCACGAGCGTGGAAGATAATCGGCCCGGACGTTGAATACGCCATCCAGACTGAAGGATCAATGGGATCGTCCGTACCGTTGAAAAAGGTGCCCAAGGCAAAAGATTTTGTAGAGCGTTTTACCAAGGAGTACGGTTTAACGCGGTCCCAGTGGTTGATTGGATCTGCCTACGATGGAGTCCATGTGCTGGCCCAGGCCATTGAGCGTGCAGGAAGCCTTGAAGCCGACAAAATTGTTACCGAACTCGAAAAGACCGATTATAAAGGGGTGAGCGGGAGAATAAGATTTGACAAGACCCATCAGTGTGTTTTCGGCACCGACCCCAACGAAACGGCCGTATGCTTTTCCTACCAGTGGCAAAAGGGTAAGTGTGTTCCTATTCATCCGCCTTCCATAGCTGAAGGCAAGGTCCTGCTGCCCCCCTGGATGAAGAAATAGGGTAAAACGAGAGAAGGGTTGGGTGAGTCTAAAGAGGCCCACTTACCTTGAGATAGTCTTATTATGCAGTCTGTTTTTGATGAATCATTTAATGGGTACGTGAGTTCAGAGAGATGCTTTCACTTCTTATTTACGGACTAATACACAGTGTCATTTTAGCTTTCTACGCACTGGGATTCAGCCTTGTCTACGGTATCAGCGGCGTGGCCAATTTCGCTCACGGGGGGCTCTATATACTGAGTGGTTACGTTGCATGGTGTCTGATGAACTATCTCGGCCTGCCTTTGCTTGTGTCCTTGCCCATTACGGTTGCAATAACAGGGATTATAGGATTTCTACTCTACTGGGGCCTTTTGCTACGTGTCAGGGGGATTGTCCTTGCCGAGGTTGTGGTCACTTTTGCAGCCGGTATAGCTATCCTGGAATTCCTGTCATGGCTCGGCCTGTACGGTTTCTATTATAATATTCCGGTCTTTGTCAGGGGCGGAATCGAAATCGGAAACGTGGCCGTGGACTATCAGAGGTTGATTGTCTTAGGTACAGGCGTTGTCCTGGCAATCCTGCTGTGGCTCTTTGTGCATCATACCAGGATAGGTCTCGCATTCAGGGGGATAGCTCAGAATGAGCGCACGGCACTCTCTCTGGGCATAGAAACCGACTGGATAGGCGCGCTCAGTGTGGCCTTTGGCTCGGCCCTGGTTGCCCTGGCCTCCGTGATGATCCTGCCCATGGGAGTGCTGGAAGCGAACGTGGGTTATGAGGTATTGATATATGCGGTTGCCGTATGCATTTTGGGCGGACTGGAGAGTATCTTGGGGATGGCTGTGGCGAGCTTCATAATAGGATACGGCCAGATCTTCGTGGCGCGATACATCGGCTCCGACTGGATGGTCATCGTGCCCCTGGCCGCCATTGTCCTGATCCTGGCGGTTCGCCCTTCCGGTTTGCTTGGAAAATTCAAAGAGATCGAAGAGAGGGTTTAAATTGTCTGAAGCCGGCGTTAAGTATCGACGGGAGAGACTGGATCGAGGAATAAAGGCTAGGAGTGACACGATCTATCTTGTATCTTCCTTCAAGGACATGATTTATCTGCTCATGCCCAGGGTCCTGCCTGTGGCTGCAATGCTCATCTTACCGCTTGTCCTGTCAGGTTACTGGAAAAAGGTCTTTGTCTACACATGCATTCATGCCCTCCTTGCCTTGAGCTGGGATTTCCTAGCCGCCTGCGGCATGTTTTCTCTGGGTCAGGCCATGTTTTTCGGGGTGGGAGCCTTCTTTGCCGGGGCGATCAGTTACTATTTTCAGTGGCCGGCCCTGTTTGCCATCCCCCTGGCCACTCTGGGCGGAGGCGCGTTCTGCGCGGCCCTGCTCTCATCAGTGGTGAGACTGAGGGGGATCTACTTTGCCATGATCACGCTGGTTGTGCCGATGCTTTTTGTAAGGCTCATAGTGGCTATGGACGTCCTGGGGGGATCGCACGGCTTGTCCAGCCTTGTGCACTTTGAAAATGAATGGGGTGCGCGCTACCTGGCCGTGGCAGCGGTCCTGCTGTGCCTTTTCGGGTTCCGAAGGATCATGAATGAGGATTACGGCCTCGTGTTTTCCGCGATTAAGGACGATGACCGCGTGGTCATGAGCGGCGGGATCAATATCTACTGGCGGAAGACCCAGGCCCTGTTTATAGCCGCCTGCTTCGGTTGTTTTGCAGGTGCGTTTATGACCTATCAGTATCAGTTCGTAGGGCCCAGTGCATTTGCGCTGGATTATACCATTCTTCCCCTTGCTGCGACTGCCCTGGGGGGACCCGGCACCTTTGTCGGTGCGGTGCTGGGGAGCGCCATATTGGTCCCACTCTCCGAGGCCCTCCGGGTTCTGGGAGGTCTGAGGATTACCTTTTACTGTGTTGTATTGATCGTCTGCATAATCATGCTGCCGGAAGGCATATTTCATTATATATCAAGAAAATATCAGCAGTTCGAAAGACTGGTGGAGATGAGATAAGGTGGAAGCAGAGCCTATCCTGAGAGTGAAAAACCTGAGCAGATCCTTTGGCGGCGTGATCGCCGTGAACGATGTGAGCTTTGAGCTTCGCCCGGGTGATTTCCTGGGAGTCATCGGGCCGAACGGCTCCGGTAAGACTACCCTTGTCAACTTGATTACAGGATTCGTCAAACCGGACAGGGGCCGGGTAACCTATCGGGGCAGCAATATCACCGGAAAAATGCCCTACACCATTGTCGGGTACGGTATTGCCCGAACTTTCCAGATGGTCAGGTTGTTCTATAATCTCCCGGCCTATAAGAACCTCATTATCCCCCTGAGTTCCCGGCGAGTAAAGAAACTGAGAGGCGGGAAGTATGGGGAGAGGGACGATATCGCGATTGACCTGTTGGATGACCTGGGCTTCGAGCGAGATTCAATGGTGCCGTACAAAAAGGCGGGCAGCCTTCCGCACGGTTACCTGAAGCGACTCGATCTGGGCCGCGCGCTTGCTCTTCGGCCTGAACTGCTTATTCTTGATGAACTGTTCTCGGGTATGTCAATGTCCGAGGTTGCCAGTACCCTTCCCCTCATCGAAAAATTTAATGAGGAAGGACTTACGATAATCATGATCGAGCATAGATTGAAGGAGCTCTTTAGAGTCATTGATCGAGTGATGGTTTTGGATTTCGGGCAGAAGATAGCCGAGGGCCAACCCGAGGATGTGATGAACGCCGAGGCCGTAAAAAATGCGTACCTCGGCAGCGAAGTGGATGTGGAATAGCCATTGCCGGTGAAGTTGCCGGCGCTAATTTTGCTGGGGAGTAAAAGGCGAAAAGGATGTTAGAAGTCAAAAACCTCATGGTATTTTTTGAAAATGCCCTTGCCCTGAACAGTCTCTCCGTGGAAGTTCAGCAGGGTGAGATTGTGGCCGTCCTGGGAGGGAACAGCGCCGGGAAGACGACCCTCATGAACACGGTTTCCGGGCTGATCATCGATATGAAGAAGAAGGAGGACCGCAAGGGCGGCGAGAGGATAACGGTCGAGGGACATGTAAAATTTGAGGGAGAGGAGATCGTAAAACTCAAGCCGAGCGCACGGGTGAGAAAGGGGATTGTCCTCAGCCGTGAAAGGCATCCCATCTTTCCGGACAGTAATGTCCTGGAGAATTTAAAGATAGCTGGCTATCTTTGCAAGAACGGTTCAGAGGTCAGGAAACAAATCGAGTTCGTGTTACAGCTTTTTCCTATTTTGAACAGATTGACGAGGAGAAAGGCCGGCCTGCTGAGCGGGGGAGAACAGCAGATGCTATCCATCGGCATGACCCTGATTGTAAAACCCCGGCTTTTACTCATGGATGAGCCGTTGCTGGGCCTTAGCCCGTTATTGCAGGCCGTTCTTGCCAGGACCATCAAAAACATTCGCAAACAAGGGATTACGATCCTGGTCAGCGAGCAATTCGCCAGGCCCCTGATGCCCGTCATCGATCGCGGATACGTCATTGAAAACGGTATGCTTAGCCTCACCGGAACGAGACAGGAACTGCTTGATAACCCCGAGGTGAAAGCATCCTATTTAGGGATTTAGGTCAACAGGACGATGAAGAATATAGAATTATTGGATGATACCATATACGGGTGCTTTGAGAAGGTCGCGGAAGAATGCTCTGACAAGCCGGCCCTGATATGTCTGGGGGAGGAATTCAGCTATTCCGAACTCAAGGATATGGTCCTTCAATTTGCCGCCTCGCTTTCTCAACTTGGCGTCAAGGAAACGGACAGGGTCATTTTGTATGTCTACAATCTTCCCCAGAGCCTCATAGCATTCCTGGCCTTACAGCGACTTGGGGCCATTCCAATTCCGGTTGCACCGGTTTATACTTCTTACGACCTTCAATATCTCTCTGTAGACAGCGGCGCAGAGACGATCATCTGTATGGATACCAATGTAAATTACGTGGTGGAAATTCTCCCGAAGACGCCTTTGAAAAGGATTATTACCACCAATATCCTTGATCTTCTGCCGCGGTGGAAACGGTTCCTCGTGAAAAGCTTGGACAGGGCTCCGTCCGGCAAAGTCCCAACAGGCAAGGATTTCTTCTCTTTCAAGTCCCTGCTGCGCGACGGGCGGAGCCATTCTCTTCCGCCATTTCGCCTGGATGCGAACAATAATACCTCGCTCATGCTTTACACGGGCGGAACAACAGGGTTTCCAAAGGGGGTGCCTCTTACGGGACAACTCTTTGTCCAAAGGGCGGTCGAGTGGAGAAGGGCAAGTGAGGCGGTTGTCCCTGCAGGGCAATCCATTACGGCGCTGGCGGCCCCTTTTTATCATATCATAGGAGAGATGGATGCCATGACCCCTCTGATAGTAGACGGGGGAACGGTCATCGTTTTTCCCAGGGTCCTCCTGGACGCCATGTTTGATCATATCCAGCGATACAGGGCAACGAACATGTTCGCTGTTCCTGCGTTATATCGAATGATCCTGGAGCATGACAGGCTGGACTTTTACGATCTGCATTCGCTTAAATTCTGTGGCACGGGCGGTGACCTCCTGCCGACATATGTGGGAGAACGATGGGCCGGGCGATTCGGGGTTCCTCTCTATCAGGCCTACGGGGCCACGGAGAGCTGTGGAGATATTACGGCATGCTACTCCCGGGACGGGATTCCGCCGCTCGGTAGCATCGGCAAAGTCGTGCCGCCCAACCAGATCAGAATTGTAGATTCTTCAACCCTGGAGACTGTCTCCCCGGGAGAAGCGGGGGAGTTGCTCGTGTCTACGCCGTACTCGGGTAACCGGTACTGGAAAAAACCCGAAGAGACCGCCGATTGCTTTTTGAATTTAGAAGGCGAAGTCTGGTACAAAACAAGCGATGTGGTAAGGCAAGACGAAAACGGCTGGTGCTACTTCCTGGACAGATCTGTGGATATGATCAAGCACAAGGGATACAGGATTGCGGCTGCAGAAATAGAGAAGGTATTGCAGGAGCATCCGACTGTAATGGCTTCATGCGTGGTCGGCATCCCGGATGAGAAAGTGGGCGAGCGCATAAAGGCCTTTGTGGTCATGCTGGAAGACGTGAAAGGGGCCAGCAGCCGTGAACTCATGAACTGGTGCCGCGAGAGACTTGCACCATACAAGGTGCCCCATTACATAGAATTCCGTGACATGCTGCCCAAATCCAAGGTGGGAAAAATGCTCAGGCGAGAGATGAGAGCGGAAGAGCAAAAGAAGCTTGAAGAAAGCTAAATACAGGTAGCATCACGTCAAGCTCTTTATGAGTGTTATTCATTTTAGAATTTTTGCTAATTTCACCTGATTTCTGTGCCTCCAATGCTTGTTTTTGTTTGGTAAGACAAATTTTTTTTATGGGGAGCTTTCCGGTATGATTTCTCAATGTTAGGGTTGCCCTTTCAATGAAAGAGAGATTGATACAATTTGTTTGCTCTCGATGCTTCTAAGGTTTGTTCAATCGTCTTTGGATCTCCGAAGATAATATTACCTTCCACCTTTACAGCTTCCCCATTTTCTCTTGTTTTATGGACATAAGGTGACTACAGTGCCCCATCAGAGCTGTCTGATAATGGGGTGATTCTTAGGATGTTAAAAGCGGTTTTGTTGGTATGCGTCTTATTAGGGCGTTAATGAATGATTTACAGCCTTCTAATTTGATTTGCCCGATGAAGAAATTGATGATCAATTTATATCCAGATTATAAAGAGGCGAAGACCCAGTGGCGGCCATATTCTTTTTTGAAGCCTTCATGGGAAAGGGAAGCAGCCCTCGTTTTTATCTTTTAAGAAAATTTTCCATAATACTGAGCACTTTGGTCTGGATTATAAACGTTTTATAGGGGTATCCACTTCGCTCAGGCTACCACTATATCTTGAGCTTTTATTATCAAATTAATATTCAAGCAATCACCCTTAGATGATGTTATAACTAATTGAAATGTCTTTAAAAT
>JAFDED010000006.1 GCA_019310535.1 Deltaproteobacteria bacterium
TCATTTCTTCCCCCTCCAGGGAAAAGAAAGTCTTTTGCAGAAGCCTTTTGGGGTATTCCAATACGTATCGTTTCATGATGAACAGCCTCCCATTTATTGTCACGAGAGCCTCCCCGCGGAATTTTACGGCTCAGAACCAGCTCACTGCTCATTTACATGACATATCATCCTCACATGCAACCGGATGGTATTAATGACCGAGTAATTGTTGTATCGTGTTATCAAGGTAAATCAGCAACCATTTCTCTGGACCAAGTTGGTAATTCTATTATTACAAGAACCTGGTACCTGCATGATACGCCTCTTTGTATAAAAAAACCACTCCCGGGAGAAAGAAACAAATTTTACATCCATACGATTAGAAGCCCCGCTACCTTATCCGCCTCATGTGGACGCGGACCAAAGGCATTACGGCCCAAATTTTCGGAAGATTTGCCCGTTACCTGTGTTCCGGCGTAGTATGCTTTTTTATAATATATTAATCGGCATCCTGGTTGAAAAACTTTAGCCTTCCGGCTTTACGGTATGAAGTTGATGAAAACACATATAATTGATTTCCAATCATTATGCAAAGTGCCTCTGCGCAAAACGGGGGATGATTACTACAAACATTCTGTGTTCTGAAAAGCGCCTGGTCGGTTCGTGAAAATTATATTGACAGCGAATCCCCAATTATTTTAAATGGTACAGATGCTTTTAAAATATTCTTAATTTTAAGTTTGTCGTGAAGAAACGGATAAACAGTTGGATCAAATATGGGATAACACCAGTAAATGAAAGGACCCGGAAGGCGTGAAGATGGAAGCGTTTATCGCTTGCGGGGGGCAAGAGATAAGACTTTAAAAGGACGAGCGGACCATTAAAAAACCCTTCGACTTCCACCAGCCCCAAATACCGGCTGAAGGAGAATAAGGTGATACCGGCAGTCATTGCGAAAAACAAAAAGATTTACCTAGAATACAATAATTTCAGGAAACGAATTTTTTCTGAATTGGCTCCGAAAGAAAGCGAAGCGATCCTGTACATGTTGCCCTGGCTTCTGAGCATCAATAACCCGGCTTTTCCCGGCTATGTGGGGAATCTCAAGCGGCCCTTTAAAGTTTTCAATGTCGATAACAACAGAGAGATCAGGAAACGTGAGCCAAGGTTCAAAAGAATGTTCGATTTTCGAGGGGAAACGTCTCTTTTAAAATTCTCTTCGGACGTGTGTTGGATCCAGGGGATTTATACGATCGGCAGTATTGGCACAATCAACCAGACATCCTTATCCGATTGTGATTTGTGGATCTGCATCGATAAAAAGGATTATGACGAAACGGCCCGGCACCAGCTCAATCAGAAGATTAATCTGATAAAGGATTGGATGGATGCGAATGTTAAAATGAGCGTTTACTTTTTCGTTTGTGATATGGAAGACATAAAAAATTGCCGTTTTGGCAATGTAGCTTCGGAAAGCTCCGGCAGCGCCCAAAGGAAAATTCTTAAGGAAGAATTCTACCGTACTACTGTCCTGATTTGCGGCAAAATCCCGTGCTGGTGGGTATGCTATGACAAAAGCGGGCCTGTAGATTATAATCTCGTGGTTTCTGAATATGAGAAAGGCCGGTATGGAGACAATGACTTAATTGATTTTGGCAACCTGGAAGCTATCGACAGCAGTGAATATTTTGGTGCAGCGGTGTGGCAGTTCAATAAATCGCTGACCAGTCCCTTAAAGTCCATCATCAAAATGATCCTGCTCAAAATGTTGATCGAAGCTCCCAAGGAACAGCTCCTTTGCCACCGGTTTCGGGAATCCGTTCTTGGCAAAAAGAACGATCAAATGTTCTACGATCCCGCTGTTTTTACGATGAATACAATTTTTAATTATTATAAAGACACCAATGACAGCAATCTGAAATTTCTAAAAAAATGTTTTTACTTGAGATCAGAGATAAATCTATCTTCAAGAAAATCAACTCTGAAGAAAAAGCTGGCCGGCGAACTTTTTGAACGGAACAAAATTGATAGGGATGCCCTTATCAGCCTCAACAACTTTGCATCGTGGGATTACCATTCTCAGATAGAATTCGGAACCAGGATATTTGAATTGTTATCAAGCAGTTACAAAGAAATAACTGCGATGCTGTCCGGCGTTAAAGGAGAGATTGACGCAAAAGATTTAACTATTATAGGCAGAAAAATTTCAGTGTGCCTGGGGAAAAAGCCACTCAAAATTCCAATTCTTCAGAAACCTACGGACAATTTGAATCTGCCGAAACTCACCATCGGGTTAAAAGGAAACTCCTGGCAGGTCTATGCACCAAAAAAAAAGCCAAAAACCTTTATTTCCCATCCTGACATTGTTTACTGTTTGGCTTATATGGTTTGGAACGATATTTACGTTCCGGGCCGATTATCCATGGATCCAAATCCGACATCAGTATCAATTCAGGAGATTTTCAATCTTGCAAACAAGATGAAGCAATTTTTAGGGAATTTTGATATTACAAGCATTAATTACGGCTCATTTCTTGAGGAAGAACGGATTACAAAGCTGCTGCTGATAGTGAATTTTGAAAAGCCTCCCTGGGAAAAGCACATTAATGATATTAGCGTCGTTTATAATAATAATTGGGGCGAGCTGTTTGCCAGAAGATTCGATACTGTACTTAAACTTAAATCCTTTTTGAATAAATTCGGAAAAAACATCGAAGGCCTGGAAATCAGCTACTATATACAGAGAAACAACTTGTATTATGAAAAAATAATTGAAAGGACAAAAAGAATCGTATCATCAGGGATTCACGATTTGCTTTTCGACAAAATCAAGTAATTGGAAAGAAATATCCATACCTGAGTTGCAATAACAGCACGATGTAAATGAATCTTACCGTACTTGAATATCTGCACCGCGCAAGCGCACGTATCGCCTGCAAGTGCCACTCATGCCGCCCGGCATTGCTTCAAAATAATTGACATCTTTGAAATGATAAAGGAATATTCATGACGTATCCGATTTCAAATTCTTCTTGGAGATCTCACGTGAGTAACCATATAAACCGTTACACCATCGCCTTGAGTCTGCTTGTGCTTTTTATGGTTTCATTTGGCAAATTTATCAGTTACCTCCACTGGGATTTTGATGATTCTTTTATCATTTATCGAATTGTGAATAACATCCTCCAGGGTAACGGTTGGGTATATAATATTAATGAAAACCATAATCCAAGCACTTCGGTTCTTAATACCGTATTGGTCACCTTGCTTTCGTATGGTATCGGCAACATCCGGTTAGCCGCCCATATTATCGGCCTATTGTCAATTCTTTGGGCTGGAATTTTTGTATATATTCTTTTTTACAAACGTTTTGGTAACAGCTTCGCCTTGCTCACTGGATTTATCGCGGTGATACAATTGGCCGACAATTTGACCTGGGGGCTGGAAACCAATTTGTTTATCTGTCTCATTCTTGCGTTTGTACTCCTGGAGGAGCATCACAAGAACTCATGGCCGCTTCTGGGAATTCTCGTGCTGACTCGTCCTGACGGCGTTTTAATGGTGGGTCTGAAATGGGCGAAGGAATTTTTTTCCCGACGCAGCTATTCACTGAAAGGCGTGCTTATCGTATCGGTCATTCTGGCACCGTGGGTCATTTTTTCACTTTATCAGTTTAACCAGTTTTTTCCCGACACCTTCAGTCAAAAGGTCTGGCAAGGCAATTCGGGGTTCTGGGGTTCCGGGTTGATTTATCTGAAATTTCTGGGGCGCCGGTATGTTCTCAATTCCAGCCTGTTGACAAAGGGACTCATTGCTATTGGTGGAATCGGCATTATTCTGATGCTGTTAGAACGAAGTCAGTTTTTGTATATATTCCTGTTCGGGATCATCCAACAAACGGCATACATGATCTTCAATGTTCCAGACTATCACTGGTATCTGGCATTGCCAAACATCCTGATACATATTGCCGCATTCTACACAATAGGCACCGTCTGCAATGGTATTAAAAGACAATTCTCGGCCAGGTTGCTCAGCAATAACAGCAAGTTTTTCGGCATACCACTACAGGTTGTGGAAAAAGGTTTATTATTGCTCGTTCCGCTAATAATAGGTACGGCCTTTTTTATTTTCAAGAAAGGGTATGATGATCCTCCGTTCGACCTGAGAGTCTTAAGTTATACACGTATAGTCCGTAGTTTTGATAAGTTATATGGACCGGGCAGACTTGCCGCGGTTGAAGTGGGGACAATAGGCTTTTATACGGACCGTACCATAGTCGATATAACCGGACTGACATCTTCACAGGGTCAATTCTTGACACGAGACAGAATGGATTATTTCTACAAAGATCCACCTGAACTCTTGCTTCTGCACAATCCAATATGGGGTATGGAGGGTAACATTTTTAACGACTACCGTTTCCCGATTGTTTACGATCTCGGTATGCACCTGGATGACCAAAATCATCCAATGAAATTATATGTGCGTAAGGACCATGTTAACCTGGAAAATATTGCATCTTATCTTACAGATTATTATCCTTATTTCCAGCGTGATGATTTTTTTGATGATCTGGTTCTGACCCCTCTGTTTGATGGAAAGTTTTTTCTCGATTCCATCAATGGTTATCCGGCCAGCAAAAAACAGTTAGTCATACAAAAAAAAGTTCCGCTGGTTCTCGATGGATGGGCGGTTGATATTCGGCGACGGCAGGCTCCCCCCAATGTGTTTGTGGTTCTTGAAAACAAAAACAAAGAGAGATATTCACTCCAATGCGAACGGCGCGAACGAAAAGACGTGGCGCATACGTTGGGCGATCCTGTTTACCACAAATCCGGTTTTCACTGCGCCGGCCTTACATCCGGTCTGCCGCCAGGAACTTATTCAATGAGACTAATACAGGAAGTAGAAGATGGCAAATATTGTTATGCAGAACTGAATAACCAAATTCAGATTCCATGATTCTTAAATTTTACTGATAGTTGTAGCCCAGCAGCGATCCAGACTGTTTCAACATCGATGGTTTCGGGTTCATCCAGGAACACTCAAAGGAAACGGTAATCTTTTCCTGAAAATTTTTTACATTACCACAAAAAGCATATATACTTGCCACAAAGGATGCCCCTTAGTACCGCGCCCATAAAAAATCCATAGAACTATCAAATCAACTCAAGGCCAAGGTAAAGAGGTATGTATTGGCCCAGGAATGAAATGAAACATATTGCATCGCCTTTAATAAGAGGCCGCTATGAAATTGTTCTTGAAGGTATTATTTCAACGGCTGTTTTTGCGATCTAAAATTTTCGGTAATCTGGATTTTTCCCCCTCCGGATACGGCTCTTCGTGCCCAGGACCGGTGATCAGGGGATGGGCGTTCGCCTGGGGCGGCCGCATGGTCAAGGGGCGGGTCCGGTTGGACGGAATGGTGTGGCGGGAGTTTGAGCCGTGCATAGAACGCCCGGATGTTCAAAAGGCATGCCGCAAGATTAAAGTACCCGTTCGTTGCGGCTTTGAGATATCATGCAATTGGTCGGATCTGCACGCACGCGAGGGGAACCTTACGGTTGAAATCTTCACGGAGGAAGAAACGAAGCTCCTCCTGGGCCCGGTATATATGAGCCGACCACCTATCATCGGGCACGCGGAATGTCAGCTTTCCGGTGGCCCGGGTAATGAAGTCAACCTGCAGGTCAAGGGTTGGGCGGCGGCGGATGATGGAATGCCGGTAAGGGTCCGGCTTTCCATAAACGGGTCCCCATGGGGTGAAGGCTATGCCCTTTCGCCATTGGCTCTATCATCGAAAAGCCCTTCCGCCCGGTTTTCCGGGTTTTTTTTCTACGTGCCGCACCCGGCTTTTCATGGGGCCGGCGATACTCTCAATATTGACTTTTTCGATTATCAGGGGCACATCGTTCCCTTGCAGCCCCCTGTTCCCAACGAGGTTGGCCCGGCACCCGGTGCACAGGAAGAATCGGGCATCATGTTTCATTGGGATGCCCCCCTGGAAGGACAGCATGTGCCCCACATCACTATCAGGGGATGGGCTGTCGACCCAAGCAAAGAAATGTCGGAGGTGGTGGCTGTCGTCAATGGCAGGGAGCATCCCGCGGACACAGGGCTTGAACGACCTGACGTCTTCCAATCCTATCCTCAACTGGAGGGGAGTTTATACAGCGGGTTCGCTCTGGCAATCCCGTGGTCTGAGATGGGAACGGACTCCGCGCGGATTCGATTGATTTTCAGAGACTGCCGCGGTCGCGAACTGTGTTCCAGCGGGACCAGGCAAGTGCTCCGCAGCACTTTGTCCGGCGGACTGGAATTGCGAGCTCCGGTGCAGTATTTCATCGATCATATAGTGGTGGAGGGGTGGGTCTATTCCATCGATCCGGAGCCCGTGGTCGAGACCCTGGTCGACAATCAGTGCCTGCACAGCTTTCATCCCACGATCCCGCGGAAAGACCGTGAAAAAATTTTCAAACAACAATTTCCGGCTATATCCGGAGGCACAATCCTGGGGTTCTCCGAGTGGCTGGACCTCAAGGGAATCCCCCGAAAAGTTTCTTCCCTGGAAGTGCGGGTCCGGAATGCAGCGGGCGAGCAGCAAACACTGGGTTCTCAGGTTCTCCATCCGTTACCCCGGGTCCAGGCCGGGGTTTACGGTGAGATCGAAGGCCCGTTAAGCGGCGCCGAGATCAGGAGACGTTCCCTGCCCGTGCGTGGCTGGGTGTTGTTTTCCGAGGGGCTGCCGGTCAGGGGAGAAGTGCTGATCAACGGCCAATACATGAGCGATGTGGAGCTTTTTCAGAGACGGGACGACTTGCTGCCTGCCGCGCTGTCCATACCATCTTTTTGGTTCAGCGGGTTCCAAACACTGGTGGACCTGTCCGGCCTTTCTGAAGGGCCTTTTGAACTGACCCTTTGTTTCCACTCAGAGAGAGGGAGTAAAGCGGGCTTTTCACCGATTCGCCTGTATTACCGCCCTGCCAAGAGTGAAACCGCAGAGGAACTTCCTCCCGGCTTTATAGCCGACGCCGGACGGCGACGTTCGATTGCACAAGTTATCCATCATTCCTCTGCAAGCAACGGGCGTACACATGATCTGGAGGGCCCCTCTTTGAGAATATGCGCGGCTTCCCATAATTTCAATATTGAGGGGGCGCCCATTTATCTCTATACCCTTCTGTCCCAATTGAGCAGGAAAGGAAAGGTGAATGGCCGGGTCTTGTCTCCCTTTGCCGGCGAACTCCGGGATTGGTTCGTTCGTGAAGGATTTGATGCTGGAGTCATGGATACCCCCGTTTATCGCGATGCAGACTACCACATCTATGAGCAAGCTGTGGCACAGGGATGCAGGATATTGCAGGAAGGCGGTTTTCACCTTGCTCTCGCGAACACGCTGGAGAGCTTCTGGATGGTTGAGGCCGCCTTTCGGGCCGGGGTCCCTTGCATCTGGAGCATCCATGAATCCATGGACCCGAGGATGTATTATCCTTATAATTGGCCGACTCATGCGCAGCAGGCACTTCAATGCCTGAGGAAGGCCTATGCACTGGTGTTTGTATCTCACGCCACAAAGGCTTTTTTCATCAATTCCCTCCCGCCTCGCGGGATCCATATGGTCATCCACTCGGGAATACCCATGAAACCCCTGGATGCGTATATCGAAAGCCAACCCCGCGACACTGTGCGCAGGGAACTGGGCATCGCCCCGGATGAAATCGCCATCACAATGATTGGATCCACTTACCCGCTCAAGGGCCAGCACGTTTTTCTGCAGGCAGCCATGGAACTCCTTCACCGGAACCCTTCCCTGAACCTATCGTTCTTCGTTGTCGGCGGTGTGCGTGGATTTTATTTCCGTCTTCTGGAGGAAACCGGGGCATCTTTTGATCCCCTGGGGCAAAAAGTCCATCTCCTCACGGTAGTCAGAAATATAGAGAATTATTATCGAGCCAGCGATATTCTGGTTTGCGCGTCTTTTAACGAATCCTTTCCGCTGGTGATACTGGAGGGGATGGCACATGGCCTGCCCATCGTAACGACACCGGTTGTGGGAATCTCCGAGCAATTGCACGACGAGGAGACAGGTCTGTTTTTCCAGCCCGGAAATGTCTCCGATCTGGTTGAAAAATTGCAACGCCTCATCGAGAGCCCCGAACGCCGGCGGGCATTGGGCAGCCGTGCATTCCAGGAGGTGCGCAAAGTCTTTACCATTGATCAAATGACCTCACATTATTGGAATCTCTTCCAGCGCGCATGCAGCCCAGGCGCACCGGAGTCAAATCCACTCAATTAAAACCGGGCTGCAAAAAAAGAATTGTCCCTCACTTGCTGTTGATTTTTGAAAAATTAATCCCTGAAAATGACAAATTAGGTCGGTGTTCTCCCTGATAGATAGATTAAGCAATATCGGTTTATTGCTCGGTGGTCTATTTCATAAATTGTGTTACGTATAGGGCTGTGTCCTCTTTAAATTGTTCATTCCCTATACTTTGACAGGCTGCCGCGGGTAGAGCAAAAGGCTTCGCCGGTGAAACCGGCTATGAAAAGGCACGGGCAAGCCTGCGGCTTTGCCCGTTACCCTTACCCTTGTTATAATTTCAAATTGATGCCGGCTTTACTGGTGAGCCACCGGCACCCAAGCGGGATAAGACGACCGGGTGTTACCGCTTGTGCCCTTACAAAGGCAAGTGTGATGCGGGATACCAAAAGACGTTCACTCCAGTGGCTGGTTTTCCACAAAGTCCCAGATTCCGCTCGGGCAGGCCCCGGCACAGAACCCGCACCCGATACATTTATCGGGATTCACCACCATCTCGAAATCTCCTTTGCCGTTTTCCTTTTTTGATATGGCTTCTTCCGGGCAGATAGTGATGCAAACCTCGCAGTCCCGACAGGAACCACAGGAAGAGCACTGCGAGGCACATTCTTGAATGTCATCAAAGCGCGTCACCCTGGGGTCAAAGTATTCCAGCTTGATACGAGAGCGATCGACGAGCTGCCGCGTGCCGTCCGTAAGACTTGTTTTCTCCAGCATGGCGCTGATGGCCCGGGCGGCCTTTCGTCCGGTTCCGATGGCATCGGTAAGAAGGCCCAATTTCGCAGCATCTCCAATGGCGAAGATCCGCGGGTCCGTGGTTTGATACCAATCATTCACCACAATGAACCCCCGCTCAGTCGCCACACTCTCAGGGAGAAAATCCAGGTCAGGCTGGTCTCCGATGGAAACGATCACCGTGTCAGCCGGTATCACTTCCCCGGTGGAGAGTTCCACGCCCTTTTCGGTGACCGCACTGGTAAAGCATGGCCAGCGAAATTCGGCGCCAACGGCCTCGGCTGCCTCCCGTTCGCTGCCAAAGGATGCCGGCTCCTGAATATCGATCAGGATAATCTCTTCAGCGCCCAGTCGATGCGCTTCCGTGGCTGCATCACAGCCGACGTTGCCCGCCCCGATGATCACCACGCGCTTTCCCACCCGATTCTGACCCGCTTTGCTTTGCCTCAGAAAATCCAGGGCCGGTATCATCCTCTCCTGTCCCGGAACGGGTAAGGTCCGCGGCTTTTGGGCCCCTATAGCGATAACCACAAAATCATAGTCCGCCCTCAGTTGTTCAATATCACTGCGCTCGAGACGTTGCTGGAGATAGATACGGGGAATGAGCTCACGAATCCGCTCCAGTTCTTCGGAAACAACGTCTTCCGGGAGACGGCTCCTGGGAATGACAGAGGTTATTTTACCTCCCAATGTCTCCTGCATGTCGTAAATGACCGCTTCATGTCCTTTTTGACGCAGATGCCAGGCCGCGGAAAGACCCGCGGGACCGCCCCCGATCACGGCAATTCGTTTTCCTGTCAACGGATGCAGCTCGGACAATTTGGCCTTACGGCTCGCCTTCCCCAATTGGCGCACATCCACAGGGATCATATTGGCTGTCTGACGCGTGCATTCCTGCATACAGATGTTGGAACACAGGTAGCCGCAAATCGCAGCGGGAAAAGGCGTATACGCCAGAGCCGTGTCCACGGCCTCGTCCACCCGACCTTCCCGGATCAAACGCCACCGGTCATGGACGGGAATGCCTGCGGGGCAACCGGCTTCGCAGGGTGCAACATACTTCCGGTTTTCCCACACCGGCACAAAGCGTCGCAAGTCTCCCGCGGCGATAACAGGGACGGGACTTTGATCGATGTCGGTCAAATCGCCTATCAATCCTCCCCGGCCCAGCTCGTTCTCCCACACCTTACGGCGAAAGTCGCTCATGGATCGTTTCGGCCGGGCGGATTTCTCATATGGACTCAGGGCCGCCAATAATCTCCACTGTTTTCGGTCGGCAAACCGGCTTATAAGAGAGGAACAGCCGATACCCTTGAGAAAGGCCCGGAGGTTTTCTGCCAGCCAGCGCCAGTCCTCGTCGGTAATCGGCGCCAGTTTGGCATCGGCCTTGCTGAATCCTCCGTGAGGCCCCCGAAAAAAAATCCTTCCTCCCACCATCCCCACACAAGGACGATAGCCGAGGACGTTTTCCGGATTTTGTGCTTCATGACCGCAGATGACCGCGATACCGCCGGCCATAAACTCCGCGAAGTAATCTCCCACAGAACCCAGCACCCAGAGTTCCGGAGGATCAAAACGGGGGTTGTGTTTGGTCATGGTCATTCCGCGGGCGCCGATATTTCCGGCCACATATATTTTCCCCTGTGCCGTGGCGTTGGCCACGCCATTGGCGGCATGCCCGTGGACTATGATTTCGGCACCTGCATTCAGCCAGCCCACATCATCGGATGACGGCCCCATGATTTCGATACGCGTGTTTGGAAATCCCATGGATCCCACCCGTTGGCCCGGCGAACCATACACCGTCATAGTAATCGATTCATCTCCGGCCTTCCACAACCGCCCCCCAATTCCGTGCTGGCCATAGGCTTCCACTTCCAGGTACCGATATCCATCCACCACCGCCTTCTGAATCCGTTCTTCCAGAATGCGAGAATCCAGGCGGCGTCCGTTTTCCATCCCGGAAATCCGGCAGGTTTGTTGATTTTTCATATACCTATCTCCATCAATAAATCCGAAATTCAAATATCACATTTTCAAAACCCGTTCATTTTTCTAGGATTATCGAATTATCATTTGACGGGGCTTACACCACGTAGTTTATCCGAAGGCGTTGGGCCGCGTTGCAGTCATTGATCCCCAGAGCATCGGACATTCCAATGGGAAGAGATGTGGAGCGTCCCAGGGGCGCCATGATCTTTTTGAGTTCGATGTCAAAGGTGAGGAACACATCCACCATGCGTTCAGCCGCTAGTTCCGGATCCAGGCGCCGGTAGAGGCGTGGATCCTGAGATGTGATACCTTTAGGGCAGACCCCGATATTGCAGATATTGCACCGATCCGACTCCGAACCCAGGCAGCCGGCGGCCGCCTGCATGAGGTATTTTCCCACCTGTACGCCGCTTGCCCCCAACATGATGAGCACCGCTGCGTTGGCTGCCAGGTTGCCATGTCTCCCCACGCCGCCGGCGGCAAAGAGAGGGATTTCGTTCTGCCTGCCCAATTTCACCAGGTTGAGATAGCAGTCGCGAATATTGCTGGCAATGGGATGCCCCATGTGATCCATGGATATGTTGTAGGCAGCCCCTGTGCCGCCGTCTTCGCCGTCAATAGCCAGGCCGGCTGCATACGGGTTCCTGGTCAGGTTATTGAGCACTGCCAGAGCCGTGGATGTCCCGGAAATTTTGGGATACACGGGCACCCGAAAACCCCAGGCCATGTACATGGACTGGATCATCTTGGCCACAGCTTCTTCGATGGAATATTTGGTCTGGTGAGTGGGCGGACTGGGGAGATTCACCCCCGGAGGAACGCCGCGGATTGCCGCAATCAGTTTGTTGACTTTGTACCACATCAGCAAACCGCCGTCGCCGGGCTTGGCTCCCTGACCGTACTTGATTTCCACAGCGCAGGGGTCTTCCTTCATGTGGGGCAGCGCATGGATGATTTCATCCCAGCCGAAATAGCCGCTGGCGATCTGCAAAATGACATACTTTAAAAACCTGGAACGCAACAGCCGCGGAGGACAGCCCCCTTCGCCCGTGCAGATCCGAACCGGCAAACCCAGTTCTTCATTAAGGTAGGCGACCCCCAACTGGAGACCTTCCCACATATTTGGAGAAAGAGCCCCGAAGGACATTCCTCCAATGATCAGGGGATATATCTCCCGGACAGGCGGAATCCATCCTTCTTCCCGGAGTATCTTGAAGTTTTCTTCGGGAGGCAAAATCCGGCCCAGAAGCGTTCGAAGTTCAAATTCGTGGCGTCCAGCGTCCAGAGCGGGATCGGTCAGCATGGAAATGCGGATGAACTTGATTCGATCCAGAATGCTTTCCTGAATATTTCTGCGCCCCCCTCGCCGGCGCGGCTGGCCTCCCCGGTTTATGTGGAATCTCAGTTTGTCAGCCTCATCGCTTCGATAAGGGATGATGCAATCGTTGGGACACACAAGATTACACATGGCGCATCCCACGCAGGCATAAGCCGGGTCTGTTTTTTGACGGACACTGTAATAGACCTGGTAGACCTGGGACGGCGTATCATTCAAACCCAGAGGCGTCCGGACTGACCGCTTGCGATGGACACCCAATTCAATTGCGTGGACCGGGCAAACAGCCGTACAGCGCCCGCATAGAGTGCATGTTTCTTTGTCCCAATGAATCTGCCAGAGCAGATCTTTGACGCTCAGTGTGGAAGGGGCAATGGTTCCGTTTGACGACATAGGTTCACCTCCTGACGATGGGGGCGGATGATGGCGGTGTCCTGATGCATAGGTTGAACATCTTTGCTCTTGTCGCGATCAGGTATGGCTTCATCCAGACCGCACATTTCTGATGAAAAGGCGTACAGACCCGGTTTGCCTCCCACCACCCCGGGGCGAAGTTTTTTTCGGTCCTGGACCATGAATAGGGTTTTGTCGGGAAGGCATCCCATCACACAATTAGGCCCGTCAATGATCAGTCTTCGACAGGAATTCTTCAGGTGTTTCAAAAAGATACCGTTCGGGTGCTGTTCCAGATCATCGTCCTGTAATGGTGTAATGACATGCTTGTAAGTCTCTATTCCCCCTCCCAGCCGATAAAGGATGAAATGAAGAATATGGGTGAAGACTTCCGAGTCGGATTGATAGCCGACGTAGCCGGGAAATCCGCGGGACATCAGAAATTCTTTAATGGGGATAAAAGCCGTGTTTTCCCCATTGGTCATGGTGGAAACCCCCTGTATAAAGAAAGGATGACAGGCGTAGAGATTGATGGCATAGTTGGTGTTTTGACGGCCCTGTGCCATGATCACCCGCGACCGGAGTTCCTCGCGGTCCAGTTGGAGATATTCAGCTATTGTCATAGGGTCTCCGATCTCCTTGATCATGATCACATCCGGCCAGAAGCTGAAGACGATCATGTCCTCATTTTCATGGCTCATTTGTCGGAGCTGAAGCCGGATCGTCATCAGGCGATGCTGAATTTCATTTTCACACAACCCTTCCCAATCTTCGGGGTATTCATAGGCCCTGATCAGGTAAACATCCCTCCTGGGGACCCCTGGAGGCGGCGTTTTGGGAATTTTAATTGAAATCTTATACTTGGTTCTGAATCCGACATCCATCATGATCTGATCCAGGCGTTTCAATCCTGAATTGGTAAAAATTCCTGACAGAACGGGTGCCCCATTAAATTCCTCAAAAGGGCCTCCCAGATCGGTCATAAAAAGCCCCAACCCGGAACCGTCATGCCCTTCCCGCATAACATCCAGGGCCCTGATGGCCACTATGGGAGACTGGGGCATCTCACTGGTCATTGCCAACAAACGACACATCTTTCTCTTTTCTCCTTTTTGAGATAATTGACGCATCCAGCAGGCGTCTGCTCATGGTGATGTATTCCAAGGATTATCCAGGCACCGGAGGCCGTTGAATCAAGAGACCCATACATCAGGGACATAAACTCGTACTGGTTGATGTTTTTCCCCGCGGCGGGTTTTCATCCATATTTTCACCGCCGTCCGTAGTGAAAACCCGGATTCCAGGAATAATGCGCACAAAAAAAGCCGTGAGAAAACCTCCCACGGCCCTGTTTCCGATTGCCAATAACACAAAAGGCCATGGGCGGCTTGAATGTCTGCCCATGGCCTCGAGTGGTTTATAACGGTATTTTACCCGTCACCTCCCCATGGGCAGACGGTTGAGACGTATTACACATGCACTTATTACTCGTTATCATTGTAAATCCACCCTCGAAACGCCTCCGTGTGCTGCTCACGAAGGCACATTTATTCTCGCCGCTCATGCTCTCATATCGCCGGAAAGCCCGGAAAGCCCGGAAAGCATCGAATGCATAAAGTTGATAAGGAATGTAAACTTATTTTCAAGATATGTCAAGTTTTTTATTATCATTTGCTATCGACAGATGTAAATGTAAATGGGTTTGAAATTCCCGGCTGATAAGCCCTGGCAGCTCATTCCTGTTTGCCGCACTGACGTGAATGAGTCGGAGGCCCGGCCATTTGCGCACTTCCTCCATGAAACCGTCACCCTTCAACCCCACGCTCCCCAGTATGGGATTCGGCCCTGAGAGGGCTTTGCGGACAGCCCGGCAAAATTTTGCGGACAGGCACTCCATCTTCCCCACCTCGTCGATGACCAGGATTTCCCCCGGGGGGCGATTCACAATAGAGGGCACCGCGACCCGCTCCAGGTTTTCAACATCCACACCATAGGCTCCTACCCTATAAGGGCCTCCCGTGTCCCGGTGGGCGAGCACCGCTTCTTTCCCGTCAAGGGTCACGATCCTGAACCCCAGGCGGCGTCCTTTCCGGCGGATTTCACGGGTGTGAAAACCGGAAGCAGGACCGCGCATGGATGACAGGATTCGTTCGATAACGGTGGTTTTGCCGGAGCGGGGAGGGCCGGTGAGGAATACCCTGAGGCTTTCCATAGGATTGTCGGACACCGATATTAAGAGTTTTTTCGCCGGCCCATGCCGGCGGAGGAGGCGCTGGACTGTTCTTTCCTTCCCTCAACCACTTTCAGTTCCATCTTCTCGCCAGTTGCGCCCGCCGTCTGCCGTCGATGATCCATATACCAGCGGTAGAGGGTCCAGAGTATAAACAGGAGAACGAGGAGAACCAATGCCATATCCATAGAATTGATGTTCCAGGCAGGAGTTGTTTTGATCCGTGAGACAGCCCGATCGGATTGCTCCAACCCCCTTTCCAGGGTCTTCAAATCCTTTTCCAGGGTCTGGACCTCCAGGTTCAAGCTCTGCGATTGGTTCTGAATATCCTGAATGGCTGAGCGCAACGCGGCAACAGTCCCCCGGATATTCTCTCTTTTATTCTGGATGGTGCGGGTTCTATCCACTAGAGCGCGCTGCTGATCGGAAAGAGCCTCCAACTCATGCCGGCTGACCCGGATGGTAAAGTTATGGGCATACAGAATCAAAACGATTAACACGACCCCCATTCCTATAAATACTTTTCTTTCCATGCCTTTCCTCTCATTGGAGACGAAGGTGCGCTCAATAAGTGAAGAATGGGAGAATCCACTTCTGCTTTTTCCAACGGTAGAGAACAACCTTAAAAGAACAGGCCGATTCCGGGGCTATGACCGTTTATTTGATCCAATAGTATCGGCGGGAAAACAAGAAAATGCACTGATCACTGCGGTTCGATCGGTTTTTTGCTCTCTTCGATATTCTCTTTCTTCTGTTCGGGCGTGATATCGATCTCATCAGGTTTTGAGATGCCCTTTTTAAAATTCTTGATTCCCTCACCCAGCCCTGCACCGATCTCCGGCAAACGTCGCGCTCCGAAAATAACCATGACGATTACCAGAATGATTAATAATTCGCTCATTCCCAAACCAAACATTTAGGTGTTTCCTCCCGATTCCCTGGCGTGGGATTCAGTGGTAGCTATGATACTCGTTCTGTTGACAGGATGAGATTGCTTCTCTTAATCCTGTTGCCCCATCGAAAATTTCTTTTATAATAGCATACATCGCTAGCTGGAATCCTGTCAACCTCTTTTTCCAGCCACAGGTCGGGCTGCGTTGTTGAAGTTACGAGGAAGCACTAAAATTGAAACATCAGGCCCGCCTGGAAAATCCATCCACTGAGGTCCAGGTCGCTGCTTCCGAAATTGTCCACATTGGCGTATCTTGCATCCATAACGATGTAGCTGTTGACGATGCCCGTGCTGCGCAAAAAGTTCCGCGCCCCCTCGGGATCTAATCGATCCAGCAAAAGCAGCAATCCACCGCCGCCGTGATATCCTCCCTTGGTTCCGGACCAATCTCTGGAGTCATCACCTCTCTCCAGAAATAACCACAGATCCAGTCCTGCTTTTACATAAGGCACCAGGAGCTGTTCGGGTAAAAAATCAAACAAGTAGACCCCTTCGACTTGAAGGGGGACCAGGAAGAGGGTGAAATCCTGGTCCGAGGCCTCCCCGCTGCTCGTCCGGCCATGCCCGCTTTCAACTAAAAAACCCACGGAACCCCCGACCTCCAGCCTTGGCAGAAGCTGACGTCGAAGGTGAATCTCTGTGAGAAAACCTACCTTCCGGCCGTAAACCTCTTCCCATTCATCCACATTGGGCCAATACACGCCGGAGCGCAACTCAACAGACCAATTGTAGTCCTGCCGATCCCCTCCTTGAGCCGCAGGAGATGCTATGCCCATAAAGATAACGAGCAAAAAGATAACCGCCAGAGATTTCTTCATCCGGTTCTCCTTCACGGGTACACATGTTAACAATATAAACAGGGTCAAAAACACCCTGTTATCCTGGAATAATTCTTTTTCCTTGAAGGCCATGCGCCAATGAAACGAATTGCCTGAATGATCAGCAGCCCTGCTGCGGCACCAATTGCCAGCAAGGTCATGGGGCCTGCTTTTCCTGGCAAAAGGGGCCCCATGTAAGCCAATGGCCTCAGGGCTCCCCTTACTGCGTATTTCAGGGCGGGCTTATGGGCGATGAAGCGAGCGGCCCCCGGGCCAAGGGAATAATACAGTCGGATGATCCCCCTGCCCAAAACATCTTTTGCAAGAAACTCATCTCGCATCCGCCTCAATGCCCGTACGATCTTATGATTATCAGAGCCGGAGAAGACTGCGGCCACAAAGCATCCGTTCTCCGATTCGCCTGAAAGGCCTGTAATACCCAGGACTTCCTCGGGCGTCACCACGATTTCTTCTGACAGCTGGCTCTCGTTGCCCGCTTGGTCCACAGCGGTCAGAACGAGAAAATAGTCCACATTGTTTTCCAGGTTTTCAAGCGTAAAGGATGTGGCGGCGGAATCGGTAATGGAAACAGGGGACCCCTGCGCATCATACCGGCCCGAGGCGGTGCCGAAAAAAATGCGGTATCCCGCCAGATCGCTCTCGCCGCCGGCGTTCCAATCCAGAAAAATGCGCTCATCCCCAACTGTGCCGGCAAAGCCCGTGGGTGCGGAAGGCGGTGTATTATCCAGGCGGATGGTGGTGTAGTTGCTCCCGGTTTCTCCGGAGCCGTCGGAAACATAAATAAAGACGCGGTAGGAGCCTTCTTCCGCTCCCAGCGAATCCCCGGAGATGATGGTGGCGATGGTTTCCTCGGCTGCAACCGTGCCTTCGTTCAGCAAATTCCCGGTGCCGGGATCATCATTCCCCCCCGACTCAACCCTGTAAGATCCCGCATCGCCGGCGCGCCACTGAATTTCCACGGTACCGGTGCTCTGAACAGCAGGCCGGGAGACCGATATGATCTCTACCAGGAGCCTGTAAAGCACGCTGACCGAGTCGGAGACAAAATTCGCCACATAGTAGAAACTGCCGTCAGGCAGGACGTCGATACCTGCTGGAACGTTTTCCACCGGGCGGGTTAAGACCGAATCGTCGGAGGTGTCTATGACGGCAACACTGTTGTCATTGCTGCAGGTCACGTACACATAGCGGCCATCCGGGGAGATAGCTGTCTCCGAGGGTCCGTCGTTCACGCTGATGGATCGACGGACGCTGAGATCCTCCACCCTTATAACTGATACTGTATCATCCCCAAAATTTGCCACGTAAAGAGAATCTCCTTGGCCATTGAGCCGCACTCCCAGAGGTTCGGCCCCCACGTTGACGGTTCCGGTGACTTCTCCTGCGGAAAGCTGGATCACCGATACGGTATTATCGCCCATGTTGGAGACAAACAGGGTTGAATCGTCGCTGGAAATGGCGAGACCTATGGGCTCGGCACCCACCGCAATGGTTTCGGTGATGGTATTCGTGAGGGTATCGAATACGGAAACGGTATTTTCGTCCCTGTTTGTGACGTAAAGATTGGCACCGGAGGAATCCAGGACTACGCCCCACGGCCCTGAGCCTGCGGCCACATCTGTAGTTGTGCCGTCGGAGCGCTGGATGATTGACACACCGTCGCTCTCGTTTGTGGTAACATAGATGAGGTTGCCGTCAGGAGATACAACGAGGTCGGCGGGAAAGCCGCTGACCTGAAAAGTGCGTGTTACCGTCCGGTCGGACACCTGGATTTCCGTCACTGAATTGTCTCCCGAGTTGGCGACAAACACATAGCTTCCATCGGGATGAGCAGCCACCCCTAAGGGTCCGCCCCCAACACTCAATGCGGCTCCCCGGGCCATACCCATGCCTGAAACAGCGATGAAAATAATAATAATGGGGATGATGAAACGCCACCCAAAGAAGCTGATTTGTTTCATACCGCCCGTCCCCCTATTCGTGAGGCTGTCTTATCCATACTTGACCCTCAAACAAGCACTTGCACCTTCCATTCATGGATGCTACCCTATGACTAAATGAAAATGGTGTCAAGAGCTTTTCCGCCTTCCTGCGCCTGGATTGACGACCGGGATTTATACTTACAATTTCCGCAGGGAGAGATACTTCTTTCCGGGCGGCGGGGAGGTTCGTCGCACTTCGGTGGTCTGGGGTTCAGTAGAAAACTGTGCTATGCGCAACACGGGAAATGATAGGTTGAAATTCGGAATTTGTTGTGATATGGAACATATCCAAGTCATTAATTGCGGGTGATTATGCATAAAACCTGCCATCGATTTGTATTAACCAGAGCGGAGGGAATTTAGAGATGACCAAACAGGGACTGGTGGAAGTCGTTGCTCACAGGGGGGGAATCAAGTTAAAAGATGCCGAGATGATTGTAAGCATTTTTTTCGGAAGCATTCGAGAGGCACTGATCGTGGGAGATCGCATCGAGATCCGAGGGTTTGGCAGTTTCAGGGTCAACGAATACAAGAGCTACGAAGGCAGAAACCCCAAAACCGGAAAAAAGGTGCTGGTTCCTCCTAAACAGCTCCCGCATTTTAAGGTGGGAAAGGAACTTCGAGAAAAGCTCATGGAAGAGACGCAGCAGGTTCTTGTTTAAAAGACACGCTGTATATACCGGCCTGTGGGACTCCCACCGAAAGGGAGAGCGCAAGACCGTAATCATGAGCTCTGATGGAGATGCGCAGAACCGCCCGGCCATCAAGAGGACGGATGATGCGCTTCCGGGACATATCATGGTAAATGAAAAAATTCAATCCATCAAGGATCAGATCAAAAACCTCCGGGATCAGCGGGAGAGGGTGGCCTTACGTCCGTGCGCTACCAGGGAAGACCGTATCCTCCGAGCAGAAGCCATGTCTATGATTGACCAAACAATCCGGGACCTGGAGCTCATCATTCACTCCGCAAAGCCCTCCAAGCAGCAATGAAGCCTATTCGAGTCGTCGCCTATGATTGTGATGGAGTCTTATTTGATTCTCTCCAGGCTAACATCGCTTATTACAACGAGCTTCTGGCCCGGTTCGGCAAGCCTCCCATGGGTGAAGATGCCGTGAACATCGTTCATCATGAGACCGTGGCCCGTTCGGTGCAGTTTCTTTTCCAGGGGGACCCCAGGATGAACGAGGCGCTCCAGGTGGCAAAAAGCCTTGATTATAAACCTTTTCTTTGTATGATGACCATGGAGCCCCACCTTGTGGAGGTCTTACAGGGCCTTCGAACGAGAGTAAAGATTGCTATTGCCACCAATCGAACCTCGACCATCAGGCCTCTTCTGGCCGAAACCGGCCTTGACAAATACTTTGATCTGGTTGTGTCTGCTCTGGACGTGACCAACCCCAAGCCGCATCCAGAGGCTCTCCGGATGGTGGCGGGACATTTTAACGTCGAACCACGACAGGTATTATTCCTTGGCGATTCCCTGTCGGACCAGCAGGCTGCCGCTGACGCCGGTGTCCTTTTCGCTGCATATAAAAACCCTCATCTGACCGCGGATTTTCACATTACCGACCACAGGCAGGTTCTGGATATCCTCGAGAAGGAGTTGGAGGGATCACCGTGAGCCGTCGGCACCAAGGGCGCACGCTTGCAAGCGGCACGCTCTATGTTGTGTCCACGCCCATTGGCAACCTCGAGGATATTACCCTGCGCGCCCTTCGAGTTTTGAAAGAAGTCGATCTCATCGCCGCAGAGGATACGCGTTGGACCAGGAAGCTTCTGAGCCGCCACTGTATCCATACCGGCATCACCAGTTACCACGAGCATAACAAGGAAGAAAAAGCGGTGCAGCTTATCCAGAAACTCCGAGAGGGGAAAAACGTTGCCCTGGTGACAGATGCCGGCACCCCGGGGGTTTCGGACCCCGGTTACGCACTTTTGAACGCGGTCGTGAAAGAAGGGGTACCGGTCTGTCCTGTGCCCGGCCCATCCGCTGCCATTGCTGCGCTGAGCGTCGCCGGACTGCCCACGGACAGGTTCTGCTTTGAAGGCTTTCTCCCGTCCAGAGCCGCAGGCCGCCGCCGACGACTGAGTATTTTACGCATCGAGCCGCGAACCATGATATTTTTTGAATCTCCACGACGGCTTCACGCCGCCCTGCAGGATATGCGGGAGATACTGGGGGAGGAGCGTATCGTGGTGGTGGCTCGCGAGCTCACCAAGATTCACGAGGAGATCGTGCGCGGCCCGCTTTCCAAGGTGATCGAAGCCATGACCGACCGACAAATCCGAGGAGAAATTACGCTCCTTGTTTCCGGCTGGTCTCCTTCACGCGATGAGGAACGCCCGGCCCCTTCCGTGGAAGAGGAGATTCGCACCCTCATGGAAGATGACACGCTGGGCATGAAAGAAATCGTGGCCGCGGTGGCGCAGATGCACGGCATTCCAAAACGTCTGTTGTATCGCCTCGCCCTTCCCATTCGCGCTGAAAAGGATGCCCCTTCTGAGTCTTTATGAAAATATTTATTAGAATTATCCACTTTGCTCAGCAACCTATTGATCAACGGTAGTACAGTCAAATCGCCGCCGATAATAGATGAAGGATGTTGTTGGGGTGGCCCGGACGACAAGTCGTCCGGATCGCGAAGCGACAAGAGTTTTTACCCGGTGCACCCCCCGCCCGGGCACCGGAGAAGCCATCATTGCCTCGATAAGGGCCTGCCTGGCATCCCTTGACCCCCACTGTAAGTGAGCTGCCAGGATTCATACTCTCGATTGTAATATTCTTCCAGATGGTCCCCGTATGGCCTCTCGCAGTTCCGGCAGCCCTGCGGTCGGGGTGAGGCGCGTATTGACTAATCGAATTTCTTGAGGTACTGGAAGAACTCGGTATCCGGAGAGATGACCAGGGTGGTCCCTTCCTTGAGCGACTGTTTGTAAGCCTCCAAGGTTCGATATAGAGCGAAGAATTGAGGATCCTGCTCGTATGCAACGGCATAGATCTTCAGGGCCTGCGCTTCGCCAAAACCTCGAAGTTCCTCGGCTTTTTTGCGCGCCTCGGCAATGAGGATTGTCCGTTCGCGATCGGCCAATGTCTTGATCTTCACTGCTTCTTCTTCGCCCTCAGCGCGATAACGCATACTCTCCCGCTCCCGTTCAGCTTTCATGCGCCCGAAAACATATCTTTCGTTCTGCTCGGGCAGATCGGCGCGCTTGATGCGCACGTCCTTGACTTCAATGCCGTACTGCCGCGCGATCTGGTCGCTTTTCCGAGTGACGGACACCATGATGGGATCTCGTTTTTTGGAGATAATGTCCGTAAAATCCACCTTCCCCAGCTCCACGCGAAGCTGCGCATAGATGATGTCATCCAGCCTGGCGCGGGCTCCTATCTCGGTCCTGACGGTTTTGAAAAAAAGCAATGGATTCTCGATGCGCCATCTGGAGTAATTGTCCACCACGACGTTCTTCTTGTCCCGGGACAGTATCTCCGTGGGCGGTGCATCGTACTCCAGCAATCGTCTTTCAAAAAACATGACTTGCTGAATAAAGGGGAGCTTGAAGTGGAGCCCCGGCTTGAGAATACCCGGCATCGGCTTGCCCAACTGGAGAACAATGGCTTGCTGGGTTTGATCCACGGTGAACACAGACTGGCTGGTGATAATGAGGGCTGCCACGACGGCAACGAGAATAATGATGGAAATTGGCTTCATGGCCTGCCTCCTTTTTCTCCTCCCCACTCTCCCAAAGGAAGAAGCTGGAGCAAATTACTGCTCGGTGCACCTTCAATGATGATCTTGTTCATGGATGGAAGGATTTCCTCCATGGTTTCTAAAAAGAGCCTCTGGCGGGTGATATCCTTGGCGCTTCGATACTCTTTGAGTACCTGAAGAAAATGAGATGTCTCACCCTCAGCCTTTTTGAGGACGGCTTCTTTGTACGCCTCCGCTTCGTTTATGATCCGGGCCGCTTCTCCCTTTGCTTTGGGCAGGATGTCGTTGCGATAGCCCTGTGCATTGTTGATGGCCCGTTCCCTGTCTTCCCGGGCGCTGGCAACGTCCTTGAACGCTTGAGCCACCTGCTGGGGCGGGTGGACATCCTGCAGTTGGACGGCCACAATATTGACCCCCATCTCATAATTATCGAGAATGCGCTGCAAGAGCTTCTTGGTGTCCTGCTGGATCTTGAACTTGCCGATAGTGAGCGCATCGTCGATGTTGGTCTTGCCGATGACCTCGCGCATGGAAGCCTCGGCTGCGCCCTTGACCGCCTTGGTGACGTTGAAGACATTGAACAGGTACTTCACCGGATCCTTAAGGTTGTACTGTACAATGAACTGGATATCGATGATGTTCTCATCACGGGTGAGCATCAATGCCTCATTGGGAAGGTGTTGATACCGGGCGGTGGGCACCAGTGCGATGGTTCGGAAGCCCACCTCCAGGCGCCGAACCTGTGTGACCTTGGGTTTGGTCACCTTTTCAATGGGATAGGGCAGATGGTAATGAGGGCCTGAAGTTGTGGTACGAATATAGCGGCCAAACCTCTGCACCACGCCCAACTCGGCGGGGGCTACGATGTAAATCCCGGACGCCAGCCAGATGAGTAGAACAGCGACCCCCAGAATGGTGACCCAGGGGATTTTGGAAATGCCTAAACGCCGCCTGAACTGGCTAAACAGCTCTTCAAGATCGGGCATTTCCGGTCTGCCTGACCTCCCTTTGCCTCCAATGTCATCCCAAGCCATTTATTCCTCCTGTTAGAAGAGATTTTAGACATGATACCAGGATTAAAAAAATTCGGTTGCATTCCTTTTTCTTTTTTTATGCCGACGGGGGCGACGAATCCTCCGGTCCTGTTTCGACAGCGGTCTCAGTGGTTGCCGGCAGCGGCTGCTCGCTACGGCAGACCAGGCCGAACAACCTGGCATAGACCAGTAATATGTAAAAAAACAGAAAAGCGCCGAGAGGGTACCCTATCACCGGTAAACGCCAAATAAACAATCCCACGATAAACAAGACGCAGCAAGTCAGCCACGCACTGGCATAGCGATCCCTGGTGGAACGGATCCTCTGCCAAATGTGCTGCACGCGGAATGCATGGGTGAAGCGCTCCTCTGCGGCATAACAGGCCAGAGCCATGGGAAAAAGAATGCCGGCCGCCGCCACGGCCAGCAGCCCGAGCAATGCGCTTACTTTAAACAGAATAAGCGGAATGACCGCCCACAGAACAGCCAGCACGAAAATCTTGAACCCGCTTATGAAATCCTCCTTCCAGCGGTCCCAGGGAGGCAGGGGAAGAACATCTTCTCCTTGCAATGTCTTGCGAAAAATCCTGTATGCATATCCCCAGGGTAAGAAGCTTATCACCGGGATAATGTTCAGTATGCCGCCGATGAGGATCTTCTTCAACCAGCTGTCGTCTAGCAATGGGTATTTCAGCTCGCGTTCAATGTCCAACACCAACAATCCCTCCTTGAATTAATTAAAACATATTATATATATATTATATATTAAAAAATGGCGCTCTATTGCAAGAAAAATCCGAATAATAAAACAATAGGGTATCACGTAAATCATGCGCATGAGAACGTAAAATACGCTATTTTTGCGCCACTCACCCACCTGATTATGGCCGGCATACAAATTTCAGAAGTGTGGGAATTGTCCAATGCTTTGATATCAGTGCTTAAACGCCAGAGAACGAGAAATTCTATTTTCGTGGCATGAACATTGCAAACCAAATTAATATACGTTATTGAGGCGGATGCTGTGGATGGACGACTTCGGTTGATGTTCCCGAAGAGGTTGTAACAGAGAGCTGAGAGAAGTCGTCATTTTCGATGCGGGGTTTCCCCTTTACGCGATCCTTGTGAACCTTGTTGAATCAGAAGTAGAAACGGCAGCAGCGCGGCTGAATTGGAAGTGGAAATGTGGTTTTTCGGAAGAGACAGTTGTTAAGCCGCTGCAAGGAACGATTAAGGGGATGAAAAAGACGGTCTACGGGCCGTCTTTTTTTTATCCCGCCTGTTGTGGTTAAATTATTTGTGAGCACTATCAATTTCTGCTACACTGACATAAAAATCAAGAAAGGTCAAGGCCCGGGAACCGAGGGCACGAAAGAGCAGGACAGTCAACTTTTCAGGGGAAACAAATGTTAATTAACATATTAATATAATTTACTTTTTCTTGAGCCTTTTTTATTGGGTTTCCACTAAACCGCTGTTGTTTAATCTCTCTATTAGGGATATCACCGATCTAATTTGACATTTTTAGACAGAAAAAATCAACAGAGATGAGGAAAGGTAGTCATGACTCTGTCCAAATTCAGACTCGATGGAAAAGTTGCTATCGTCACCGGGGGAAGCCGGGGCATTGGAAAGGCCATCGCCATTGGATTGGCCGACGCCGGTGCCCATGTGGTCCTGGCAAGCCGCAAGCTGGCCGGCCTGGAGGAGGCGGCCCGTGAAATTTCCCGACGAAGCGGCGTGCGGGTTCTCCCCATAGCGGCCCACATGGGCCGCATGGATGACGTAAAAGCGCTTGTGGAGCACACGGAACGGGAGATGGGTCGCCTGGATGTTCTGGTGAACAATGCCGCTGCCAACCCTTTTTATGGCCCCATCCAGAAGATGGAGGAGAGCATTTTCGACAAGATCATAGCGGTGAACCTGAAGGGCGTTCTCTATCTGAGCATTTACGCGGCTGACGCGATGGAGAAAAACGGAGGAGGCTCCATCATCAACATGGCCTCTGTCCAGGCTTTCCGCCCTGAGCAGGGGCTTGGCATGTATAGTGTCACCAAGGCCGGCCTCGTCATGATGACCCGCGTGCTGTCCAAAGAATGGGGGCCCCGTGGAATCCGTGTGAACGCCATCGCTCCGGGACTTGTGCAAACGCACTTCAGCGAGGCGTTGTGGAAGAATGAGAAGTTTCTCAGCCAGAGGCTGGGCCGTACCGCCCTGGGTCGGATGGCGCAGCCCGAGGAAATCGCCGCCGCCGCCGTCTTCCTGGCCTCCGAAGCCTCCAGTTACATGACGGGCGCAACGATGCTGGCCGACGGAGGGTCGTTGAACGGGTGAAGTATTCACGGTCAATTGTTTCATTTTCCTGATCGCTCCATCCCGCGGAGCAAACAGATATTGGTGAGCAAGGAAAATCAATGCTTTATCATGATTTTATGGATAAATCGTGAGCAATCTGGTATATAGTTTGTGCGTAAATTTAAAGGGATGTCTTTAATTACTGACAATCACGCAGAAACCATCATGCTCTCTCAGGCACGGCCAAACATGAAAAGAGCAAGATAATCATTGCAAAATTATCGATCAGCATTGCAAGAAGAGCACTGTCTTAAAGATTTGCATTGATCATTGCTGATTTTTCATTGTAACATGAATTTTCATAGAAAATGTCTCACGGCGGTGACATGGGCTGTGTCCAAAATACCATTGAATTATTGCCCCTCTCCCCCTCTTGCGGGAAAGTTTCACTGTGAGGCGGTTCCAACATAGGGGCGCATCGCCTGAATGAGAATGAGGTCAGCAAATAAAACTTTAATTGCTTGATTTTTATTAAATTCTTATTGCTTACCCATTGGATCGAAAGTTGTGATTCAATACCGGCCAAACCTTAATGGCATTCAAGTTCCCTGAGGGGCGGCTTGGACAATACACTGTCCGGGCCACCCCCAACAACATTCTTCATCTATTTATTGGCGGCGATTCGACTGTACTATCGTTGATCACTATGTTGCTGATCAAAGTGGATAATTCTATAAGAAAATGAAGCAACCTCAAAAAAAATATCACTATGTTTTCGGGCCGGTAAATTCCCGTCGTTTTGGCCGTTCCCTGGGTATCGACCTTGTACCCTTCAAAACCTGTACTTACGACTGCATATATTGCCAATTGGGGAGAACCACCAGCCGGACCCTTCAACGCGAGGAATACGTGCCGTCCCGGATGGTGCTGGAGGAGGTTCGTCAAAAACTTGAGGAAGGCGCACGCCCTGATTATATCACCTTTTCAGGCTCAGGGGAGCCCACGTTGCACACCGGGATAGGCTTCTTGATCAGGGAAATAAAAAAACGAACCCATATTCCCGTGCTGGTCCTGACCAATGGTTCATTGCTGTTCATGCCCGAAGTTCAGGAGGATTTGAAGCGTGCGGATATCGTATCGCCGTCTCTGGATGCGGGAGACGAGCCCATGTTTCAGCGCATCAATCGCCCCCATCCCGGGATTTGTTTTCAGGAAATGGTGAAGGGACTTGCCTCTTTCCGGGTGGCTTTTCCGGGCCGTATCTGGCTCGAGGTGTTCCTTGTGGAGGGACTGAACGCGATGGAGTCTGAGACGGAAAAAATCCGTCGGTATCTTCAGAACATTCGGGCGGATAAGGTTCAATTGAATACCGCGGTCAGGCCCACCGCTGAGATATCCGCCCAGTCGGTTTCGGTGGAGCGCATGAAAAAATTGTGCGAAATAATCGGACATGGAGCAGAAGTGATCGCACCACCCAGCCGGCAGGCTGTGACCCAGGAAAACAATGCCACCAGCCAGATGGTTTTGGACTTTCTCCGACGTCGTCCCGGAACCCTTGAGGATATCGCCTCAGGCATGGCCCTGAACGCCAATGAGATTTTAAAACACATCTCGGTTTTGAAATCTCTCGGGAGCATAGAGGAAGAAATGAGGGATGAGAAGCGTTTTTATGTGGCTATTAGGGGGTGATGCGTACTTTTTTTTCTGACGATTTGACCAACAGCTTTCAATTGTGTGATTATCCTTCCCCGATTCCACCCATGTTTCAAGTGTGGTGCGGCTTTTTGTACATTGGTCTGGGGTTGCACGTTTCCCCTCTTTCATGGAGGTTTCCATGGATATCCTGGAAACAGCCCAATATAAAGGCAGCAACACCATCAGGGCTTTCCGAAAATGGATAATTCCTTACGCGGCCTCCCTGGTTTACAACAATCGGTTGAGACCCGTTCTGAGTTACCTGTTTATTGAGTGGAAATGCAATATCAATTGTCATTATTGTTTTCAGTTCGATAACCAGAACCATCTTTCAATGTCTTTTGAGACAGCGAAAAGTTCTATTGATTGGCTCAAGACCCTGGGTTGCAGGGCATTGCCATTGATGGGAGGAGAGCCGCTTCTTCGGAAGGACTTCGTGCTGAGAGTCATTGAATATGGAAGCCGGCAGGGTTTCTTTGTGTATTTACCCACTAACGGATACCTCCTTACAGAGGATTTCATCGACGAGGCGGGCAAGGCCGGGGTGGCCGCTATTAACCTTGCCGTGGATTGCATAGAACCAAAACGGGGGCTCCCCAAGGCCTTGATGATCATCGAGCCGCAGTTTCGCTACCTCGTTGAAAAGCAAAAAAAGTACGGCTATATTTTGTTCTTCAATATCAATATCACCAGCAAAAATCTTAAAGACGTGAAATTACTTACGGAAATTGCTCACGATAACGCCATCGCTACGGACTACCATCTCAATGAACCCCCCCAATCCATGGTGGAGATTGGCCATTACAAACATCGAGAAAACGACTTGTGGATTCAGCCCGACCAGGCCGAAGAGGTGGATCAACTCCTCGATTGGATCATCCACAAGCAGCGCAGAGGATATCCTATGGTCAATCCCATCGCTCACCTGGAGGCCTTCAAAGAGCGTGCGCGCGGCAAGATGAAGATGTGGGGATGCCGGGCCGGAAAAAACGGCATTCTCATCAAGCCCGATGGCTCTCTTTCGCCGTGTTTCGATTTGATAACACTGGACCACGACTGGGGGACCATATGGAACCCGAAGTTTGATAACCAGGAACTGGCCAGGATCAAAGAAAAATGCATGCCTAATTGTTCATCGACGTGCTTTTATACCATGGCGCATTATTACAACCCGCGGGAAGTTCTGAAGTGGGTTAAAAAACACGGCATGGTGGGATAAGTGAGAGGCGACCATGCGGGAGTTCTTCTATCCTAACAGCATAGCGGTTGTGGGCGTTTCGCCCGCTCCCGACAATCTGGGACGGAACATAGTCCAGAACCTCATTGAATTCGATTTCCAGGGGATACTATATGAGGTGGGCCAGCGGGGAGGCATACTCGCCGGCAGGCGGATATATCACTCCGTCTCGGACATCCCCGACCGGGTGGATCTCGCCATCATCCTGACCCCGGCACGAACCATTCCCGATATCCTTGAAGAATGCGGCCAGAAGGGGATACGCAGGGCTGTTATTGAATCCAGCGGGTTCTCCGAATACGGCCCCCAGGGTTACCATATTGAGCGGCAAGTTCTGACTGTGGCAAGGAAATGGAACATCCGTTTCATCGGGCCCAACTGCATCGGCGTCATCAATATGGAGAACGGGCTGTGCGCACCCTTTACGCCATTGAAATGTATCATCGAGCCCGGGGACATATCTCTCATCTCCCAGAGCGGAGGCGTGGGACTGAGCTTCCTGAACCTGCTGGCCAGCGAGAACCTGGGGTTGAACAAGTTCATCTCCGCCGGCAATATGCTGGATGTGGGAACGCCGGAACTCCTCTCCTATCTCATCGAGGATGAGAGGACCAGGATTATCTGCCTCTACCTGGAAGGAATCCACGACGGCCGCAAGCTCATGGAGATCGCCCAGCGCTCTCCCAAGCCTATCCTGGCCATCAAGGCCAATATCGGCACGCTGAGCAGGGAAATCGCTTCGTCCCACACGGTATCCCTCTCCAGCGACGACCGGGTTGTAGACGCAGCGTTTCGCCAGTGCGGCATAGCCCGTGTTCGATCCTCAACGGCTCTTGGATCGTACCTGAAAATTTTGCGCCTTCCCTTTATGCGGGGCGACAACCTGGCCATCGTCTCGCGCTCCGGCGGACATGCGGTCATCGCCGCCGATGCCTGCGAGAAATCGGGCTTCAATCTGCCGGAGTTTCCCAGAGCGTTCATCCAGGAGATCGAAAAACTTCTCGGCGCCTCTGTTATCCGCCTGACCAACCCCATGGATCTGGGGGACCGGTTCGAGCTGGAGACATATCACCGCATCGTGGAGGAGACGTTGCGGAGGGAAGGGGTTGACGGCCTGCTGCTGTTGCACATCTATTTCGCCCGCACCGAGGGAAAAGAATCCAGAGAACTTATCCGCTCCATCGAGAAGTTGTCCGCACAGTACAACAAGCCGGTAGCCCTTTGCGTCTTCACGGACAATGAAGAGATGGCTTATTTGAAACGCAACATTGGTTATCCCATCTTCGAGATGCCGGAGGAAGCCGTCCGCGCCCTTCAGCTCAGCCGCGATTACGGGAGGGAATTACGGAGCGTCCGTGCCGGCGAGCCCATCCCCTCCTATCAAGTTGAGCGCGGACCCGTGGAAGAATTGGTCAGCAATGCCGTTCAGGAAAAAAGGGACCTCCTGTTGCACGAGGCGGCGGCTGTGCTTGGCCATTACAGCATCCCCGTGGTCCAGGGAGCCGTGGCTCGCACCGAATCGGAGGCCAGAGACTCCGCCTGTCGCATGGGGTTTCCAGTGGCCATCAAGATTATTTCCGAGCAAATCTCCCACAAGTCCGATGTGGGCGGAGTCCAGCTCAACCTGCGGAATGAATCCTCGGTGCAGGAAGCCTTCCGGGACATGATCCACCGGATCCGGGAGGCCTATCCCGGCGTGGAGATTGACGGCGTGCTGGTTCAACCCATGGTTACGGGGGGGAGGGAGCTTATCCTCGGAGGGCGGCAGGATGATCAGTTCGGCCCTGTCGTCCTGGTGGGACTCGGGGGGATCTTCGTAGAAATTTTCGGCGAGGTCGCGCTGCGGGTCGCGCCCTTCCCCCGACGGGAGGCAGTGGCCATGATCGGGGAACTCCAGGGAGCGCCCATCCTCATGGGGGCCAGGGGACAAATCCGGTCAGACATAGATGCGGTTGTGGAGGTTGTCCTCAAGCTCAGCCAGATGCTTTGCGACTTTCCACAGATCAAAGAAATTGATGTCAATCCTCTGCGCGTCTTCCCGGAGGGCAAAGGGTGCACGGCCCTGGATACGCGTATGATCGTGAGATGAGCGGGGCAGGACGTGCAGCCACAGTCACATGAACACACGGTTCTCCCATGATGCGCATGCCTAGTGCTTTTTCTCCTGTACCTGGGGCACCCACCTAGCCGCTGGTGCGGCAAGGTGGGCTACCCGGTTAAAAATAATTCAATCTAACCTCAGGGGACCAAATGAAGATGAATATTTTTCAAGTAATTGGCTGTACGTTACTTGTTGGAGGCATTTTTGCGGTTACTTTACTTTTGTTAAATAAATTTATTGATAAAAAGACAGCAACACTTCTGTTCATAGTTTTTGTCGCGAGTGGCATGTGGCTGATCATTCAACACCGAGAGTCTAGCATTAAACTTGGGGACTTTGCTGAAATAAAAGCGAAAGCCGAAACATATGTCGGTGAGATTCAAGAGATTTTAAAAAAGGTTGAGGAATATCACAAGCAAGTGGAAGCGCACTCTCATACGGTTAATCTCGTAGCCAAAGAAGCAACTGAGGCAAGGCAGGCAGTCGAGGAAGTGGTGAAAATGAGTGAGGAAATGCTCAAAACAATGGAGACACTTGCGAAAGTTCAAAAGGTATACGAATTTGCTGACCACGCACAAATGGGGAGTAAAGCAGCATACTTGTCTTTGAAGGAATTTGCTGCACATCGTGAAAAAGTCTATGGAAGAGTAGCTAAAATTCGCTTACTAGAAATAAACAGAGATCTTCAAATATATCGGCAGATTCCTAGATTCTATGAGGGCTTAGCTAAAATAACCAATAAGGAAACGATTCCTTTCGAAAAACTGTCTTTGGACGAAATCGTACGCTTCATGAATGATCCTACCATGTCTCACAAAGAGAGACATACTTGTATGGTTTACATTAAGAAAAAGCCGAAGGAAGAGGTATTCAAAAAAGCTCTTGAGGTGCTGAAAAACTCCGACTCTTTGTACACTTGTGCAGCTTTCTGTGGTGTATTGTCCGAAGTTTCTATAAAAAAATCAAAATTCCTCGATTCATTTCCTTTCGACTTTGAAGAATGGATTTCAGTATGTGAAGAAGAGCTTAATAAGGAATAGAAGAGTTGTACCCTTCGCTTTGACGAGGGGGAGTGCACAAGTTACCACCTCCCCTTCAAGGCATAAGGATATAACGGGCGGGGATAAATCCCGGTCATACAGCAAAGCAGCCCATATCAGTGATTTGGGGTATGCCTAAATACATACTGAAATCGCGTCATGTCCTTTCTCGCCCTAATGTAACACGGATGGGTCAACTCTGCCTTATGCAATACATATCTTTTTCACTTTTGGATCGCTTCATAAAATTAAAATCAGACATCTTTTGGTAAATTAATGAGATTTTTTAGGATAACTCCTTTGAATAAAAATAATTGATTAAAAATAAGAATTTGTTTATAATATTAATAAATAGTAAGATTATCCTGCCTTGTAACCCTCCGTCGGAAGCAGAAGTCATTCCGGAACAGAGGTGGGCGAGATGGCCTTGAGAGAAAAAGAACGGACTCCGCGCTCTGTTGAAGGAGAAGTGGAGTTTTTTTATTGCCAGACCTGAAAGGTCCAACTTCCCTCTTCTCTGAATGGGGGAGCAAATGCAGTATGCTTTTCAGGCGGCCGTTAGGCACGAAGGCTTGCAATGGCATCTGTCAAACGGTCGAATCGAGAAATGTCTTCAATAAGGAGGTGATCCCATGTCTATCATTGCATTATCAAGAGAACTGGGCGCAGGGGCCGAGGAAATCATAGAGTCGGTCTGCCGTGAGCTGGGATATATATCCGTGGACAAACAAGAAATCGGCGAGATGGTGACCGGATACGGCTTCCAGTTCGACAGTCTTGAGAAATATGACGAAAAAAAGCCCCCGTTCTGGGAATTCGTGTCCGGGGAGCGGAGCAAAGTGTTGCATACCGTCAAGATCGCCATTTACGATTTGGCCCGCAAAGGAAACGTGATCATCATCGGCCGCGGAGGGTTCCTTCTGCTCAAGGACATTCCAGGTGTGCTCCGCGTCAAGATTGTCGCTCCTTTTGAGACACGGGTTCGCAACATGGCCAAAACAGGAAAAAGCCCCAAAGAGATCGAAGACATACTGCGAAATTCCGATCGAGAGCGCGAGGGGTTCATCAGGCACTATTATCATGCTGATGAAAATGATACCCACCGTTTTGATCTTGTGATAAACACCGAGAAAATATCCTTCGACAAGGCGGCCAGGTTGATCATCGAGAGCCGCCGACTCATGGATGAGCCGGGGAGCGAGGCTGAGGCCCGAGAGAAGCTGGCTGACCTTGCCATTAAACTTAAAGTCGAACTGGCTGTCACGCAGGATAAGAAGGTGGACATCACAAGCCTTGACGTGGAGGTCAACCAGGGGAACGTTGAAATTACAGGCTTCGTCAGAAACGAGCAATACAAGAAAGCATGCGAAGAAGCGGCACTGCGGGTGGAAGGTGTGAAGAGCGTGGACAACCGCATCACCATAGCCTCAGCGCTGCCTTACGGCCAGTAGGAGGGCGGTATCTGACAGTAAGAGGGCTTTGTTGATTATCGCAAACAGAATGGTCGGATAAAAAAACCAGGATCACGCGCCGAGCACACTCGTGATCCCGGGAAAACATCCACATCTCTCCCATCAAAGAGGGGCGCATCGCGATGCGCCCCTGCTGCATGTATCCCCATCGATTTCAAAACCCCGGCATCACCTCAAACACATAAGATATTCTATTTGACCAGCTTGTTATAGATCCAGCCTTCTTTTCCGTCAGGCAGGCGCACCTGGAACCAATTTCCGCTTTCGCCCAGCAGGGTCAGTCGATCCCCGCGCCTCACGCTGCCGATTATCCCGTGATTAGTTCCCGGCCCGGAGCGAATGTTCACCGTTGTCCCCATTACCTCCACTGTGGGATCCTGCGCCCGGGGGGCCGGCGGTGCCGGAGGAGTCGGCGCCGAGGTTGCCGCAGCGGGCCTGACCGCCGCTCCCCCCTGCCCATAATGGTAATATTGGGCCGGGGTCTTGCTCACAATGAAGTCCACCGCTTTCTTGATACAAATTCGCAGCGCCTTCTCCGTGGGCGTCTTGGACCAACCGCCAAGAGCGCCTCCCAATGCGCCTCCCCCTATGGCTCCTCCCAGGGCAGCCCCCAGATTGACGTCCGTGGCTTCCCCTTCCACAGAGGTGGCGGCCACAATGCGTGAGGTACGGGTATCGATAACGCGGACGTCGATGGCCATGTGGGCTTTTTTGAAACCACCTGCAATGGCCCCGATTACTCCGCCTCCCCAGCCGCCGATGCCGCCTCTAGCGCCGGACGCTGCCCCTTCAAACTCGGTGACGGCACCGGTGATCAGCAGCTCCGCCCCTTCGATCTGGCCGATGGGCGCGGCAGTTTCTCTTCTGATTCTTCCGGATGCCGCCAGGTCCTGCTCCTGGAGCACGTCCCCCAGTTGCTGACGCTCAAGGACAATAAAGCGGTTTGAGTGGAACAAAGCCGTCGCCAGCATATCGGCCATGCCATCGCCGATGGCACCGGTCCACCATCCCTTCCCCGTCTTGTCTGTGAATCGCGTGATGGCGATTCTCGCCTGGGGGCCGTCATACGCCACGGACTGGGCTTCCTGGATAGAAGGCCCCCCGGGGGTTGTGACCTCCGCTTTGGGTGCGGGCCGAACCGACTCGCACCCGTATAAAAGGAAAAGTGCTATAGAAGCTATGGCGACGCTTCCCACCGCTTCGCGAAAGCTACTCGTTTTCATGATCCGTTCCTTTCATCGAAATATATATTATTGGAACATTTTCTATTACCGAAAAATCATCGCACAAAATAGTGGCATATGTCAAGATTAATCGACAAGCAGGGAGGCAGTCCGTCTCTATGATTGACAGGGGTAAAGACGGCGCATTGGGTTGCGCCGCCCCTCCTTTGTTCGCCTTGCCGCGACGCCGGACTGCATAAAGGGTGCTCAATCTATAGACCTTATCAATCAGGCTGCGCTATACTCCACCTTTCACTCCCTTTTCCAGGGCTTCCAGCATGCGCTTCGTCCGCACCGAACGTTCCACTCTCTCCCACGCACCGGGGCGGGTCTCTCCCGTTTGTTCAGCTTCGCCGCCGCAGCTCACTGGCACGGGTCGCATTTCGTCTGGTACAGGCATCACGCATCCGGCTTCCTGCGCCCCTACCCGCACCTCGGCGTTAGAAATTAAATACCTGGTCAAGCTGCTCGTCCGTGACGGTGAACACCACATTAAGCGGGGAAAGAGGCTTCATTTTGAAGAACTCGGGCAGCCGGTCGTGCTTTGGAGTGAACCCCGCCGCCTGGTTGAAAGACCGCTCCGTGCGGAGCACATTTTTCCCCAGTTCTACCACGTCATCAGCGCCCAGATTCAGGCCGTAAAGGCCGTTGAGCATCTCGTATATGGCATCGAAGGCTTCCGGCTTGTCAAGTACCGCAAAGGCCGTGAACAGGCATAGTCCTGTGCAATCAAGTGCCGCTGTGGCGATCTGGAGGTTGCGGGAGAGTTCAACCTGTCCCTCGACCTTCATGGGGTCCACCTTGGTGCCAATTCCCAGAATATTGCCCGCTATTGCGTATCCGGCGGTGTGGTCCGCGCCCATGGTTGAGGTGGCATAGGTTACCCCGATCCCCAGGATGGGCCGGGGATCATACGCAGGAAGCCCCTGTCCCTTGACCACGGCCACGTCCTCCACGCCCAGGCACTTTCCGGTCACTGCCGCGCCGGCACCCAGAATCCGGCCAAGAGAAGTTCCCTTGCCCATCTCGTGCACCAGCTCAATGGCTCCCTGGGCATCACCGAAGGCCTTGATCCCCGCGTCCATGGCCACCCCTATGGTAACGCCCACTTCGATTGTGTCCAGACCGTAATCGTCGCAGAGCCTGTCGATCATGGCGATGGCGTCCAGGTCGCTAATGCCGCAGTTGGCACCATTGGCCCAGATGGTCTCGTATTCGGGGCCTTTGCTCAGGAACCCACCTTCCTTGTCATTGTAAATGCGCGAGCATCGGATCACACAGCCCGTATGGCACGGATGAGCTATCTTGCCGCCACGCTCAAGGATGACGTCGTGCTGAGTTTCTCCGCTGATCTTGCCGGTTTCCGCGAATTGTCCCTTGCTGAAGCTGTTGGTGGGGTAGGCTGCGGCCTCATTGATGATGTTTGCCAGGACGTTGGTTCCGTATGTGGGCAGCCCCTGACCGGTCACCGGGTGCTCTTGAAGGGCTTTGGTGAGTTTTTTGCAGGCTGCCGTGAAGGCATCTTTATTAATGGGCTCTATCCGCGGGGCGTCGGTTGGGTCAACGACGATAGCCTTCAGCCCTTTAGATCCCATCACAGCGCCCATGCCGCCCCTGCCGGCGTGTCGGGTGGGCCTGCCCTCGATGTCCGTAACCGCCACGCTGGCCGACTGCATCTGCATCTCCCCGCATGGACCGATGCTTATACAGACCGCCTTGTCCCCGTGCTCATCTCTGAGCTTTGCTGCGACATCGTAATTTCCGGAACCTTTTAGCTCAGGACACTCGGAGAGGACACCGCCGTCTTTGTTGACCAGAAGCTTGTAAAGCTTTCCTGAAGGGGCTTTCCCTTCCACCACGATGGCCTTCAGGCCGCATCTGGCCATGGAAAGCGCTCCCTGGCCTCCGGCATTGGACTCTTTGATGGTGCCGGTCAGCGGGCTTTTCCCCCCAACGCTGATGCGGCCGGAAATGGGCGCTGATGTCCCGCTCAGGAGACCCGGCGCAAAGACGAGCTTGTTGTTGGGTCCGATGGGGTTGCACAGCGGCGGCACTTCTTTGCTCACGATGGTGGAGGTCAGGCCGCGGCCTCCCAGCCCCTGGTATTCCGGAGCCGCTTCTTCCAGTGCAACTTGTTGTGTGGTCATATTGATCCGCATTATCCGTGCCATGATTTCCTCCTTGTTCGGACAATGGGAGGGGGTACCTCCCGGATGGCATCCAAAGCGTGGGCTTCTGCCAGACCTGATATAAAAAAGGAAAAGAAATCAGCATGCACCTTCCTTATCCTTCCTTTGTGCACCCGGCAGGCCAGGCACATTATTGTCTAATCCTGCCGTCCATCAATCGATTAATTGGAAAGTATTTTCATTATGATTAAGTCAAATAGAGGATGTCAAGAAAAAATAAATCTCCGTTCTTCGATCGAGTTATTATCCAAGGAACGCTTCCCGTATTCTGTTATGCCGAGGGGCATGACATCTTTTTTGAGTGCGAATAAAGGTACTAGTGATTTTTTAATAAGAGGTGATAAAGATGAAAATCAAATAATTGGAGGCCATACCTGTCTGTTATGAACCAACTGAAGCATACCACAAACTTTTCGGGTCGCATAAGGCTCCTGGCAGCATGGTTCATGCCCGCGAGGGGTGGTTCGCCGGGATTACTCACAAAGAGAGAACCTTCGCTCCGTTAAGGCTGAAATATTTTACTTGACAAATGAGGATAAAAATGAAATAAAAATCGATAGTCCATTGTTTACAACAGAGTACAGGAACGTAATTGATGTGATCATGGCCCTCAAAATTTTCTTTCTGTCTTTGGGGGCCGTTTGTATTTTTTTCCTGAAGGCTCGCGGGATTTTGAGAGTCCGCTTCTTTTTTCTCTCCAGTTCACGCTTGGGAATGCGGCGCACGAGAGCGGAGATAATTCGAGCTCTCTCGCCGCCAAAGTCGCACCCGTCGGTACTGAGCCAAGAGATTGCTTCTTTCGCACGATCCTGTGATGGGAGCGGATATCATCCATAATGATATGGTTATGCAAGGAGGGCGAAAGCGAGGTCGCCTTATCGCACCCTTCAGGGTTGTTCGGGCACGCCAGTGCGGGGTTTCCCGCTTTGTGTCCGCACCCGCGAAGCATGTAAATGCACCCTTGCTTTCCGGCAGGGGCTCCGCGGTTCGTTAGCGAATGCATTTTCATGTGTTATTCCAAGCGACCAGGAAAGAGAGAGTAGGAGTAATGGGAAAGAATTTGTACGTGGGCAACCTTCCTTTTTCCACGGAAGAAGATGATCTCAAGGGGCTTTTTGCAGAAATCGGCACGGTCGATTCTGTCAAGATCGTCAGAGAGCGCTTTTCAGGAAAATCCAGGGGTTTCGGGTTCGTAGAGATGGCGACCGATGAACTGGCAGAAGAGGCCATCAAGAAGCTGAACGGTTACTCTTTTGACGGCCGATCGCTTCGCGTGGATAAAGCAAAAGATAAAAAATAAACCACCGGATTCAGGAAACCGCAACGCACATGGAGCTTGCCGGCCCGGATTGATACAGTGCTTCGGATCCGCCAAGCCTTGTGCTTCTGCTTCATTAAATGCCCCCGACTTGCTGTTTCCTTCCCTAGATCCATTCACACAAACATTTGAGCGGGGCAACAGCCCTGGACTATTTATAATCCTCCCTTTGGAGGAAAGATTTGCATTACCGATGAAGGCTGGAGGTTGAAAAAATCTGCATGACCGGATCGATGCGACACGTTGATATAATTGCAACTCTGGGTCCTTCCACGGAATCCGACGGGCTGATCAAAGAAATAGCCCTGGCAGGCGTTGATGGATGCCGCATCAACCTCTCGCACGCGGACGCCGATCAGGCCCGCGAGCTTGTGGCTGCAGTGCGGCGGGTGGGCCGGCAGTTGGGCAAAAAAATATTTGTTCTGCTGGACCTGAAGGGGAGGAAAATGCGGCTGGGCCGGTTTCAGGGCCCGGTGGAGCTGTGCGCTGGACAGCACTTTGTCCTGACGGCTGATGAGGTGCAGGGGGGGGTGGATCGGGCCTCTGTGTCCGACCCTGATTTATGCACGAGCATTTCCTCTGGGGACACGATCTTCCTGAGCGACCGCCGGGTGGAACTGCTGGTGGAGAAGGTTCGCGGAGCCGATATTTGCTGCCGCGTCCGGGTAGGCGGCACTGTCGATACGGGAAAAGGAATAAATATACCATCTCTCCTGGGCCGTCCGGTTCCCCTTACCATGAAGGATCGCAAAGATCTTGATTTAGGAATAGAGCTGGGGGTGGACCAGATCTATCTCTCATTCGTGCGCGGTCCGCATGATGTTCGCAACGCCGGGGAATACCTTGCTCAGCGCGGCGCTCATATCCCCCTGTGGCCCAAGATCGAAAATGCCCAGGCCGTAGATGCTGTTGAAGCCATAATGAAGGTTTCCGACGGCATTTGCGTGGCCCGCGGCGACCTGGGGACCGAGCTGCCCCCGGAGGAGCTACCTCTGGCCCAGAAGCGCATCCTGGGCCTTTGCCGCAGGCTTCGCATTCCGTGCTCCATGGGCGGCCAGGTCATGGATTCCATGACACGCAACCCCGTCCCCCTTCGCGCCGAGATCTGCGACGTGGCCAACGCCGTCCTTGACGGAGCGGATGCCATCATCTTATCCGACGAGACATCCGTGGGACGCCACCCTGCCCTGACGGTGAAGTATGTACGCCGCATCGCAGATCGGGCAGCCCATTACGGGTATTCAGAGTCGTCCGCGTAGGAATTTATTTCAGTCTCTTCGTGATGGAGAAGTGGAGCTTGGCCACCCGGGCCAGCCGTTCCATGCCACCCTGGAGGCAAATGGCCCGTGCAGCAGTCATTACCTCGTCCCCGGCTCCGCGTGGAATCTCGCGGCCAGCCTCTTTTTCCAGATTTTTAAGCCCCATCAAGAATCGGTGTCGCGCCACCACACTGGCGGCGGCCACTGCGGGATTGCGCTCGGCCCGGGGCACCTGCCATAAATCAACGCGCTTCATTGACCTCAGGGCCTCCCTGATGTATTTTTCGTCACCGAACCGGTCCGCCAGCGCCGCCTCAAAAGGCCGGCGTTTCATGAGATTTTCCACCACCCGGGCATGGGCCCAGCCCAGAAGGTGATTCAAATTTTTCCCCTCCTTGCGGAACTGTTCAATTACACGGTTGTATCGATGAGGGGGAATTTCCACCACCTCAACCCGGTCACCGAACCGCCGTTGTATATCCCGGCCAAGCGCGGTAACCCTGGCGTTATTCATGGATTTGGAATCCCTGATCCCCATCTCCGTCAACACCGGTGCGATTGCACGATCCGCAACAAACCCCGCCACCACCAGCGGCCCGAAGTAGTCCCCCTTTCCCGCCTCATCAGTACCGACCCACGAGGCAAAAGGCATCTCCAGGAGATCTTCTGTTGTTGACTCTTTGGTCTTTACGGCCCCCAGCATACGCTCCAACTCCACCCGGGCGGCTGAATCGCATTTTCCCCCGCACACCACGGTGATCCCTCGCTTTTTTGAATGGTAAATATTGACGGGAAATGAGGTGCCCTCGCGACTCACCAGCCATTGGATTCCATATTGGATTTCCCTTGTTTTCTCCAGAACAAAGCCGGCTTCTTCGATGATCTTTCGCGCCTCCTCCAGCCATTCCCCCAGTTGTTGTTTCATACTGTCGCCTCTAGCGGGTTTTCTTACGTATGCAGGAGTGCGTCCCCTGGGGCACAATCCTTTTCCCATCAACCCGGGTTTCAGGATTGCGAATTGACGGAAGCTCCATCCGCCACAGGATGAACGCCGTTGATTTTGCGCTGAATTTCTGGTCGCATTACACCTTGACATCCGGACATCTTGACTTGCCAGCGACGTACGCCTTGACATCCGGAAGAAGCAATGTTACATACAGATAGACTTGGAGGGATGGCCGAGTGGTTTAAGGCGACGGTCTTGAAAATCGTTGACCGCAAGGTCCGTGGGTTCGAATCCTACTCCCTCCGCCAATTAGTCCTGCCGTCGGAGAGTTGGCCGAGCTGGCTGAAGGCGCACGCCTGCTAAGCGTGTGTATGCCGAGAGGTGTACCGAGGGTTCGAATCCCTCACTCTCCGCCATTTCCCTTTTCTTGCACGCATGCAACGGCATCAAATCACCTCATTCAGGAGTATCGACCGGCTTCCGTGTGGTGAACGTGTAATAAAAAAGGCGGAACCATACGCCCCGCCTGTGTTGAATATGCTTTTTCCGCACCGATCCTGAAAAAGATTGCCTTACGGTAAACGGCATACATTAAACCGGTTCAATCCCGCCAGGAACGGCATTTTGCTGCCATCATTCCGCTTCAAGGGGACGGACCACAACGTTGAGGTTGACCTCCTTTACTTCTGGCAGTTCCCTGAGCACCCTGTCGATGATTTCCTTCTCCTCAATATCATTCACCAGACCAGAGACATCCACGACGCCCTTCTGGGGGGATCTAACGGATAAAGAAAAGGAGCTCAAGCCCGTCTCCAGTAACCTGGCTTCGGCGCGGCTGGCGAGTGCCATGCGCGCCATGGTGTCCATGGCCGTTGCACTGCAGGCTTTGATCTCGTCGGAGCGGGCAACATCCAGTATCATCTGCACTGCGGTATCGATACCCACCTTTTCGGTATTGACCACCATGTCATACAGTTGGGGATCTTCCCAGTCAATGTGAAAAGCGTAACGCAGAAATCCACCGCGCTGGCGGTCGCTGTTACGAACTATGTGTTCAGCAGTTGAACGGTCCATGTTATTGAGCTTCATGATCCGTTCAACCCGCTTTTTGAAGGGGGCGTGAATATGCACGTGGAGGGCGCAGTCGAACTCCTTCAGCATGACCTGGCCGCCGTGGCCCACTATCACCGCACCTCCCCGGCGCGCTATCTCATAAACAACAGACTGGAGGAGATCCAGCATGACCATGGGCCGCTGGCCCCAGAGGCGCTCGAAGAATCCGGGCTGCCTTTCGTCCAGGCCTGCCAACTCTTCAGTCTTCAGACCCATCTCCCTGGCCGCTTGCACCATACGTCCATCGTTGTAAAGTTCCTCTCCAAGCTCCTTTGCCACGCGCTCGGAAATAACTTCCGCGCCGGCGCCCATCATACGGGAGACGGTTATCAGGATCATGATATCCTCCTTATTGTTGTACGTATAAAGACATCAATATACTATCAATTTTATCATATACGAATCCGCAGGGTTTGTTGTCAAGTAAAAAGATAAAAAAAGAGGAAGGGTTCAAGCCCCTCCCTCTTTTATCACGGATACGGTTTGTTTTAGTACATTCCGCCGCCGGGAGGCATTGGGGGTGCGGGGGGCTTCTCCTCGGGGATCTCAACCACCGCGGCTTCGGTGGTGATCATCAACGAGGCTATGCTCGCCGCATTCTGCAGTGCGATGCGAACCACCTTTGTTGGATCCACGATGCCGCCCTCCATGAGGTCGGCATACTCCTCTTTGGCCGCATCGAACCCGTTGGATCCTTTCAGTTCCTTCACCTTGTCCACAACGATGGCGCCCTCGTGTCCAGCATTCTGAGCGATCCATCGCAAGGGCTCCTCAAGCGCCCTTTTCACAATGTTAACACCAATACGCCGGTCGCCTTGAAGATCCATCTTCTCCAGCTCCGGGATGCTTCGCAGCAGCGCCACGCCGCCGCCGGGCACGATCCCCTCTTCCACCGCGGCCCGGGTGGCGTTGAGAGCATCTTCAACCCGCGCTTTCTTCTCCTTCATTTCCGTCTCTGTGGCGGCTCCTACCTTGATCACTGCCACGCCGCCCACCAGCTTCGCCAGGCGTTCCTGGAGCTTCTCCCGGTCGTAGTCGCTGGTTGTCTCCTCGATCTGAGCGCGGATCTGCTTGACTCTCCCCTCAATTTCGGCGGACTTGCCCGCGCCCTCCACGATAGTGGTATTCTCCTTGTCAATGGAAACTCGCTTTGCCTGGCCAAGATCCTCCAGGGTCATTCCCTCCAGCTTGAGACCGAGTTCTTCGGCGATCAATTTGCCGCCCGTAAGAATAGCGATGTCCTCAAGCATGGCCTTGCGCCGGTCTCCGAAGCCCGGGGCTTTGACGGCGACGCATTTGAGAATTCCTTTGAGCTTGTTGACGACCAGGGTCGCCAGGGCCTCTCCCTCAACGTCTTCAGCAATGATCATGAATGCCTTGCCCGTTTGCGCGATTTTCTCCAGGATGGGCAGAAGGTCCTTCATGTTGGAAATTTTCTTTTCGTGTAACAGCACGTAGCAATCTTCTAAGATAGCTTCCATGCGCTCAGGGTCGGTCACGAAATACGGAGAAAGATACCCGCGGTCAAACTGCATACCTTCCACGATGTCAAGGGTGGTCTCGATGGCCTTGGCCTCCTCGACAGTGATCACACCCTCCTTGCCAACTTTCTCCATGGCCTCGGCGATGATATTACCGATTGTCTCGTCGCCGTTAGCCGAAATGGTCCCCACCTGAGCGATCTCTTTCTTTTCCTTCACCTCCTGGCTTTGCTTCTTCAGTTCCTTTACCACCACTTCAACGGCCAGGTCTACACCCCTCTTGAGGTTCATGGGATCAGAGCCGGCTTCGACGTTGCGAAGCCCTTCTTTGTAAATGGACTGAGCCAGGATGGTCGCCGTGGTCGTGCCGTCGCCCGCGATATCCGAAGTCTTGCTGGCAACCTCCTTGACCATCTGGGCGCCCAGGTTCTGAAATTTGTCTTTCAGTTCAATTTCCTTCGCTACGGTCACTCCGTCCTTGGTCACAGTGGGCGCCCCCCAGCTCTTCTCCAACACGACGTTCCGCCCCTTAGGCCCGAGTGTTACTTTAACCGCTTCAGCTAAGAGGTTTACGCCTTGTAAAATGGAGCTACGCGCCTCTTGATTGAATTTGATATCCTTGCCTTTTGGCATCGTCTGTATCCTCCTTGATCAACAAGTGTTATTAATCTGCAGTCCTTCACTTCAGAGTTGAGTAGGATTAGTGTGCTGAAGTGAATTCTCCGGCGATTTTCTCAGATAGCGTCAGAGGAAAGTATCAGCGTTCCAGGATACCTAAGACGTCATCTTCTCGCATGATGAGGTAATCCTCGCCGTCCAGTTTTATCTCGGTGCCGGAGTATTTTCCAAATAGGATCCTATCTCCCTGCTTGACGTCCATAGGGCGAACTTTCCCCTCCTCGTCCACTTTACCCGCACCGATGGAGATAATCTCTCCTTCAATGGGTTTTTCCTTGGCAGAGTCGGGAATGACGATTCCGCCCTGGGTCCTCTCCTCTTCCTCCACACGTTTGACTAAAATTCGATCGTGCAGTGGCCGAAATTTCATGGTAACCTCCTTACCTGTATAATATTATTTGTGCGATCGATTTACGAAACGCACTAACTCCCCACCCACGCGGGGGTAAAGAGTTTTTAAATTTACTGTCGAGTTATTTTTTTGAACTTACATGAATGGATAATCGTATAGGCTTGATTTTTTAATAAGCACCTAACAGGTGGTTGTCAAGTGCCGAATGATACATTTTTTTGTGATCAGTGCGAAACCGTATCTTCCCGAATGAATTTTTTTATCCCATTGACATCGCCCCAACGGATGATTATAAAAAGAACCAGAATGAAACATTCACACATGAGATTGTGGAGGTGATTTCGGATGTTCGATTTAATTCCCTGGAGAAGAAGGAGTGAAGTAGATCCCTTAAGAAGGGAGTTACAGGAACTTCATAGGGAAATGGACCGGATGTTCGGCCGGTTTTTCGGCGATTGGTTCTCCTCGGAGCCAGCGCTGGGCAAGTGGTCTCCGATGGTGGACCTCTCCGAAACAACGGATAACCTTGTTGTCCGCGTCGAGGTGCCGGGCATGTCTCCGAAGGACATCCAGATTTCCCTGGTAGGCAATACGTTGAGCATCAAGGGTGAAAAGAAGCAGGAGAAAAAAGAGAAGGAGGAGAATTTCTATCGCGTGGAGCGGAGTTACGGAAGCTTTTCGCGATCAATCTCGCTTCCCTGCGACATAGAACAGGACAAAGTTGATGCTGCGTACAAAGACGGCATATTGACCATCACCATGCCCAAATCCGAGACCGCTAAGGCCAAAGAAATAAAGATCGATGTAAAATCATAATCATAACCAGGTACATGGATGAGCCGGGGGATATGGAGGGAGCCGAAATGCTCCCCGATATCTCCCGGTTTTTTGTTTGAGGCACTCATATCCAATAATAATGAGAACGACGGTCAGGGGGCATTAAGAGGTGGTCGGGCAGTGGGGATACCCGAGTCGGGCCTTTTATGGAACCACGAAATCTTCCGGGCGGAATTCAGGCCTGTTCTCATAGCGGGATGCAAGATGACGGCGAAAACGAGCGTAATCTTCCATTGACGCTTGCAGCCCGTGTGCATTCATCACGCGCACGGCTTCGTCCAGCGCCGGCGGGCAACCCTGGATGGGGACGGCCTCCGCCAGGGAAGTATTGTCGCGGTGAGCCCGGACCATGCAGTCGCCGAATAAAAATGCCCTCCCGTATGCAGGGTCGGCTGACATGGCTTTGCCGGTAAGAAACTGATCGCCGCAAAAAGCCTTTCGCTGATAAGCACCACCGACTATGCTCAAAAGTCCTCCGAAAACAAGGGAACATCCCGTACACAGTGTCCCGTCATAATTGGGAAACCGAATCCCTCGTATTCCCAGCCGGTCCCATCCCGCCGGGCCGCTGTTGTCCTCGCGCCAGTGCCAGTCCCAGTTCAAAGGCCGGCGGTGCTCATCCACCGACAGGCCCAGCACTGAGGGCCCCCATGTGGAGTCCGCGCGGTCGGTAAGCTCCGCATACGCCCGCAGATGTTCCACTCGGCGGGGCTCAAATCCCAGCAACCTCGCACCCACCCAGTCAGCAGACAGAACATCGCGGGAGGCGATAACAAGATCGGTCCTCCAGGCCTTTCCCGTGATCTGGGGCCCGCGCTCCAGGGCATAAATCCCGTCGATGAGGCAGAACGCAGGGTTGAGCTTCAGGGCTAATCGCGCGATAAGGCCCTCCAGTGACGCACCCGGCTCATGGAACCGCGACTTGGAGACGCGTTGGAGGCATCCTTTGAGGTTCTTCAGCCCCAGTGATACCATCGTCTGCCCGTGGGTTTTCAAGACCGGCACCGTCCATAGCACGTCGGCCTCCAGTGCCGCCGCCGCCACCCTCACCCGGTGCCCGTTAAGAATAATGCTTTCAAAAGGTCCTTCATTAAAGTCTATCAGATCCACGCCATAGCGTTTTTTAAACTCGTTGTATCCCAGGCGGCCGAAGATTTCCGCTGTATCAAGACCGATGCCTGTTGCGCGCCCCGTTACAGAGCCTTCTCCTATGGTGATGCGGCTATGGCCGGCTTCCGCCAGGCAGCGGATCAGCGGCTCCATCACCCGGGCCGTGGTGATGACTCCAAACAGAGGATAGGGAAAACTGTCGTCAATCCCCATCAGGTTGGGCTTGACCAGAACTCTCGAGGTAGCTTGCGCGCCATCAAGGCCGCCGGCCGACTCCACCGCCCTTTCCACCGAGCGAGCGCTTCCATCGTACCCCACCAGTGCAACCACTGAATTACGATTCATGATTCTCCTTCCTAACCCGGCGGATCGGGACCTCCGTCTCCCCCTGTGAACGCGGATTATACTTCATTGACATTATTCAAGAATTTCAGCCGCTTGTCGTGTCCCCGGAAAGTGAGTAGTATCATACTCAAAAGAATCGATTTCTTTCAAGAACTTATTGACACAGATTCCCTTGCATTTAAACAGGCAAAAACGATATACAAATACTTAAAGTCAGGTTGTGCGTTTTCGGAAGATAGAATCATATCACACAATTCCAGCCGCGCTATTGCCGCCTTTCGCGCAGTGGTAAGGAGGCGTTCACGCAGCGGGGAGGGTATCATGAATGCAAAGCGTGTTACTGTCACAGACATTACCGGGATGAAACAAGAGGGGCGAAAAATTTCCATGCTGACCGCCTACGATTACCCCACGGCCCGGATAGTGGATGAGGAGGGGATAGACATAATCCTGGTGGGGGATTCGCTCTCCATGGTGATCCAAGGCAACGAGAACAGCCTCCCCGTCACTATGGACGAGATGGTGTATCACACCCGCCTCGTAGCGCGGGGAGCACGGCGCGCCATGGTGGTCGGGGACATGCCCTTCATGTCGTACCAGGCCTCCGTGGACAAGGCCATACTCAACGCCGGAAGGTTCCTCAAAGAAGGCGGGGCGCAAGTTGTCAAGCTGGAGGGAGGGGCCGGGGTGGCGAAAACCATCGAAGCGCTCACCGGGGCCGAGATACCCGTCATGGCGCACATCGGGCTGACGCCACAGGCCATCCACCGGATGGGCGGCTTCAAAATCCAGCGGGACGATGAGCGCCTCATCAGCGATGCCCGGGCGGTTGAGGAGGCCGGCGCCTTTTCGGTTATCCTGGAGGGTATACCCGGTTCCATTGCAGCAAAGATCACAAGCACGCTCCGTATCCCGACCATCGGCATAGGCGCCGGAGTCCACTGCGACGGCCAGGTGCTGGTTTTACACGACATAATCGGCCTTTTCGAGCGGTTCACCCCCAAGTTCGTTAAGCGCTACGCGGAGCTGGGCAAGGAGGTCGCCCGGGCGGTGGCGAGCTTCCGCCAGGACGTGCTGGAAGGGAAGTTTCCAGGACCTGAGCACACATTTTAAATGGGGATTATCCCTATCAGGTCAGCAAATAAAACTTTAAATTTTATTAAATTCTTATTGCTTAACCATTGGACCGAAAGCTGTGATTCAATACCGGCCAAACCTTAACGGCATTCAGGTTCCATGATGGGCGGCAATTTGACTGTAATATCGTTGATCAATCTGTTGCTGATCAAAGTGGATAATTCTGAAAGTTTTTGAAAAAAAGCTGCTAAACAACATCGAAATAGAGCTGAAATGAATGAACCCTGTTATAAAACCTTCACCATCGGGATCGTGGGCACCGGGCGCGTGGGCTCCTCAGTGGGAATTCTGCTGAGCCGCAAGGGCTACAGAGTCATTTTCTATGACCACACATTCGGGAAAGCCCGCAAGGCGGCCCGTCGCGCCCGCGGAGCAGGGGCGGTGGAAAATTTGCGGGAGGCAGCGCGGGAGGCTGACACGGTTTTTCTGACCACTCAGGACGACCGTATCGCAGAGGCCGATGCGGAAATAGCCGGCTGCGGAGCATTGCGCCCGGGCACCGTGGTGGCACACAGCAGCGGTGTGCACGCCTCCTCCCTCCTGTCAGCCTGCAGGGGGCGGGGATGCTCTGTGGGCTCCATGCATCCGCTGCAGACCGTGGCAAATACGTCTTCAGGAATTCGGAATCTTCCGGGATCGTATTTTTGTGTGGAGGGCGATCCACAGGCCGTGGAGATTCTCTCCCTGTTGGCGGCGGACCTGGAAGGACACCTGCTTACCATCCCCACGGCCTCCAAGCCGCTCTATCACGCGGCGGCGGTGATGGCGTGCAATTACTTCGTCGGTCTGGTAGGGGCGGCCCTGGACGCAGCGGAACGGATACCGGTGGCAAGGGACGAAGCGCTTCGGGCCCTTCTGCCCCTCATCCAGGGCACGGTGAAGAACCTGGCGGCGCAGGGCATGCCCCATGCCCTCACGGGGCCAGTCGCCCGGGGGGACGTGCGCACCGTGAGTCAGCACATGGACATAATCGGCTGCCTCTGCCCCGAGGTGCTGGAACTCTACAAGCTCATGGGGAGCCACACCCTCAAGGTGGCCCGTGACCGCGGCCTGGACCAGGGCCGCGCCCGGGAGCTGGAGCGGCTTTTCCACAACCCGAAATAATACCGCTCCCCTTGAAACAAGCCGCAAGTGTGTGAAGGTACTTTACCCTTTGTACGTCTGCACCCGGCCCCAGAGGCTTTTCGTCCCCCAGATGCCCGAGCGGAGGCATTCCAACTGCACGATCTGGCTGTGATCCACGAAGAGATTTACCTCCGGGCCGTAGTTTTTGATGTACCAGGCGAAAACCTCCGGCTCGGCCGCCTCGAACATCACCTTCTCCAGTCCCAGCGAATTGATGATCTCTGCGACCACGTCGGTGCGCCAGACCCGGACATTTTCCGTAATCCCCTCTGACTCTATCATGATCATGTACGCACCGGCCTCCAGAAAGCGCCGTGCCTGCATGATGATCCATTTGGGGTCGCGCGTTCCATCGGCCTCCAGCTCTTCGGCGGTGGTTGCCCCGCCGGCCCCGAACTGGATCCCCACCTCGGGCTTGGCTTTCATGCCGGCCTTTTGGACCTTTTCCACCAGCCGCAGCCAGTCGTCGGTGGGAATGGTGATAAACCCGCAGGAAAGTTCGATGATATCGAACCCCAGCTCCTTGCACTCCTGAACGTAGCGGTCAACCGCATCCGTGCCCTGCGTCAGCACGTACTCGATAAAGCCGCCGGTGGAAACCAGGGCGTTATGGGAGTGGCAGAGGTCGATGAGCTCCCTTACGGCATGAGGCGGCATGAGGGTGAAAGAACCGGCGGCGAACTTGAGCGAGTCCACGTATGCCCCCATGGTCTCCAGAACGTCCTGCAAATAACGCTTTCCCATGGGCGTGTAGTAAGGGCCGCGGATTTCGGTCACACCGCGACTGCGAGGTTTCGGAGGTCGCTGGTTGACTTTCAAAAAGGAAAATCCCCGGTCGGGGGTATCGGTTTGAGTGGTATCCATTGTTAAATCTCCTTGTTCGTTGTGCACTAATCATGCAGCCGGAGTCTGGATTTTCGCAAGCAGGCTCGTCAAATCGGCCACACGAATGGCCTCCAGGTGTGCGGCTGCATCCACAATGTCGCGAAGTACGGATACATCAGCATAAGGCCCCGACAACCGCCTGAACTTCTCAACCACGGTTTCCCACTCCATGGGGCGGGTGTGAAACCCTTTGTAATCCCGCATTTCCTTCACCAGCAGGCGGCCATCGCGGAGCTCCACCGTGATACGGCACGCCATCTCGTCCGGGAATCGCCGGCTGTATTCTTCCAGCGGCTGTGCGGAAACTTTCCGGAGCAGGGTCTGTACATCCTGACGGAGGATGCGCTCGGGAAGGTACTGTTCGGGCATGACCTGCTCATCCAGCATGGCGACGGCGGTCATGTAGGGCAGGCTGTGGTCGGCCTCTTCCTTTGTCCTGATAATGGTCTTGTCCCCTTCTTCGCCTCCGCCGATGATGTGGAATGCCACGTCGAAAATCTCTATGTTAATCCGCTCCACCGCCTCGGCCGTAAAGCCGTGCTCCCATTTCATCTCCAGGATGCCTTCGATGGCCGATTGGGAGTGAAACTCGGCATTGTACTTCTTTATCCCCGTGAGCCTGACCCGCTCCAGGTCCTCTCTGGACCAGTCGATCTCGAACCGTCCGGCGATGGAGTCCATAAAGCCCTTGTTTCCCTCGAAGACCTCCTGGGGGCCGGTAACGCCGCGCATGGCCAGGAAGGCCGCGTGGGTGCCGCAAAAGGCGGTATTGGGGTAGGCAAGCCCCTTCCAGTGGGACAGTGCCCCGGTGCGGGTGACCCGCAGCGCGTTGAATGCTGTCCCGCTGATGGCGACGGCGTTGGCGGTCCCGGCCTGATCCAGCCCCAGCGCCCTGGATACCCCCGCGGCCACGGCGTAGGAGCCCTGGGTGGTGTGGTCAAATCCCTTTGCCCGCACCGGGGCCACATCGCTCAGGCGGCACTGGACCTGATAGGCTACTGCGAGGGCGGTCAGGAATTCCCGGCCGCTCAGGTCAGCATACTCGGAGGCGGCGAGAACCGCCCCCAGGTTATCACTGGGGTGGCAGCTTTCACCCCTGGCAAGATAGGTGTCGTTAAAGTCCAGGTAGCGCACAAGAGCGCCGTTGTAAAACGCCGCCCGGTCCGGGGCGCTCCGCCCGCCGCCGATAAGGGTGCAGTGCCCGGCGCCGTCGAAATCTTCGATATGAGTGCGGATACAGCGGATGGGCTCGCCGCCGAGAGCACCTATGGCGCACCCCAGGGAATCCAGCACCCGGGTCTTGAGCTCCCGGCTTGCAGCATCAGAAAGATCATCATAGGACGACCGCACCACAAACGCAGCCAATTGGTCGGCATGTGTCATGTTTGCCTCCAGGTGTTTATAGAGGTTTTATTTCACGGCTTATTTAATTCACCTTTTCTTCTTCAAACTAGCTCGACTTCTGAGGTATTCAATTGCATCTTTCTTTGTCGGGTTAACCCACACCACATTCTTGAGAGCGCTAATTTTCCTAGATATTCTGTGGTACAATTTTCGGGCCTGTTCATCCAATGAAATTATTACACAATCGGTCGCCATGGCAGCTTCAATGAGATGGAGATCTTTTAATACTGCATTATGAACTTTCTCATTAGCAGTTGTTTTAAATATCTCAGATCGCAGGACTATATTATTAAGTTGGTCTTGGTCCAGGTACTTGATTTTCCTTCGCGCTGTCATAGAAGATCGCCATTTTGATGCGAATCTCGATTGGTGATTCTTCCATTCTTGTGAAATATCTTTTGTTATTACAAGATGATGACAAACTCTTAAAACCTCACTGAGAAAATCACGACATGATTTAGAAATTGGATGTTCGGTTTCACCAACTGCCCGAGCTACCGAAGCATCGATAACAAATCTTTTTGATTCTTTGCTTGCCATTATCTCTTTCTCCCGCTTTCAACAGCATCGAGATATTTGCTTTCAGCTTGCAATTCAACAATATCAAAATCTTCCGGCCAATCACCAAACGCTCCTTTACCATCTAAATCGCCACTGCTAACCTCTGTTATCCCGTCAATCGGGTCTCTGATAAACCAATGGAGTTTGACCAGATTTTGAGCAAGCGCTCCTTCAGCCACTTGAGTTTGAACTCCCCGTAAAAGGAGTGAACTATGAGTCTCAACGATTACCTTGACTCCACGCTTTGCAGCATTGGCCAAAAGCTCAGCCAGCGAATATTGAGCCCGCGGGTGCAAATGAATCTCGGGTTGCTCCAAGTAAACGATTTGACCCTTCTGGGCAATCTGCAGAGCAATGATAACAGGTAGTGCCTGAGATACACCAAACCCCACGTCTGCAATACTGACCAAGTCATATGCGCCGCCTCTAGAGGCCATTGGCAATCTCCCCACTCTTAGTTCTACTTGTGTATCATTAATTGGCTCTGCTACGACTTTCCATGTTAAACCAAGTTTTTCGAGATCTTTTCCTAAATTTTTCAACTTACCATCGTTTTTGCCAGCCTTCCAATTCGCAATAATACTAGCGACATACTTTTCAAAAGTACCTGGAAAAGCAGAACCAACAGAAGTTGTATGGTAAGTCCTCTCTGGATTTCCTCTTAAAGCAGGGAGGTGAATCAATTTGCGTATGTGCGGTTCGACAATGGTACTAGGTGACATTGGAAAAGGGGTTAAAAATGTTTTTTTCTCACCCTTTCTCCTTAGATCGAGTCCTAAGAAACACCGTTCACGAATTATAGACCATTCTAGTTTAGTTTTTTCAGATTTGGAGATTAGTTCCGACAAGTCCTTAAGGTGCCGAGGAAGAATTCTTATAATTTCATCATTTGTCATAGTCATGCGAAAATTATCCGTTTTTTCGCCAGTTGTATAAACCATTTGCTGAATTTCAAAACCTTTTTTATCCTTTTGAAAGTAAATAGTAAGAGTTTTATCGTGCTCAACTTCAATTCCAATGGAGAAAATATCTGGGCATGCACTTTGCGAAGTGCGAGACAGTAATTGTTCAACAGAGGTGAATTTCACATTGGGACCGTTAAGCAAAAGAGGTCCCGGGTCATAGCTAGCATCAAGTGTTTGCTTGAGCAGTAGAATAGGTTGGATGGCGCTGGATTTGCCGGAACTATTGGCTCCCGCAAGGATGGTAAGGGGTCTAATTTCAATTCTTCGCTCCTGGCATATTGATTTATACCCGCAAACGATTATAGCTGTTATTCCACCGCCTTTAGGCTTTTTCATCGCCTTTTTCGAATCGGAATGTCTTTTCATCAAAATTCTCCTCATATAATTTAGCAGAATATTAGAATATTTTATCCCTTGATAATAATTAATAGGCTACTACTCATTCAAGTTTTTCAACAAATTATTCATAGTCATTTGTGGTTTCCCAACTCTCTCTTAATCCTGTTAATCGACCATGTTACCCGTATATCCTTTGGACAGACTCTGGTGCACTCGAAGTGGTTGACGCACGCCCATACGCCGTTGGGGCGGTCCAGGGCTTTGAGGCGGGCGGGGCGGTCTTCGTCGCGGGCATCGAAGATGTAGCGGAAAGCGCGGACGATGGCGGCCGGACCCACGAAATCGGGGTTTTCCCCCGTGACGGGGCATGCGGCCGTGCAGCAGGCGCACAGGATGCAGCGGATCACTTCGTCCAGCATTTTCCGGTCTTCGGGGTTTTGCACCCTCTCTTTCTCCGGCGGGGCGCCGGCGATGAGATAGGGCCTCATGGAGTGATAGACCTCGTAAAACTTGCTCAGGTCCACCAGCAGGTCCTTCTGCACCGGAAAGTTGGGGAGCGGCTCGATGACGAACTCGTTGGTGTCATAGTGCTTCAGGAGCCGCTTGCAGGCCAGAGCGCACCGGCCGTTGATGCGCACGGCGTCGGAGCCGCATACCCCGTGGCCGCACGACCACCGGTAGGCCAGGGTCCCGTCCCGCGTCCACTTGATCTGGTTCAGGCAGTCGAGGATACGCATTTCAGGCTCCGCCTCCAGCTCGAAGGTCTGAAAGTATGGCTCTTTGTCCTTTTCCGGGTCGAACCGCTGAATCTTGAATACTGCTATCATCTCATGATTCCCCATTTGTTGCGGCATGGCCTTTCCGGCCATGATTCCTCACGGTCAAGACGCCCGTGCCCACGCTGCTCGTTCGGTTCAGGGGCGGCCCTGAGAATTGCAACGCTCAATAGACTCTTTCCTTCGGCTGATACCGGGTTACGGTAACAGGCTTGGTACGAACCTCCAGCCCGTCCGGCCCGCGGAAGACGAGTGTGTGCCTCAGCCAGTCGGCGTCGTCGCGGTGAGGGAAGTCCTCCCGAAAGTGAGCGCCGCGGCTCTCCCGGCGGGTCAGCGCCGCGGTTGCAATCACTTCCGCAAGGTCGATCATGTGTCCCAGCTCGATGCGCTCGGTGAGTTCGGTGTTGAAGGCCATACCGCGGTCCTGCTGCCCGACCCTGGAGAGGGAATCCCGCAGCCCCCGCAGATCGGCCAGCGCCCGGTTCAGGGAGGATTCGGTGCGGAACACGGAGCAGTTCTCCATCATGGTTTCCTTGAGGGACTGGCGGAGCGCATGGGTATGCAGGCTGCCGTCGGCGGAGCGCAGGCCGTCGAGCCGGGAGGCGATATCTCGGCCGGCGTCCGGGCGCGGAGAAACCCGCCTGACATCATGGAGTGAGTCCGCCATGGATATTCCCGCACGCCGCCCGAAGACCACCAGGTCCAGCAGTGAGTTGCAGCCCAGGCGGTTAGCCCCGTGGACCGACACACACGCGCACTCCCCGGCTGCGTAAAGCCCGGGAGCGACTGTTCCCCGCTCGTCCCGCAGGACCCTCCCATCGATGTCCGTGGGGATGCCGCCCATGATGTAGTGGCAGGTGGGATGCACGGGAATGGGCTCCTCCGCCGGGTCGATGCCGAGATAGATGCGCACGAAGGATGCAATGTCGTGCAGCCGCTCTTCGATGAGAGACTTTCCCAGGTAAGTCAGGTCCAGGTGGATGTAATCCTTCCCGCCGATACCACGACCCTCCCGGATCTCGGTGAGCATGGCCCGGCTGACCACGTCGCGGGCTGCAAGGTCCTTCACCGTGGGGGCGTAGCGCTCCATGAACCGCTCTCCGGCATCGTTGCGCAGTATTCCCCCCTCACCGCGGGCCGCCTCGCTGATAAGAATGCCCATGTTCCTGATGCCCGTAGGGTGGAACTGCACAAACTCCATGTCCTGCAGCGGAATTCCTGACTCCAGAGCGATGACAAAGCCGTCACCGGTGCCCGCGAAAGCGTTGGAGGTGGTCTTGAAGATCTGCCCGAGCCCGCCGGTGGCCAGCATCACGAATGGGGAATGAAAAATGTGAACCTCTCCGGTAGCAAGCTCCATGGCCGCCAGGCCGCAGCATGCCCCATCGTTCATCAACAGGGAAAGCACGTGCCATTCGTGGTGGAATGTAATGCACTTCCGGAGGCACTGTTCGTACAGGGTGTCCATGATTACGCGCCCCGTGTGATCCGATGCATAGCAGGCCCGCTTGACGGGACCCTCGCCGTGCTTACGGGTATGACCTCCGAAGGGACGCTGCGCGATGAGGCCATCCGTCGTTCTGCTGAAAGGCACGCCCATGTGCTCAAGCTCGTAAACGGCCCGGGCCGAATCTTTTGCCAATATCTCGACGGCGTCCTGGTCTCCCAGGTAGTCGCTCCCCTTGACGGTGTCGAACATGAGCCATTCCCAGTGGTCCTCTTCCTCGTTGCCCAGAGGAGCAACGATCCCACCCTGGGCGGTGGCTGAGTGTGAGCGGGTTGCAAACACCTTTGTAATTACAGCCACCTTCCCCCTTTCCGCCACTTCGAGGGCCGCTCGAAGGCCGGCCATGCCCGCTCCCACAATTACCGCGTCATATTCAAACGTCATCATCGGGCCTTTCATAAATCGGAAATAAAGCCGAAATGTGAATATCGAAATTCAAATTTTGGTTATTTCCTAATTCACCGTCGATCCATGGGGATATATTCGCATGCTTCGGGCCCGCAGTACCTGCCTGTATATTCAGACTCCGGCCTGTAAAGGGCGGGCTTGGGCTGGGCCTCGGCGAACTTCTCCTCCAGAACGTGCGCGCACCATCCGGAGATGCGGGAAATGGCGAAGACAGCCGTGAACAGGTCCGTGGGTATGCCCATCAGGTGGAACACAATGGGAGAGTAAAAATCCACGTTGGGATAAATCCCCCTTTTTTTCTTCCGTGTAACCTCTTGCATGAAGGTATTTTCCACCTCTCTGGAAATTTCCAGCAAGCGGAAGTCCCCCGCGCGTTCCGAGATTCTCTTGGCGAACTCCTTGATCACCACGGCCCTGGGGTCCTGGGTGCGGTAAACCGCATGCCCCATTCCCATAATCTTCTCGCCCCCGGCCAGGCGCTCACGCACCCAATCCGCCGCCTTCTCCGGACTTCCAATCTCGGTGAGCATCCGCATCACCTGAATGTTGGCCCCGCCGTGGAGCTCCCCGGAGAGCGCCCCCAGGGCCGCCACGACGGCCGCATACATGGTTGCCCGGGTGGAGGCGATCTGGCGGCCGGCAAAGGTGGATGCGTTGAATGAATGCTCGGCGTGGAGGATCAGGAAGACATCGAACTCCCTCGCTGTATCGGCGTCCGGCGGCGTACCGTTCAACATGGCCAGAAAGTCAGCGCCATGCGACAGCGAGGAAGATGGGGGAACTATTTCCAGGCCCGACCGAATCCGATGCCAGTACGCCACCACTGTGGGAATCTGGGCGATGAGCCGTATCGCTTTCTTCTCGTTGGCTTCATGGGTCTCCACCTGCGAGTCGGGATCAAAGTCCGGCATCATGCTGACCATGGTCTGGAGCACCTCCATGGGTGGTGCCGTGGCGGGCCTGCTCTTGAGGTGATCGACCATAAGGTCCGGCAGTCGCCTGTGCTCCCTCAATTGCTGGTCAAACCGCTCCAGGGCGCCGGGGCCGGGCAGCTTCCCATACAGAAGAAGATGGGCCACCTCTTCGTATGTCGAGAAGCGCGACAGTTCTACTGCGTCATACCCTCGATATATCAATTTTCCTATTTTGCCGTTGACATCGCTTATCCTGGAATCGGCCACCACAATCCCGCGGAGGCCGATATTTTTGGTCTCTGTAGAGGCTGCCATAATAGAGCCCTCCTTTCAATGAGGGGCGCATCAATGATATTCTGTAAAAGGCACAAGGAATCAACGCGGTACATCCGTCATATCGATCCCGTAATACGCATTAGATTCTTGAAGAGGACATTCACCTGTTCGACTTGTTTTTTTAAACTGTTAGTCATACATTCAATATAAGTATTCATGTTTGCCTGTGCAACCGAAAATGCGGTGCGAGTTCGAAAGATTTTACCTGAGAATAAGCTGTCTCAGTCTGGTGCAGGATGTTACCTTTACCCGAGGGGTGAATCAGGTCAGGTATTGTAATTTTCATCACTTGCCAGGGGGAGGATCACATGGATTTGACAGAAGTGAGGGAACGGGCCAGGGAAAAGATGAAAGGCGTCTGCGGGGTTTACAAGGTCTGCGACGGCATGCCCGAGAGACTCTGCCAGGGGATCAAGTACGGAAAGCCCATCGGCATCGGGGGCGTTTCCACAGGAGCCAGCTTCACCGCCAATGTGGAAGCGCTGGACCAATTTAAACTCAAGACCAGGCTGATCGCGCCCCACGCAGAGCCTGATATGAAGGCCTCATTCCTTGGGCGAGAGGTGGCTTTTCCGATCTTCTGTACCTCGATGAGCGGGGTAAAGATCAGCATGGGGGGTGGCATTATAGAGCTTGAATTTGCCCGGGCCGTCATGCAGGGGTGCAAAGCCGCGGGCACCATCGGGTTCATAGGCGATGGGGCAGAGACATTCGAGGACCGACCGGGCCTACAAGCCATACTGGAGGCCGGCGGATGGGGTGTTCAGATATTCAAACCGCGGGATCAAAAGATCCTTCTTGCCCTGATCCAGGAAGCTGAAAAGGCCGGCGCCATCGCCGTCGGTGTGGACGTGGACGGTGCGGGCTCCGTGCCCATGGCCATGAAAGGGCAGCCGGTTTTCCGCAAATCCATTGAAGAGCTCAAAGAACTGGTCCAGTCCACGAGCCTGCCATTTATCATCAAGGGGATCACCAGCGAAGAGGACGCTGAGCTGGCCCTGGAGACAGGATGCAAGGTGGTGAGCATCTCCAATCACGGGGGGCGGGTTCTTGACCACATGCTGGGAGTGGCCGAGGTGCTGCCCCGGCTGGTGCCCCTATTGAAGGGAAACGTTACTATCACCGCGGACGGAGGTGTGCGGACCGGATTCGACGTCATCAAAATGCTGGCCCTGGGGGCGGACTTCGTGATGGTGGGAAGGGAAATGATCCGTGCGGCCATCGGCGGTGGCCCCGAGGGAATCCGTCTGGAGATGGAGTTTCTCTCCAAGGACCTGCGAAAGGCCATGATCATGACCGGCAGCAACAGCCTGTCCGATATCGATGAACGGATTTTCGCTTGAATCCGGATCAGGCCTGAACGGCCGATGAATATCCATAAAAGGAGAAAGGAAAAGATGAAAATACAGGAAAGCAAACACCTCAGGCTCCAGCAGCAGGTTGACTGTTTTCTGGAGGCCGATGCCAAGTGGGAGTTAGCGCACTTTGTGCAAGCCGGAGCGACTGGGGATGAGCATGAAGATGCCTTGAAGTTCCTCGCGTTGCTTCTCATCCATGCCATGGAGGAGCGTGCGTCCGGAATCATATTGGAGCCCGGTCATCCCACGATTTTTGTGGTGGAAGGATCTCACGTCAAATTGCCGGCGGTACAGGAGAACGTGATGCGGCATTCCAGGGAGATCCTGTGCCAAATCGCCGGTGTTGAGGGCGAGATTACCCGAAGTCCATTAATACTCGGTATACGGGGCGAGAGCATGGAATTCCAGATAGAAAAGAACGGCGATGCCGTTGCCATCAACCTGCCTCCGCTTTGAGAGCAATACCCCGATGGGCGGGAAGACTTAAGGGAATTTGGCTGAGGAAAGATAATTCATCTCGAACACTTACTCATAAGAAAAAGGAAAACGCTTGAAACGTACTTTTCGGGAATATGTCGAGGATAACACGTCATTTGTCCGTACCATGGAATTCGTGTCCGGAAGGGGCTCCCGGGGAAAAAGCGTGGACGATTTTCTGGCCCTGGCCCAAAAGGCGGTTGAGGACGATCTGATTCAAGCATTGAGCATCACCGACAACCCCGGCGGCCATCCTGCCCTGGCCCCTGATGTCCTGGGCGAGGCGCTGCGGGATATGGGCATGGACTGTCTGGTCCATTTTACATGCAAAGATAAGAACCGGAATCAGATTGAAAGCCGCTTGCACGCTCTGGACCGAGCATGCCTGCCCAATATCCTGGTTATGACGGGAGATTATCCCAGCTACGGTTTCATGGGCCCGGCCAAGCCCGTCTTCGACCTGGACTCAGTGCACGTTCTGAGCCTCGTTGCTTCCTTGAACCGCGGCCATGTGGTAAACGGAGGCGCGCCCGGCGGGGATACCGCGCTTCCCACGACTGAGTTCTTCCAGGGTGCCGTGATTTCACCATTCAAGGCCTTTGAGGCCGAGATCCAGGCACAGTATGCCAAGCTCCGGCTCAAGCTGGCGGCGGGTGCCAGCTTCCTGGTTACCCAAGTTGGATTCGATGTGCGAAAGTTCGACGAACTTATCCGCATGGTACGCATGTGGAACGTAGATGTCCCCGTAATAGGCAATGTTTACATTCCGAGCCTGCAAGTGGCGCGCGCCATGCACCGCGGAACAGTTCCCGGGTGTGTGATCACCGATGAATTTATGGCAGAAATGGAGAAAGAGGCCGAAAGTAGTGATGGGGGCCGAGAGGCAAAGCTTCGGAGAGCCGGGCAGTTGATGGCCGTGTTGAAAGGCCTCGGATACAGGGGTGCACACATAGGAGGACCGGGGCTTAACTATGACTATATCCTGCGTGTTGAGGAAGAATTCAATACATGGAACGATCGCTGGACCGAACTGATTCCCCGGTTCCAATTTCCGCAGAAGGATGGTTATTACCTTTTCCAGCCTGACCCGGAGTCGGGCCTGAATTCCGGGGGGCTGAACGCTAAAGGCAATGCCTCCCCAAAGCACTGGACACTGCTGATATATCGTGCCCTTCACAGATGGATTTTCGATCCAACAGGTCCAATGCATATGTCGGCCTGCCGGTTTTTCAGGTGGCTGGAGAAGAGCCGTCTCGAACGCCCGTTTACATATCTTGAATATTATCTCAAGGAAATCCTGTTCGATTGCTATCGATGCGGCGACTGTACCCTGGCTCACTTCGCCTTTCTGTGCCCCCAATCACAATGTCCAAAGTTCCTTCTCAACGGCGCATGCGGAGGCAGCCACGAGGGCTGGTGCGAGGTTTACCCCGGGGAGCGCCGGTGCATCTATGTCAGGACATACGACAGGCTGCGGCCTTTCGGAGAGGAAGATTGCCTGGCCGGCAGGGTACTCCCGCCCAGAAACTGGGCGCTGAACGAGCGCTGCTCCTGGGGCAATTATTTCATGGGCAGAGACCATGTCTCCAAGCTTGATGATTATCCCAGGCCGGCCTGCGGGGAGCCTTCCAGAGATAAAGGGAGGGATGCGCGTTGATTCGGAAGATATCGCATGTTCGCCGCAGAAAAACATGATAAACTGTCAGTAATTCGCCCGATAATTCACGTTAGTGTGCCAAAAAATGGTTGATTGTCATAACGTAAATCGGCCAGAACTGGGGAAAAAACATTAAGACACGTTCCGGGGGTCTCCTCCCCTGGAGATCAAGACCGGGAGGTGATCCTCCAGAGCCGCATCTACCTCTTTTTTCCCTTGAAATTTGGGGGAAACTCCTGGAAATTCGTTTCCAATCCTTCCCTTGACAAGTGAAGGATTCAGGGGTAGTCTACTTAAAGAAAAGCATTCAGGCTCAGGGATAGCCCCCCTGTTGGCGCGATCAATATATATTGCGTTGGACAGGGTTTCAACGAAAGGTTTTAGGCGATTATGCCTGCCGATGAGTATCATTTCTATGAATCACCCGACAGTGGCGGGAAGTTATGGTTGAGGCAGAGGTGGCCCACGGTGACGCGGCAGACCTTTCCTACCATTCATGCTGTCCTGTTCATATCTACAGTATTCACCACCATCTTGGCCGGAGCACTTCAGGCGGGCGTCAATCCCCTTCAAAACCCGGCGGGAATAGTGCGGGGCATCCCCTTTTCTTTTACCCTTCTGTTCATTTTGCTCACCCATGAACTCGGCCATTACCTGGCTGCCCGACGGCACCACATGGAGGTATCCCTTCCATATCTGATCCCGGCACCTTCATTTATTGGAACCTTTGGAGCATTCATCAAGATGCGTTCTCCGGTGAGAGACAAGCGCTCCTTGATGGATATAGGCGCGGCAGGACCGCTGGCGGGAGTGCTGGTGGCAATCCCCGTGCTGGTGGTGGGGCTGATGCTGTCGGAGATTCGGCCGGTTCTCGCAGGCCCGGGCGGGGCAGGGGGCATACAACTGGGCACATCTCTTCTTTTTGAATTCCTGACCCGCCTTACGGTCGGAACTTTGCCGTCGCACCACGACTTGGTTCTTCATCCCGTGGCTTTTGCCGGTTGGATCGGTTTGCTGGTAACAGCACTCAACCTCCTGCCGGTGGGGCAACTGGATGGCGGGCACGTACTATATGCGATCATGGGGCCGCGTTCGCAGGTGATATCACGGGCTGTGGTGGGCATCCTTGTGGTTCTAGGCATTTTCGGGTGGACGGGATGGCTGTTTTGGGCACTCCTGCTGACTATTCTGGGAAGCCGTCATCCCTTTCCTCTGGATTTCTGGACTCCCCTGGACAGGCGGCGCAAGATCATCGGCTTTATCACCCTCGCCGTGTTTGTCCTTACCTTCACTCCCGTGCCTTTCCGAGGAATATAATCAGCGGCCACTTTATGTGATACTATACAATACAGGCAAAACCGGTTTTTCGTTTGGAAAGAGAGGGCGGATGCCCTCCATAATCCCCATTTTAACGCAAATTAAATACCACCCGAAATAGTGAACATGCCGCGCAACCTTTACTGTGTTGAGGGGTTAAGAATTTTAGAAGCAGATTCATGCTTCTAGTTATCCGATCCCATTTCTATTTACCCCTTTTTATCCCGCCGGACTTTGCAAAGAAGTCCGGCGGCTTTTTCATCAACATAGTAATCCCTGATTTATAGGTACATCACAAACTTCAACTTTATTCTCCGCCCTTTATACGCATGGATCGTGCAACTCGAATAGATATGTCAAGATCGATCTGTGGGACCGCGCCCTATTCCCCCGGATAGAAATGTAAATCTGGGGGGAATTATTGGTCTTGACATGTGAAATGTCACCTGAATATAATCACACACGTAACCGATATTCCTTCCTACCAGGTGCACAATACACACTGACGTTGAGGCGGATGCGATCGATTTCGAGGACTTTCAGATTCCGGGTCCACGCTCTCCTTTCCCTCTTGATTCTCTGCTTCGGTTCAACTTGCTCAACAAATACGGGGTTAGGTATAATTCTAATTTTTCTGGACTGATCAGTTCCAGCCGCACCATCCGGTAGGGCTGGAAAGCCCCTGGTCGGTTGTTGCGTTTGTGCTTTATTTGTGGGGAATACAGGAATTGTATTCATTTGGCGCTGGGTTAGGTGGTGCCTCGTGAGAAGTTTATAATTCCCTTGATAGTGAAAGTATGCAAGGTCACCCGCATATGCAAAAAAAAGAAGTGAATTATAGAGTTCACCGAGTGTCCCGGGGGAGTCTGCGTGTTAAACCTTTTAACGATTCAATTAAGGAGGGTCGAGTATGAGAAAATCCATTCTTTGGTTTAGTTGGTCGGTTATCTTCGCCCTGGTGATTTTCTGGGCGGTACCGGGCGTTTTCGCCGCTGGCAAAGTAGTGGTCTACAGCACGAATCAGCAGGCACAGAACGACATGATGGCCACTGCCTTCGAACAGGCAACGGGTATTAAATGCGAGATGGTCCGAGCCGGGTCCGGAGTGACCATAAAGAGGATACGGGCCGAGAGAGGTCGTCCTCTCGGCGACGTGGCCCTTGGAATGTCGAAGATCATCCTGTTAAATAACATGGATCTCTGGGAGCCATACAAAATCAAAGACCTTGACATTTATCCAGAAGAGTTCAAGGATCCCAACGGCATGTGGATCGGCCAAATGGTGCATGTAATGGCCTTTGTTTACAACACCAAGCTCCTCTCCGCGGACCAAGCTCCGAAGGGCTGGAGCGATTTTCTCGACCCCAAGTGGCAGGACCGTGTGGCTTACTGCAATCCCAACAATTCAGGGTCAGCTTACACGCAATTGTCTATAATGCTTCAGCTCTGGGGCGATGATGAGAACGGCTGGAAGAAAGTCGAGAAGGTGCTCAAACACGCCAAGATCACTCAGCAATCCTCGTTGGTTTATAAGGGTGTGGCCGAAGGAGAGTTCCCCTCAGGTATTACTATGGAGTACGCGGGCTATCGGTACAAAAAAGGCGGCGCTCCGGTGGAAGTGGTCTATCCGGAAGATGGGACCGTGGCTTACACTGAAGGTGCGGCGATCATCAAAGGCGCCAAAAACCGGGAAAACGCCCGCAAGTTCCTTGACTGGGCATCCAGCCTTGATGCCCGCAAAAAGATCGTGTCCCAGTTCATGCGCCGACCCGCTCGCCCGGACATTGATTTTACGGAGCTTGTTCCTGGAATGCTTCCTCTGGCCAAAATCAAGAAAGTACAGGGGTATGACAGGGCATATTGGACCAAGCGGAGGCCGGAGATTCTAAAGAAAGTGAAGGACGCTTTGCTACGGATCAAATAGATCGCGGCGGGTATATTGTGGGGGGGGTGATCTCCCCCCTTTATGTGTTGACAAATTGGTTCTCTTCCATTGCCTGAGTGATGCGGGTGAATACCTCTTACCTCACGATAACCGGGAGTGGTTTTAGATGGCGGGCATTTCCCTCCATGGTGTTACAAAGCGTTTCGGCGAGCTCATTGCGGTCAACAATGTGAGCCTGGAGATCCAGAAAGGGGAGTTCTTTACCCTGCTCGGCCCCAGCGGGTGCGGTAAAACCACGCTATTGCGCTGCGTTGCCGGTTTTGTGGATCACGAACAGGGACGGATATTTTTCGGCCAGCGCCGGGTGGATGGGATCCCAACCCACAAAAGAAACGTGGGCATGGTTTTCCAGAACTATGCTGTCTTTCCTCACCTGTCTGTGCAGGACAACGTAAAATACGGGCTTAAGGCCCGCAAGATTCCAGTACCGGAGCAGGTTGAGCGCGCCCGCCGAACACTCGCTCTGGTCCGCCTTGAAGGCCTTGAGCATCGCCTTCCCAACCAACTGTCAGGCGGCCAGCTTCAGCGCGTCGCCATCGCCAGGGCGCTCGTCATCGAGCCGGAGGTTCTCCTGATGGACGAGCCGTTGAGCAACCTCGACGCCAAATTGCGAGTGGAGATGCGCGGTGAAATTCGTATCCTCCAGCAAGAAATGGGCATTACTACCATCTACGTCACCCATGACCAGGAGGAAGCCCTGTCGATTTCCGACCGAATCGCAGTCATGGACCAGGGTATCGTGCGCCAGGTCGGAAAGCCCTGGGAGGTGTACACAAAACCGAGAGATTCTTTTGTCGCCGGGTTCATTGGAACCACCAACATGCTCCGGGGTGAGGCGGCGGAATTCAGGGAGGGCATGTTCATAGCGAAATGCGGACGGGTGGCACTGGGCATTTCACAAGTGAATGGCGCGGATCCGGGCACACCCCTTCACATCGCCATTCGCCCCGAGGCCATTAGCATCGCCGACCCGGATGAACCGGTTCCCGAAGGCCACTGGGGCGTGGAAGGCAGCATCGTCCGGGTCGAGTATCTCGGAAGCATGGTAAAGTACGAGGTTGGCTTTTCTGAGGATGTCACATTACTTGTTACCAGCTATAACGCAGATCCGCGCCATATCAGGAAGGTGGGAGAACGGATAGAGCTTATCTACCCAATTGAGCGCGCCTGGACCTTCCGGGAGGATGAGAGGCTGTGAAAAACACTTTCTGGAACCTCACCGCCTTGCTTATCTTCATCGCAGTTATCTTCTTCCTGGTTATCCCTGTGACCAGGGTTTTGACAGGAAGCTTCCAGACCGAAGAGGGAGGATCCTGGACCCTGGACAATTTTAAATCGTTCAGCAAATATCGGACTTACTGGAAAAGTCTGGCCAACAGCATCAGCGTGAGCCTCGCCGCCTCGGCCCTGGCCATAATCGTGGCGGTGCCGTTGTCGTTCATGGTATCCCGGTGGAACATCGCGGGAAAACCGTTTATCATAGCCTTAAGCACCGTTCCTCTGATGCTGCCCAGTTTTATCAGCGCTTTCGTCTGGATAATATTGCTCGGCAGAGCAGGGCTGGTTACCGGCTTGCTCCGATCAATAGGTATCCCGTTCGAATCGATTTACGGCCACATCGGCGTAACCATGGTATTTGCGTTGCAGTTCTATCCGTATGTCTTCTTGATGACGCTGTCCGGCTTCAATACAGTTGATGAAAGCATCGAGGAGGCGGGGCGCAGCCTCGGGACCGGACCTATAAAGACGTTCCTCAAAGTCTCTATGCCTTTGGTGTTACCGAGCATACTGTCGGGGACGCTTCTGGTTTTCATGACCGCCATCGAAAACTTCGGTGTGCCGATGATCATCGGCGAGCAGAGGCCTTTTCTTGCAGTCCAGGCATATACGGAGTTCACATCCGAGATCGGCCAGCACCCGGGGATGGCCTACGCTCTCAGCGTTGTTCTGATCCTGGTTACCATGACCTCATTAATGGCACAAAGATATTATCTCAGAAAGCGCAACTTCATCCAGTCCGCCAAGGGACGGCCATTAGTAAAGGAATTACGCGGCCGGCTCCGCACCCTTGCCACGGTATATTGCTTCGCGGTGGTGTCGATACCTCTGATCCCGTTTTTTGTTGCACTGATCATCTCTTTCATGGAAATGAGAGGGCCGGTGATCCACCCTAACTTTAGCCTTCAAAACTACATTTACGCGTTCACCCACTCGGCCCGACCGATTTTCAACAGTTACTTCCTGGCCACCATGGCGACGCTGGCGTCGATAATCATCGGTGTACCCGCCGGGTATATCCTCACCCGTCGGCGATCGGCCATAGGCGACGCCCTTGATCTTGCAATAATGCTCCCTTTCACCATTGCGGGAACGGTCCTGGGCATCGCGCTCATTGTCATGTTCAACACCGGCATCCTGGTGCTTACCGGCACCTGGATGATTCTGGCTCTTTCGTACACCATAAGGAAAATGCCCTTCATAGCCCGCTCAAGTTCATCGATTCTTTACCAGCTCGATCCGTCCCTTGAGGAGGCTAGCATTTCCCTGGGTGTCACACCCATGAAAACATTTTTCAAAGTAACAATCCGGCTCATGGCCGCCGGCATCATATCAGGGGCTATCTTGACGTGGGTGACTACCATCTCGGAACTTAGTTCAACCATCGTCCTTCAAACGCCTGGCTGGTCCACCATGACCGTGGAGATGTTTCAGGGGATTATATCCGATGACATGGGAATGGCCACCTCTTTCGCCTCAATCCTTATCGTCTCTGCTGTAATCCCTCTTCTGATCATGATACGACGTTTCAGGGATGAGGGATCGGCGCTCTTTTAACGCATTGAGGCGATGGACAGAAATCCCCACCAGCACGAACAAAACGAGAGAGGCAGGACTTCGGCGGAAAAAATACTGGGTGCCGGAGCCGGAGAAGTAGTCCTGGCGCGCGTCGACACGATGATGGGCAACGATGGCTCATTGCCCCTTGCCCTGGAGTCCTTCGCGGCTATTCGTGATGCCCGGGTTGCCGAGCAGGAGCGCGTCTTCTTTGTCTTCGATCATTACTGCCCCAGCCCCAGTGCTGAGGTCTCTCGGATGCACGGGGCAATCCGCGGTTTTGCCGACCGCCACGGCATTCGCCTGTTCGAGGAGGGCGAGGGCAACAGCCTCCGCATCCTGGCTGAAGAGGGCATCGTCCGTCCCGGTGCGCTTATAATCGGTGCCGACTCTCATACCGTTACCTATGGTGCGTTCAACGCAGTGTCTATCGGCGTCGGTTCCACGGACCTTGCGGTGGCAATGGCCTGGGGCAGGCTTTGGCTGAAAGTTCCCGAATCGATGTATATCGAGTTCGCCGGAGCTTTGATGCCGGGGGTATCAGCCATGGATGTGGCGCTGGAACTCCTCGGTCGCCTGGGCGGGTCGGGAGCTGCCTACCTGTCCATCGATTGCAAAGGAGAAGGGCTGAGTTCCCTCTCGGTGGATGCCCGGATGACTCTTTGCAACGTCCTTGCGGAGGCCGGGGCCAAGTGCGTCCTGATGCCACGCGATTCAATACTGGATGAGTGGTTTACCGTAAGAGGCTTAGAACCGGGTCCTCACAGAGTTTTTCCGGACGAGTACGCCGCATTCACTGAACGAATCACCGTGAACCTGAGCACTATCAGCCCCCGAGTTGCTCTGCCCCATAGCCCCACCAAAGTGGTTCCCGTAGAGGAGGTCATCGGTACACCAATCCACCAGGCTCTCATCGGCACCTGCGCCAATGGATCCCTGGAAGATCTTCGGGCGGCCGCCAGGATCGTATCGACCCGACGAATTGGCCGGGGCGTTATCGGGATTATTACCCCGGCAAGTCGGCGAGTCTTGGAAGAGGCTACAGCCGAAGGAACTCTGGCAATCCTGCTGGCGGCCGGGTTTATGGTAACGACGCCGGGCTGCGGCCCTTGCGTGGGCTCGCATCAGGGGGTCCCGGACGACGGGGCGAACATCTTTTCCACGGCGAACCGCAATTTCCTGGGCCGGATGGGCAACCGAAACGCCTCTATCTGGCTGGCCTCCCCGGCGACTGTGGCCTCCAGCGCGCTGACCGGCGAGATTACCGATCCACGGACTTTTGCCTCTTGAATTCCATGCGAGGATGCAATGGACGGAGCGGCCCACCTGTTCGGCGATGATATTAATACCGATTATATTATTTCCTCCAGGCGAAAACGCGACACGGTGGATCCCGGCAAGCTCGCCCGATTCCTTATGGAGGATATTAAGCAGGACTTTGGCCAGACGGTGGAAGAGGGGGACTTCATCGTTGCGGGGAGGAACTTTGGATGCGGCTCGTCAATGGAGATAGCGCCGTTGGTTATCCGGGCGGCGGGAATCCGCGCCGTGCTCGCCTTATCATTCGGGCGGATTTTCTTTCGCAACTGCATCAACATCGGGTTTCCGGCGTTGACGTGCCCCACAACTCGCATTCAGGAGGGGGACAGGCTTGAGCTTAACCCTGCTCTTGATCGGGTGCTCATTGTAAATCGCGGCATCGAATTGCCCATCAATCCGTTGCCCGAGCTGTGCACTGAGATCATTCGCGTGGGGGGTATTATCCCTTATATGAAGAAACTCCCATAAGGCCTCTCAATACGATCACTCGAAACATTACTGTGATCACCCATGGTTTCGGTGGCAGGCGGGCACCCTAAACCTCGAATGAATTTTACTCCTTTGACTGCGACTCTGTATCAACCGTGACTCAGGGGGATATGTAGATCGAGCAGGAGATTCGCAGGTGATGCTCAGAGGCAGACAAGACCTTTCATCCGGTCCTTCAAAATTCCTGCCGAAGAAAAAATGGGTGAGTTATAGCTGGAGTTTTTCTTCCGAGGCTCACCCGGAGGGTGGTTTGATGGCCCTCATAAAGGTATCGCGCATTTGGGCGGGTCTTCGGGGCTGAGACCAGAAAGCTCTTCGGGTGATCGATGAGGGCATCGTCCTGGCATCGATGAACCAGGGGCCAGGAGTGGAGGCGGCTTGCTGGACGGCCTTGCGGAAGGCGGAGAGTGTCTCCACACGGGCCGCCTTTTCGAATCCGGCCGCCTTTGCTATCTCCGCCAGATTGACCTTTTTCCCGGAAGGAATAGACTGACCGCCGGTGGACTGGTAAATCCCGTTATCCCAGACTATATGGATCAGGTTTTCGGGTGCGTGATCGGCCTCGGTGGCAAGACTGCCCAGATTCATCAACAGCGCGCCGTCGCCGTCCAGAAGCCAGACCTTAAGATCCGGTCTGGCCAGGGCCAGTCCCAGGGCGATGGAGCAGGCCATCCCCATTGAATTGAGCATATAGAAGTTGGCTTTCCTTTCGGGATCGGCCTGATAAAGGGTATAGTTGGAAGGGCCAAGGTTGCTGATCACCGGGTTGTTGTTCACCATTTCCAGCAGGTATTGGGTCGCCTCCAAAGGCTCTATCATAGCTTTTTGCCTCCGGTGAGGGTTGGCGATAGGATAAGCGCCGCCGGTTTGTCTCCCGCATAGACTGTGGTAAGGGTTCCCTTCAGGATCGTCTCGAACTCGTCCTCCCGCGCCGCCGTAATGTGCCAGATGGAAAGGGCTTTCAAGATGTCCCGCTGAGCCATGCCCATTTGCATTTGGCAGGGATTGTAATCATTCAGTTCCCCGCGGCTGGAGATGAGCAACAAAAAAGGGATTTGATAGGGCACCGCCAAAGAGGCCAGTGCATTAATGCAGTTGCCCAGGCCGGAGGTTTGGATCATCATGCAACCACGCTTGCCTCCCAGGTGAATGCCGGCGAGAATACCCACCAACTCCTCCTCACGGCTCACCTGAATGGAATGGAAAAAAGGATCATCCACAGCCCGTGTAATGATTTTATCCAGAGTATGGTCAGGCAGGTAGCAAAGATAAGAAACCTGGTAGCTTTTCAGAGCATTGAGATAACAATCCACCCAGTCCGTTTTATGGCCTCCTTTTCAAGCAGCAATGATGCTGAAAGTAACTCCTTGAAACCCTTTCTTGATATCCCGGATTAAGAGGAGTAATAGTATACCTCTTCCCATTAAGTCAATAAAAAAATATGGTACGTAGCTATGGGTGGTAGTCCGTTTAGAAGTAAAAAGGCCGTGCGCCCCTACCCTAGGGCCGGTGAGGCCATGCCTCGGCTTATTGGGGGGGGAGGCTCCGTAAACCGGAATCGTTCAGGGCTGATGCACCCCACCGGGTTATATATCGTGTGCGGTAAACTCCGCACCGATCTGGGCTTTATCATCCAGGCAACCTTTGGATCATACATGTGGTCAAGTAAAAAAAATGAGGAAGCTTTGGGAAACTCTTTTGCGAACTCCTGTGCGAATTATACTTGAAATTCCCTGGTGCCGGATGTTATATATTGGTTTACTCACCTTATCTCTTCCCGCAATCAGAGGATAATAGCAGATTAAACCCAACCCGGTGGTTGTTGCAATGAGGAGAGGAGAAATTTTTTGATGGTTAACCGGAAAGCCATTAAGGACAGTGATTTATACATCGGTCTTGATGTGGGGTCCGTCAGCCTCAACACGGTTCTCATGGACCCGAAGCGTGAAATTCTGGAAGATCACTACGACCGAATCAAGGGACGCCCACTGGAGACGGTGGATCGTGTGCTGAGCGAAATTCTCTCCAGGGTGGACGGGGCCGGGATCCAGTGCGTTTACATCACTGGGATAGGCGGAAAGCTCGTTGCTGAGCTCATTGACGGTATTTTCGTCAATGAGCTCATAGCACATGCCAAAGCTGTCAGGGCTTTGCATCCTGAAGTTCGGACTATCATAGAAATGGGGGGCGAGGACAGCAAGCTGATCCTGTTGAAAGCAGAGGGAGAAAAAGGCCTGGAGATCGTGGATTTTTCCATGAATACACTGTGTGCCGCAGGCACCGGCTCTTTCCTGGATCAGCAGGCCAACCGGCTGAAGCTGGCCATCGAGGAGATCAGCTCGCTTGCCCTTCAATCAACATCACCGCCGCGAATCGCTGGAAGGTGCAGTGTCTTCGCCAAAAGCGACATGATCCATCTGCAACAGGCCGCTGCCCCTGACTACGATATTGTTGCAGGCCTTTGTTATGCTGTTGCACGGAACTTCAAGGGAAACATCGGCCGGGGCATTAAACTGTTGCCTCCCATATCCTTCCAGGGCGGTGTTGCGGCCAACCTGGGAGTCCGAAAGGCCTTCAGGGATATCCTCGAGGTTGAGGAGAATCAGTTTATTATCCCCACACACTTCGCTTCCATGGGCGCCATCGGGGCTGTGTTGATCGGGATGGAGGAAGATGAAGAACGAGCGCCCTTTCACCTCAGTCTTCAAAAGCTGCGGGACTACTTGCACTCATACAAAAAGGCTTCCCGTTTCCATGAGCCCCTTGAACTATCCCCGGCCAACAAGAGAGCTCCCCAGGAGCACTGCGGCATTCCCAAAGATGCTGAAGGGCAATTGGACGCTTATATCGGCATTGACGTGGGGTCCATCAGCACCAATGTGGTGGTCATCGATGCACAGGGCAACGTTCTGTCCAAGGCGTACCTGATGACTGCTGGAAGGCCCCTGGAAGCCATTAAAGAGGGACTCAGGCTGGTGGGCCGGGAAGTCGGTCAAAAGGTTCGCATTCTGGGTGCCGGTACTACGGGATCGGGTCGCTACCTGACGGGCGACTTTATCGGCGCTGATATCGTGCGCAACGAAATCACTGCTCAGGCAACGGCCGCTGCCAATATCGACTCCAAGGTGGACACCATTTTCGAGATCGGGGGCCAGGACAGCAAATACATAAGCTTGCGCGACGGTGCCATCGTGGATTTCGATATGAACAAGGTGTGTGCCGCCGGAACGGGATCATTCCTGGAGGAGCAGGCTGAAAAGTTGGGTATTTCCATTAAAAAAGAGTTCGGCCGACTGGCTCTCGGCGCCAAGCGTCCCGTTTGGCTGGGTGAGCGCTGCACGGTCTTCATGGAGTCAGATCTGGTGCACCATCAACAGGAAGGAGCTCGAATTGATGATCTTGTTGCCGGGCTCTCTTATTCCATCGTGGAAAATTATTTGAACAAGGTGGTGTCCGGTCGAAAGATCGGAGATCACGTCTTCTTCCAGGGCGGAACGGCGTTTAACAAGGGAGTTGTGGCGGCCTTCGAAAAGGTGCTGGGCCAGCCGATAACGGTCCCTCCTCACCACGACGTAACCGGTGCCATCGGAGTGGCCCTCCTGTCGATGTGGGAGCGCACATGGGAAAAAAGCCGATTTAAGGGATTTGAGCTAGGGAATCGCTCCTATGAAATTGTCCCCTTTGAGTGCAAGGACTGCCCCAACCGCTGCGAGATCCGTCGGGTCAGCATCCAGGGAGAGCGGCCGCTGTTTTATGGCAGCCGATGCGAGAAGTACGACGTGGACAGGGCGAGGAAGAGCCTGGGGGAGGGATTGCCCGATCTCTTCCTTGAACGGGAGCAACTACTGCTCGGATCCGATGCTGATGAAGGGCTTCCTCCCCACGCTCCGGTCATCGGCATCCCCCGAATCCTCTTCTTTCACGAGCTTTTCCCATTCTGGCGGACGTTCTTTAACAGGCTGGGGCTCCGCGTGATTCTTTCGGATCGGACCAACAAGAAGCTGATCCACGTGGGCGGAGAGATGGTGGTGGCGGAGACCTGTTTCCCGATCAAGGTCTCGCATGGTCACGTCTGGGATCTTATAGAAAAGGGAGTGAAAAAAATCTTTATGCCCAGCATCATCGATCTTTTCCGGGAGGGTTATTGGGAAGGCTCTGGATACAATTGTCCATATATTCAGACCTTTCCATACACAGTCCGCTCGGCTATTGATTTTAATGAGCATGGAGTTGAGCTTCTCAGCCCTGTTTTTCACTTTGGTCCGCCCCGGCGAGCCATATTGGAGAAAGAGCTTATGGACTTCGGCCGGTCCCTGGGGAAGGGTCGGTTTGAAGTGCGGAGAGCCATAACTGATGCCTTTCGAGCCCAGGATGAATTCTATCGTTCCTGCCGGCGGCGGGGGGAAGAGGTGCTCAAGAATCTTCCCGACGGGCGTCCTTCCATGGTGATCATCAGCAGGGTTTACAATGGATGCGACCTCGGCGTCAACCTGGATCTTCCCCGCAAATTAAAGAAGCTGGGCATACTGGCCATTCCCCTGGACTTCCTTTCGCTGGACGGTGTGGAGCGTGTCCCGGGTATGGAGTACATGTACTGGAAGTATGGGCAGCGGTTCCTGGCTGCTGCAGAAATATTGAAGGGCTATCGCCGGCTGTATCCCATATACATAAGCAACTTCGGATGCGGTCCCGACTCCTTCATCTCCCATTTCTTTCACGATCGACTCGAGGGGAAGCCGTATTTGCAACTGGAGTTTGATGAGCACAGTGCGGACGCCGGCGTCATAACCCGGCTTGAAGCGTTTCTGGACAGCCTGAAAAACGCCGGGGAGATCTCTGATCGAGCCGTATCATATACGAATCCCAATATTAACCTCATCGAGCGCAACAAGCTTGATCGGATATTGTACATTCCCGCCATGACCTACCAAGCCCAGGCCCTGGCAGGGGCCTTTGAGGCGTGCGGTGTCCAAGTGGTCGTCATGCCTGAATCCGACGAGCGCACCCTCCACTGGGGACGAAAGCTGACATCAGGTCGCGAATGCTATCCCTGCATTCTTACAACCGGCGATATGGTTCGTCAGATAATGGACGAATCCTTCGATCGCCATCGCAGTGCCTTTTTTATGCCGGGAGGGACAGGGCCTTGTCGGTTCGGGCAGTATAATGCGTTTCACCGCCTTGTTCTGGATGAGATAGGGTATCCTGATGTTCCCATCGTCTCCCCTAATCAGGACGAAGACATGTATTCGCAGTTGGAGATAGTCGGCGCGGATTACGCCCGCATTGCATGGCAGGGTATTGTGGCCATCGATCTCCTGGAAAAGATGCTTTACGAGACTCGCCCGTATGAGAAGAACCCGGGGGATACGGACCGTGTCTTCATGGAAGGGGTTCTGAAAATCCGCGAAGCCCTTAAGAACCGCAAAGAGCTGATTCCGATTCTCCTTCAAACACGCGACGCCATGGCTGGGATCGAGCTTGATCGCTCAAACCACCGGCCAATAATCGGCATTGTCGGAGAGATATACATCCGGACCAACACTTTCTCCAACGAAAATGTAATCCGGGAGATTGAAAATCTGGGCGGAGAAGTACGCTTGCCTCCTGTGAGCGAGTGGATTCTGTATACTAATTTTACCTCGCGCCGCAACAGCATTATCAACCACAATTACGGGATTTTATTACGGTCTCTTTTTAACATGTTTTTTCAACACAAAGACGAACGCGCCCTTGAAGCGGTCTTTCATGGAACGCTGAAGAACCTGGAGGAGCCCACCATAAGGGAGACTCTGCGCAAAGCAGGGCCGTATGTTCACGATTCTTTCGAGGGCGAAGCCATCCTGAGCGTCGGGAAAAGCCTCGATTTCATTGAAAAGGGTGTAAGCGGTATCATAAATATCATGCCCTTCACGTGCATGCCGGGGACTATAGTCGCTGCGATCATGAAACGCCTGCGGCAGAACGAGGGCAATATACCGGTGCTGAACATGGCGTTTGACGGCCAGCAGCAGACCAACACCCGCACCCGCCTGGAGGCGTTCATTTACCAGGCGAGGCAGTTTAAGCCGCGGCATTGAGGCAGTGTGCAATGTATGGATGCTGCATGCACCGTCCGTTTTTACAGTGCTAAAATTGAATTGAACGGGAAAACTACTGTCCAGTGAAGTGGGTCGAGGTCCAAGTCGAATGTTACGAAGGGTATAGATCCAGGGAGACGCCCAGGCGGCTGATCACGGAGGATGCCGTCATCGGTGTCAAGGAGATATTGGATCGCTGGTACGAGGGCGGCGTTCGGGGAGGCTCGGTGGTTTTGAATTATTTTAAAGTTCGCGGAGACAACGGAAAAATATATCTTCTCCGCTATAATGCCCTTTTTGACCGGTGGGTCATGGCGGTTTAGACATATACCTGACTTAAAGGCTTTCGATGGTTGTGTAAGATAATGGCAGCGGCAACCGCTGCTGCTGCAGCACGGCGGTTGACTCCCTGAGAAAAGGATGCTGTATGGAAGGTTTGAAGTTCGTTGTTTTCTCAGACTACGTCTGACCCTATTGTTTCATCGGCCAGGTGCTGGCAGAGCGGCTGGAAAAGGACCTTGATTTCCAGGCGGAATGGAAGGGTCTGGAGATTCATCCTGAGACACCACCGGCTGGGATGCCCGTGGAGCGCCGTTCCAGCCCCCACATGATCTCAGTCCTGGAAAACATCAAACACCTTTCCCGCGCGGTGGGGCTTGAAATGAGCATTCAGGGCTTTCGCTCCAACTCCCGCCTGTCACTGGAAGGGGCGGAGTTCGCCAGGGATAAAGGGCGTTTCGCCGCTTATAACCGGGCGGTCTTTGAGGCCTATTTCCAGAAAGGGCGCAACATAGGTGATATGACCGTCCTGGAGGGGATCGCGCGGGAAGTCGGCCTGGAGCCGACAGAGTTCAGGGAAGCTCTCATGGATGGACGCTATCATAGCGTGCTGGCGGATACTCTGGCGGAGGCTCAACGGTTATCCATCCCGGGAGTCCCGGCCTTTATATTTGGTGAACGCGTGGTGGTTGGAGCGCAGCCCTACGAAACTCTGCGCCAGGCCGCGCTGGAGGCGGTGGGGTGAAACAATGTATGATTAAATTGTTTAAATAATAAATAAGGTAAAGAGAATTTTGCGGAGAGACGAGCATGCGGCTGAGACTGGGATCAGTAAAAATCCAGGGATATAAGCCGTTCAGAGATTTGAATTTTTCAGGTTCTTAGAGACAGTCTATACCAGGACATCCCGCCTGAGATCATACCCGGTTCTATAGTCCTGCAGATTTTTCATATACCTGGACCTGAGAGGTTTTGGTGGGGTATTGAAATTGATACAGGCAGGCCAATTTCTTTACTCTATCAAGGCGAGCTGATAGGACCTATTGGCCGCTCTCATATTTCTTTATCAAAAGCCATATCCCAACAGATGCGGGAGCCATAAGCTTATTTGCGGGAAATAGGTCAAGAATAAAATGCAAATGATGATTGCCGCGATATGCGGCAGCACATGGAGGCTCAATCTCTCAAGACTCACGTCGGCAAGCTGGCATGCCACAAAAAGGTTTACACCCAGTGGAGGCGTCAGGAATGCAACCTCGTTGGTTACCACAAATATAATGCCAAAATGGATGGGATCCACTCCCAGCATCGTTACCACCGGCAAGAGAACGGGTGTAACGATGATAATTGTTGAGAGAGTCTCCATGAACATCCCCAGAATAATAAACATGCCGATAATCAGAAGCATTATTACAAACCAGTTGGAGGAAATGCCGGCAAGGAAATTGGCCAGCCGTAAGGGCGCCTTGTTGACCGTGAGAATCTGGCCAAAAACGGTGGATGTGCCGACAATAATCATAGCGGTGGAGATGCGGGCCGAATCGGTGAGAGCTTCCATGATTAAACGAAAATTGAGCGCACGATTGATCACCGCCCCCACAAAAAACCCATAAATTACGGCAACAACCGAGGCTTCAACAGGAGTGAATATACCCGCATAAATTCCTCCTAAAATCAAGAATGGCGCCGCAATGGAAAACTTGCCTCTCCAGCACGCCACTAAAAATTCTTTAAGGACGAAGGGCTCTCCGGTTCCTTTGTAACCCATCCGGCGGGCAACAATATAAGCCACCAGACTATGAGAGATGCCGATGATGACCCCGGGTATAAATCCTGCGATGAAAAGGCCGACAATTGAACATTGGGCTATCACACCGTAAATGATCATAGGATTACTGGGCGGTATCAGAATTCCCAACGTGCCGCCCGATGACGATACCGCGCCTGCATATCCCCTGTCATAGCCGTGTCGTAACATGGCAGGAATCATCATGGATCCTACAGCAGCCACCGTACCGGGCCCGGATCCGCTGATGGCGGAAAAAAACATGCATGCCAGAATGGTGGCGATGCCCAGACCTCCGGTGACCCGGCCGGTAAACTTTGAGATCACGTCAATAATCTGTTTGGTGACCCCTCCATACTCCATGAGGGATCCGGCCAGAATAAAGCACGGTATGGCCAGCAGCGGGAATTTATCCACGCCCTGGTAGAGGGTTTGGGCCACAATGAGCATGGGAACATCCGAGACAGAAAGGGCAACAAAGGTGGCAATGCCCAGTGACATAAAGATAGGAATGCCGATTAATAAACAAAGTCCCAGGGTAATAAGCAACAATGCCAGAGTCATGATCTCTCCCTCTTTTCAACCGTACGCTCAGTGGCTAATAGATCGACTCCCAGAGCCTCAAAACCTCCACGTCGATAATCCCGTAAGTGTCCTTCGATTATCCGGTAGCTCATCAGGAGAAATCCAGCCGGTACAATGCAATAGATGTAGGCCATATTCCATTGCAAAGCAGGAGATATATAACTGAATTGGAATAAATGCTTGACCTGGAGAACGCCCTGATGTGCAAAAAAAAGATTAATAACCACCCAGATCACGTCGGCAAACACGTTGACAAAGCGGCGGAATCGCTCCGGCAGGAGCAGTTGGGGCGCGGTGACCCTGATGTGTATTCGCTCTTTCGCCCCGAGAATTGCTCCCATGTAGACCAACCACACAAAAGCAAATCTGCTCAATTCCTCAGACCATGTCAGCGCGGCGTTCAAAACGAACCGGAAAAAAACCTGAGATCCTAAACAAAAAACCATCAGCACCGTGAGAAAAGCGCAAAAGTATTTCTCAAAATTGTCATAAACCTCAAAAACTATTTTTCGTACCATGGCGGTGTCTCCTGTCCCATAATTCTCTGGTAAATTACCAGGCTTCTTTTTTGGTTTCAATGGCCGGCGATCTTTTGATACTCTCACAATTCAAATGGTAAAGAAGGATCACAACCCCGAAAGCGGTTCTCCGCGATTCCCGTGCCGGAAGGTTCCCCGCGCTGTTATCACAGTATCGTAAAAAACAATATATTATATTCATTACATATGCTTACATAAAATGTTACCAAGGTTCCCGTGGATCGCCTATTGTAGCATTCATATGTACATTATGCTATAGTTCCTTCCATGCATGATTTGGTCATCATTTGCTCTTCCGCTCTCTGGAAGACTCTGAAATACTTGATAGCTTCTCACGACGGTTTGATAAGAAAATGAAAAAGTCCATCCCCGCAGTTATAAGGAGTTGTGCAAATGCTGGATAACCATACACTTATCCGCCTGTACCGCCTGATGGTGCTTACCAGACGAACCGAAGAAGTTCTGAACGATGAGTTCCGTGCTGGTTCGATTCCTCGCTCCCCTCACTCGGGTATAGGCCATGAAGGATTTTCCGTGGGAGCTGTGGCTCCTCTTCGTCAGGACGATTACTTGTTTGGGAGCCATCGCGGGATCGGACACAGTATCGCCAAGGGGATGGCTCCTTCCGCCATTATCGCCGAGGCCATGGGGCGGGTCGGGGGGTGCGGCAAAGGCAGAGCAGGCTCACCGGTGGACACCTCCCTTGGAGTCCTTGGTATAAGCGGATGCCAGGGAGGCAATCACGTGATCGCCACGGGCACGGCTCTGTCTGCCAGCATGAGGCAAACCCAACAGGTAACTGCGTGCTTTTTTGGGGATGCCACAGCCAACCGCGGGACATTTCTGGAAGGTATCAACATGGCTGCGGTGTGGAAGCTTCCCGTGTTGTTCTTTTGCGAGAACAACTTCTGGGGTTTCTCCACACCTATCCTCAAGGCAATGGCCGTTGAGAATGTGGCAGATCGGGCTCCGAGCCTGGGGCTACCCGGGGTGATTGTGGATGGCAACGACGTGATCGCCGTTTATGAGGAGACATCCAAAGCTATTGAACGGGCACGGAAAGGAGAAGGGCCGACTCTCATCGAGGGCAAGACCTATCGGTGGCGAGGACATCACGAAAAAGACCCTGACTTCTATCGTAGCGCTGAAGACATAGAAGAATGGAAGGAAAAGTGCCCGATCCGGCGGCTGAAAGAGCGGATGCTAAAGGATGAATTATTAAAAAAGACGGAATTCGACGCCATTGACCGGGAGATCGAAAAAGAGGTCCTGGCAGCGGTAAAATGGGCCAAGGAGAGCCCGGCCCCGGGCACGGAAGAGCTTCACTTCGTACATAACTATTACCTCTGATACCGAATCCGTGATACAAAAGACTTGTAGACATGATGGTCTCTCCTCCTTGATTGATTTTTTTATCCTAAAAGAGGAAAACCTGATTATCCACAAACTTTCAAGAGCTAAAGTACGCAAATTCCGGATGAACCTTTAAAATTTTATTTCTACGGTGAGCAGGCATGACAGAAGAAAAGAATATGGAAATGGAAGAGGAACTGAGCTTTGCCGAGCTTTTAGAGGCTAACCCCGAAATCCCCAGCAACGAGTTTGTTCCTGGAGATACCGTGTCAGGGGCAGTTGTCAGCATCAGCAAAGAAACTATCTTTGTTGATTTAGACGGGAAAAGCGAAGGTATTGTGGACCGCAAGGAGTTTCTGAGAGAAGACGGGAGTCTGACCGTGGCGGTGGGCGACCGCGTGGAGCTTAAGGTTGCCTCTCTATCCGGCGGTATCTATCTGAGCAAGGGGCTTAAGATCCGCGGGGCCGAGGCTGTCGAGATGCTCCGGGAGGCTCACCGGAACTCAATACCTGTGGAGGGAAAGGTTGCGGCCGAGATAAAGGGGGGCTTTGAGGTTGAAATAGCCAGCATTCGTGCATTCTGCCCAATAAGCCAGATTGACCTTCAGTTCTGCGAAAATCCGGAAGAGCATATCGGGGCGAGGTACGCGTTCCACATCTTGGAATTCAAAGAAAAGGGGCGAAACATCATCCTCTCCCGGCGCTCAATCCTGAAAGAGGAGCAGGAACGAAAGGCAAGAGAGACCCTGGCGATACTCAAGCCCGACCGGGATTTTGAGGGAAAAATTACCAAGCTGAAAGAGTTTGGAGCGTTTGTGGATATCGGAGGAATCGAAGGAATGCTGCATGTGTCAGAGATATCCCATTCGCGGATAAAGCATCCTTCCGAGATCCTTCAAAAGGGACAGATGGTAAAGGTGAAAGTGCTGAAAATCGAACAGGAGGAGGGTGGCGGCCGTCAGAGAATATCCCTCTCCATGAAGGCGCTGGAGCCTGACGCCTGGGAAAAGGGTTTGGGATTCAAGGAGGGGGATGTTATCCCTGGGAAAGTCGCCAAATTGACTGATTTCGGGGCCTTTGTCGAGGTGGCCGAGGGCGTGGAGGGCCTTGTCCACATCTCCGAGATTAGCTATGAGCGCATATCCCATGCCAGTGCGGTTCTCAAAGAAGGGGATACGGTGGATGTGCTGATCATGGGAATAGACCATATGAGGCACCGTATATCCCTGTCCATCAAGGAAGCAGAGATCAAGCAACGGATGGAGGATCATGACCAGGGCCACGATACGGCAAGGCTGGAAGTAGGGCAGATTCTGATGGGAATTGCTGAAAACAGCAAGCCCTATGGCCTTTTTGTAAGGCTTCCCCAGCTCGGAATCGGGGTGAGGGGCTTGCTTCCCGCAGAGGAACTGAGAGTATCTGAAAAGGGTGATGTGATAAAGAAATTCCCTGAAGGAAAAGAAATTCAGGTGGAGATAGTATCCATAGACGAAAAGGGACGAATACGACTTTCACTAAAAGCAGTAAAACAAAAACGGGAACGGGAGGAGTATGTAAAATACCGTGAAAAGCTTGATACATCAGGGAAGCTGGGTACCCTGGGGGACCTTTTCAAGGGTCTGAAGCGATGAGTGAAAAGGGTTCACATGCGCCTTGGTTCTGTTCTTCGCGTTGATCGTGGCGGGCTACGCGATCCTGTCGAGCTGCGACCTCAACAAGCTCAAGCCGCATATTGCTCAGGCGGTCAGGCGTCTTGTCATGATCGAACCCGACATACTGGTTGAAACCGACAATTCAGGCAAATCGAACCTCCGGTTCGAAACTGCAAAGAAGGCGGAACCTGTCCAGCCACGGGAAAAGTCACCGTCCAAAAGCAAAACGACGCTGCCGGCGCTGACCTTTAACAAGGTGCGGATTGAGAATAGGTGTATCAGTTACAAAGACGGCCGATCAGGTCAAACGTATGCGCTGACATTGGAACGCCTGACCGCCGCCGCACACACGGACAATTCTGTTGAGCCGGAGATCAAAGGCTCACACAACAGCAAGCCTTTCCACGTCTTCGGCCGCGCATTAATGGAATTACACGGAAGGCTTTTCAACTGTGGCTTCTCTTGCTTCTTTCTTCAGCTCGTCATCCGGATGGACTTTCCTCGTGTGAAGCAGAAAATGAGCAGTCCCGAAGACCAGCAGCATTCCAAAGCCCAGCCAGGAATAGGCCTCGCTTGGATGAAATATGAGGATCGCCCCTGATAAACAGATCGCCCTTCCCAGCCAGTTTACCCGATTCATGAAGAATCCGTCGAAAAACATGGTCATTCCGAACATGCCAATGAGCAGTAGCATATTAAAATGCAGTGCGCCCAGTGAATTTTTTGCCAAATTGAGAATCACCGGTTGGTATAAAAAATAAAACGGGAGGAGGAAGCCGGGCAGGGCCAGGCGTATCGCATTAAGCGCCGTCCCCAGGTATGCGCCTCCTGAAATGCCCACAGCTACCAGCACGCCAATTGCCACGGGAGGTGTAAGCGCAGAAATGATGGCAAAATAAAAGACAAACATATGAACTGATAATATGGGGAACCCGAACTTTATCAATGCCGGCGCCGAAAGCAGGACCGCCAGGAGATACGCTCCCGGGGTAGGCATCCCCATGCCGAAAAACAGGGTGAGGAGGGCCACAAGGGAGAGGAGGATCAGCGCGTTGCCCCCTGCCAGATCAACAATCGCATAGCTCAACCGCTGGCCGAAGCCGGTGACTGTGAACATCTCCACGATTATCCCCATGGTTCCCAGGACGATACCCAGTTTGGCCCCCTCACGGGCACCCGAAACCAGGCCCCTGAAAATCGAACGTCCAAATTGCATTATCCCGGTGCCTCTGCCTAGTAGCCTCGATAGTATTGTGTGAACCAGTCCAACCACCAACAGGCTCATATTAGCGTAAAGCACCGCTTTGGCGGGCGTCTCGCCGATCAAGATACGCCAAGTCAGAATTATTACGGGGATAAGCAGGTGCCCGTGCTCTTTTAAGACGTCTTTTCCGCGCACAAGACTTTCCCCGTCGTCCTGTTTTATCAATGAGAATTTCCTTTTACGGCTGCGGACCATCACAGCGAAGGATAAATTCACATAATAGACAATGGCCGGAAGAAACGCTGCGATGACGATTTGGGCATAAGGAATGTTGGTCAAACCAGCGATGAGAAATGCGCTCACTCCCATGACAGGCGGCATGATCTGTCCCCCCGTGGAAGCCACAGTCTCCACAGCTCCTGCAAAATTAGGATGGTACCCGCGGCGTTTCATCATGGGAATAGTAAAAGCCCCTGTAATGGCGACGTTCGCCGCCGTTGAACCGGAGATCATGCCCATCATGCTGCTGGAAATGACCGCTGTCTGGGCCGCTCCCGAGCGGAAGCGCACGTTCACCATGATGCTGATCTTCTCAATGAGTTGTGCGCCTCCAACGGCCTGAAGCAGCGCCCCGAAAAGGATAAAGTGGACGATCATGGTCGCCGACAGGCCTGTCAGGCTACCCAGCGTCCCCATGAAGTACGTGCTGCTATACCCTGTCAGCCTGGGATAATCTATGCCCGAGTGAAAGAGAAAGCCGCCCAGATGTTGACCAAATAAGGCATATAAAAGAGTGATCAGTGTCAACAACGGGACAACAAAGCCCCATTCCCGCCAGGTCGCCCCCAACACCACAGCAACCATGATTGTTCCCACCACCACGTCGCCGGTGGAGGGAACACCGATTCGTTCCACCATGTTGAGATAATCCATAAAGAAATAGAACGTGATGACCAGCGAAATCAGGGCAAGGCCCAGCCAAAACCAGGAGGCCCAAGGCTTGGGGGTGTCTTTTCTGATGAAGGAAGCAAAGAAGAGGATGGTTGCGGCCAGGCCAAGGTGCAAAACCTTGAGTTCATCAATGGAAAAAGGGAGCCGCCAAATGGCATATATATGCAACAGAATCCATGAAACACAGACGATTTCGAGAAACCGTGTCAACCATTTTCCTTCGGCGGAGGTGTTCCTGATATCGCTTTGCAGCCCCATTCGGTTTCTCCTGAGCGGAAGCCAATGAAAGGGTCATGCCGGTGCAATTTGTGGTATTTATAGTCTAAATGTTCGCCGCCGGGGCATTGGGACTCCCCGACGGCGAACATGTCGAAGATAATTTCCCATGTCTGGCTCTCAGCGTTTCCCGATCATAAGATCGTCTCTCCAGACCCCTTTTTCCTTGAAGTAACGCACGGCTCCCGGATGAACGGGATACCCCGGCAACAGCCACTTGGTGGAGTTTTGGATGGTGGTGGCATCGGAGACCTTGCTGATGGAGTGAAGCTCATCAACGTGATCGAGCACTGCTTTGCAAAACGAATAAATGGTTTTGTCATCCACTGCGGCTGATGATAAACCGATGCCGCTGAGTCCGGGCGAGGGCATATCCCTGGTTAAGCCCTTGTAAGCTTTTTTCGGTAGAGTTGTTACGATGATCCCTCCGTTGCGTTTATTCGCCCGCTTCATCACCTCCAGATCCAGCTCCAGGACCCTGTAAGGCTTGCGCGCGGCCAGGTCGATCATGATGGGGTGTGGTTTGCCGCCGGGAAAATTCCCGGGGAATGCCACGATGATCCCGTCCACCAGAGCGTTCATGGATGCCCGGAAGGAGAGGTAGTTCTTCTTCAGGTCCTTGAGTATTCCGTATTCCTCCATGATGAACCGATACATGGCCTCGGTGCCGGAGCCTTTCTTGATCAGCGAAACCGGCTTCCCCTTCAGGTCGTAATACGTTTTCAATCCTGAATCAGCCAAAGTCACCATTGGCAAGCTCCAGGCTGTCCAGGAGAAGACCTGCCAGGGCTCCATTTTTTTCTTGTATGGCTTGCTCGCCGACCAGGCGGCCACAATTTCCAAGCCTGTCCCATGGGCCAGCTCGATCTTTTTCTGATCCAGTAGCATAACGTCCTCAGTGCTCCCCCCTGTTGATAGCGAAGAGGCCTTCAGGTCGGAAGCGTATTTGCTAGCCAGAAAAGCACAAGCCTCCCAGTGGATGTACCCCGAGCTACCCAGTGAAGCTGAGCCTATGCGAAAAAGCTTTTTCTCAGCCATTGCCGCCCCGGGCAATAACAGGCATGCGGCCACAAGCAAACAGACAATCTTTCCAAACTTTTGAGTTTCTCTGATCATAACGTCCCTCCTTCCTTCCTTCCTTAAGATGGCAAGGCTATGGTCCTTGCTGTGATCAGGGTGCTGGATAGGGAATCATGTCCAGCGGTTTAACGCCTTCAAGTAACTTTATACAGTGCTTGCTCCTTGTTCTTTATCCGCGCGATCGACTATTGCCTTGAGTTCATCCGTGAGTTTCTCGGACATGGGCTCCGGGTGATGTTCCGCCAGGATTTTGCGAACTCTTTCCCGCACCCTGTCTTCAATCCTCAATGAGCCTCTCGCCTTCCATGACTCGTAATCGAAACGATCTATCAGTCCGGGTGCCCAATGCTCGGTCCGGAAGTGCTGGAACGTGTGTTCGCAACTGAGGAATTGCCCGCCGGGTCCGACTTGATGGATTACGTCCACGCCAAGGGTGTCGGGGTTCACCGAGATTCCTCTCCCGATGCGTTTGAGCATGGCTATGATCTCGTCGCACAGCACGAGCATCTCGTACGATCCGTTCAGCCCGCTGTCCAGGTATCCCACGTCATGGATAAGGCTGGCTCCGGACAGCATGGCTGAGAACAGGGAAGTGGTTGCTTCGGCGGCCGCCTGCGCATCCACCACCTTGGCGTCCGAACACCCCCCCGTAGAAAACATGGGGAGGCCCAGCCAGCGGGAGATGTCGGTGCTGGCCGCGGAGGCCAGACTGAGTTCAGGCGCGCCGTAAGAGTATGCGGAAGTCCGCAAGTCCATGATGGTCTGGACGCCTCCCATGATAATTGGCGTCCCGGGGTTCTTCACCTGGGCCATTACCAGCCCCAGTAATGTCTCGGCCAAATCCTGGGCCAGCATGGCCGCCAGGGTGGCCGGCGCGGTGCCTCCGGCGCTGGGACAGGGCGTATAGATTATGGGGATGTGTTTCTCCGCGCCGAACAGGAGCTTCTCGACGGCCGTGCGGGTATGCTTCAGCGGAGAAGTGGGTTCGATGTATATGGCGAAAAGCGGGTTGAGCCGCAGTTCTTCCTCTCCCCCGCGGATGCGGCAGGCCATATCATGCAGGTCACTCAGCCCCCGGCCGTCCACGGCGGTGAGAACCAGCGGCTTGGTAATATTGGTTACCATCGCCATGAACTGGTGTCTGTCATACGTCTGGTGGTGGGGAACATCGGAGACCAGACCCACGGACATGAAGAAATCTATCTGCTCCAGTGCATCGGCCAGCCGGGCCGCGTCCTCCACGTCCCGGCGGGTGTATCGTCTGCGCTTTCCTGTGTCCGCATCATAAATATACGGGCAGTCCGAACCGGTGCCGAAATAAACCTCGTTGTTCTGGAGATGGATGCTCCGGTTTCCATTGCGCCCGGACAGGGTGATCCGCCCGGGACACGAGGCCAGGGCCTGCTTGACCATGGACGGAGGGACCTTAACCAGGTTCCCGTCGGAGATCACCGCTCCTCCTTTTCTCAGGATTTCCACCCCCTCCTCGTGAAACACCCGCGCGCCCGTCCGCTGCATGATCTCCAGAGCGGCGGAGTAAATCATTTCTATCTGATCAATGGAAAGCACACGAAAAGACGGCGTGGCATGGATTGCTTGATTCATTCTCATGGGTTTTCCTCCTGATTGCGCCATGGCGCGTGTTAGCCGATCAGATCCCGGGCCAGTTCCATGGTCGCACCGGCATTGGGGCCGTACCCGTCACTACCGATTTCCCGGGCAAATTCCATGTTCACCGGCGCGCCACCAACAATCACACGGACGCTGTCTTTAAGTCCCGCCTCTTTAAGAGCATCAACGGTTTCTTTCATGAAGGGCATCGTGGTGGTCAAAAGGGCCGACATACCCAGTAATTGCGGTTTGTGTTCACGGACGGCGTTTACGAACTTCTCCGGCGCCACATCCACACCCAGATCCACTACATGGAAACCGCCGCCCTCAAGCATCATGCCCACCAGATTTTTCCCGATGTCATGCAGGTCGCCCTTCACGGTCCCAATGATAACAGTTCTCCCCAATTTGCCTCCCCCGGTCTCCACAAGCCGTGGCTGCAGGATTTCCATGGCCTTCTTCATGCAATCCGCGGAACGGATAACCTCAGGGATGAACATCTCGCAGTCGCGGAATCTCTTTCCCACAACCTCCATGCCTTTCATCAGGCCATCTTCCAATACACTATCCGGGGTGAACTGCTCAATCGCCTCCCGGACAAGAGACTCGATGCCGGATCGATCCCCGTTGATTAGGGTCTGTGCTATTTTATCCAATAGCCGTGTCATTATTGACCTCCTTTGAGCATAAAAAACGGATTCATAATATAAAAACCGCTAACCCTGACATGCCCGGGTTAAAAAGAATAGATGCAAAGTGAGACCCTACGCTCTCATGAACTCACAACAATATTTCCGCATACAAAAGCAGCGTAGAGAGGCTTTACCTGACAAGGAAAGGGATCTCCACACGGAGGGCCTCCACGGGGCAAACGATCTCGCACGGGAGACAATACCAGCACGTCTGATTGGGGCCGTATGGATCACCGCATTTCAAGCATCGCTCTGCCTCGCGGATGACCCGCGCACGTGAAAAGCCAAGCTCCACCTCCCGGAAATCCCTTCGATCATCAGGCGATATTTTAGGCATACGGGTGCGATGCCGCCTGACAGCACCTGTGGTATCCACCTCGAAATTGGTGATGAACGGGCCATCGAGATAGTTCCGGCCCCAATGAAGTCCCTCGCCGGAAAGATAACGATCTATGGAGATGGCCGCTTCCTTGCCGTCGGCCATGGCATCGATCACAGTCTTAGGGCCTCTCAGGGCATCCCCGCCGGCGAAGACATGAGGAATTGACGTTTGCAGGGTCACAGGATCTGCTGCCAGGAGCCCTTTCCGTGTCAAGCCTTTCATTCCCCGGGCATAGCCCACGTCGGCGGACTGACCGATTGCCACGATTACTTCGTCGGCCGCATCGCGCCTGGTGATGGAAGGGTCCATGCGAGGGCGAAACCGGCCGTGCTCGTCGAAAACTGACAGACACCTGGCGAATGTCACCGCCTCAACCGCGCCATTACGGTGTTCAAAGGCAAGGGGTCCCCACCCGTTGACGATCTCGACCCCCTCCTCCAGAGCATCCCGTACCTCCCAGGGAAACGCGGGCATCTCATCCCGGGACTCGAGGCACACGATTACAACGTCTTTGCCCCCCGCCCGCCGGGCTGTCTGGGCTGCGTCAACCGCGGAATTTCCCCCTCCTATGACCACAACGCGGCCGGACAACTGCACTCGGCCCGAACGCGCACCCTTGAGAAAATCGAGGGCCGAATGAACCTGTACTGAATCTTCTCCTTCCAGGTTGAGCCTCGGTGCAATGTGTGCACCCGTGGCCAGGAATACCGCGTCGTATTCCTGGACCAGTCGATTAAGGGAGACGTTCTTCCCCACTGGCACTCTGTACTTGAATTCCACGCCCAGGCGGGTAAGGAGTTCAAGCTCCCTGTCCAGTATTGCCGAGGGGAGTCTGAACTCGGGGATTCCCACGCGCAGCATTCCCCCTGCTTTGTCTAGGGCCTCGAACACGGTGACGCCGTAGCCCATCTGCGCCAGATCAAAGGATGCCATCATGCCCGCAGGGCCGGAGCCCACCACGGCCACCCGCTGTGGACGGCGATGGGGCTTGGGCAAGTCGGGCCAGAGCTCTCGTTCATGGTCAGCCAAAAAACGTTTTATATCCCGGATAGCCACCGGCTCGCTGTCAAGATCGGTTCGCTTGCAGTGGCTTTCGCATGGATGAGAGCAAACCCGGCCGATGATTCCCGGAAAGGGGAGCCCTTTTCGCACTTCCGCCAGGGCATCGTCCACCTTCCCCTGGGCCAGCAGGTGGATGTACCCCTGGCAATTGGTGTGGATAGGACACGCGGCCCTGCAGGGGGCCAGCTTGAGCCGCAAGTTATCCAATATGCAAGTTTCAACGCACTCACCGCATACATAACATTTAGTTTTATCAATCACAATGTTGTCCATAAGAACTTCCCTTTTTTCCATTTCAAAGACCGGCGTGGAATTTCCTGCCTTCACCAATGTGGCTTCTAATCTGCATAGGGATTGTCGATGTCCCGGTATGCCACTGAAACCTCAGGGCTCCCGCGGGAGAGGAACAGGTCTATGTGTCGAACCCAGCGGCTATTGTCAGCATGAGGATAATCGGTGCGGTAATGGAAGAACCCCCAACGGCTCTCCTTTCGCTCCAGGGAGGCCGTGGCTGAGAGCAGGGCACACTGAATAATGTTGTCGTTTTCCAGCACTTTGGTCATGTCGTGCACCCCGCGAACTTCGACCTGGTGGAAGAGCTGTTCTTGAAATTGCGCCATGAACTCAAGCCCTGTGGTCAATTTTGTTTCGTTTTTAGGCGGTATCAGGTAATCATTAATGAAGCGGCGCACCTTGTACTCGAACTCTTGGATTCCAATACCACGGCCCTTTTGCTGGAGAATTCCCTGTATCTTCCGTCGGACCGCATCCACCTGGGTTTCATCCACAAGGCCCGGGGGTTGCCGGTGTGCGAACTCCGTGGCGTTCTCCGCCGCCACTTCCCCGAAAACAAAAGCACCGGTGAGAAACTGCCGTGGGACGCTGGCCGTGTCTCCCGCGCAAAAGAGGCCCGGCAGGGTGGTTCCGGCCTTCTGATCCACAACCAGGCCCGCCATCCCATGTCCGCCGCATAAAAAGCACTCGGTGGGATGGAGTTCGATGTCGTTACGGCGAAAGTCGATACCCCGGCCTTGAAAGAATCGCTGTTCCGCAGGGCGTTCCACGGAGAAAAGTATTTCCTCGATTTCCCTTACTTTGTCTTCGGGCAGGTCGCTCATGCGGATGGAGAGGGGACCCCGGTTCTCGAAGCAGTGCATCATCATGTTCTTTATGTTGGAATCGGTACTGTCCAGTTCTTTCTTAAGGCCGTCCAAGAGCTTGCCCCCGCGGGTGAGCACGATGTAGAGGAGTGGAGCGTTCATGTCCTTGATGATGGGGTAGATCAGGGTGTGCTCGAAACCGGTAAGAAGGGCTCCCGCGCGGTAGGCCATGGCATAACCATCCCCTGTATTGCCGGGAAAGTCGAATGTCCCGTAGAGATAGCCGGAGTTGGGCAGGCCGAAGCGGGCCACTCCGCCGTTGCTGAGAATAACCGCGCGGGCATGGCAGACTACTAATTCACCGGATCTCACGTTGACTCCCACGGCGCCGACTACCCTGTCCCCATCGGTCAGGAGTTCCACCGCCATGGTGCGGTTCACCACCGTCACACCGGCGTCCATAGCCCGCTGTGAGACGATACGCTTCAACTCAGGCTCAGCCATGTGAACCAGGAACTTGCCTTTTGGGTGAACCTTGAGCATTCCGTAGTTGCCGTCAGCATCCTTCGGAAAGTAGACCCCCCATTTCTCCAGCTTTTTAAGTATCCCGAAACTTCGCTCGGCCATGAGCCGGCTCGGGGACTGATCTATGATCTTTTCGTTGGCAATAGTGGTGGACTCAACGTACAGCTCGGGAGTGGACACTCCGGGTACAGCAACGACATTGAGGGCGTCCATCCCCCTGGCAATGGAGCCGCTGTACCGGAAATCCCCCTTTTCAAACAGCACCACCCGCTGGCCCGGATCCAGCTCGCGGGCACGATGGCATGCCATGCTTCCCGCGCTCCCTCCGCCGATAACAAGCACATCCGCATCTAAACGACGTTCTCTGTATGTTTCCATGAATTTCCTCTATCTCCAAACAGACTTTCAACCGATGCGCGTGAAGGGTTTCCGTTTGCCTTAAAGCAACCCCGCATCCGGTTGCCCTGACGAATTAGAAGCATTATACGATGAAATTATGTGTGAAAAGAGGAAACGTAAACTCACATCCTGCTTCCAGCCGCGCGCTTGAAGCGCTTGAACTCATCAAGCACCACAACACGCTTATCCGCATCACTGGCCTGGGTTATGTCCATGTGGATTTCGTAACGACTCGCCAAAAACAGCGCCTTTCCACTTGCCACCGGCTTATTTTCTGCATTGTGGAGTATGGTTTCCCTTATCAGGACCGGTTCTCTTGTCGATACGTTCATGACCTCAGCGTCCCCATCCGCAATAATGCCTGCTCGAATTTGGACGGCCATGCGATGCACTGCTGTGTCTGGATAGCGGTTCAGTAAGGCCAGAAACGGCACTTCCCGCAAATCTTGCCGAGAGAACCTTTGTCCGATGGAGAGCGGAACAAATCGCGTTTCCATCCCGATGACATTCCCTGCTATTGACCGCACACGCTTGAGTTTGTATGCCTGTTCCCTTTCTTCCAAACCCAGGTTTTTCCTGACTCGGGAAGGTGGGTATACCTTCCGAAACTCCTTGAACAGGATATCCATGTGGATATTCTTGCTCTCAATCAACTCTTCCATTGGGTACAGGGGGTCCAGCTTCTCCTGCATTTTGGGCTGGGCCACGAATGTTCCTTTGCCTTGATATTTCTGAATCAGGCCGTCCCACTCCAGTCGTAAAAAAGCCTGGCGGACAGTAAGACGACTGACCTGGTAGTGCTGGCATAATTCCGCCTCCGTTGGGAGTTTATCACCGGGGAGCAAATCGCCGGAATGAATTTGGGATGCCACGATATCCGCGATCTGGATGTAAATAGGCTTATAACTGTTACGATCCAACGGAATAAATTTCATACCCATCTCTTCTCCTTTTTAATAAGGAAGGATAAACATAAATATATTATATTGTCAATACAAATTATTCCAGGAATTTCTCCAACAAATCATTATAAAATTTGAGCCTGTTCAATATTAGACATTAAGGACGTCGCTCCATTTCCCGGATTTCTCATGTTCATGGAGGATGTCCAGGGTCGCAACAATGTCGTGCTCAATCACATGGAT
>JAFDED010000113.1 GCA_019310535.1 Deltaproteobacteria bacterium
TTGCCACGTCATGCGGACTCCATGGAAAACCTGGCCCGGTACATTATTCGCGCATCCTTTGCCCAAGACCGGATGACCTATCTTCCTCGGGAAGCCCAGGTCATCTATGAGTCCAGAGACGCAAAGCGCACCAAAACCTTCGACGCCCTGGAATGGCTCGCGGCCATGTGCTCGCACGTTCCCAACAAGGGCGAGCAGATGGTGAGATACTACGGCTACTACAGCAACGTGTGCAGAGGAAAGAGAAAAGCCAAGGGAGAAGACGACGTACTGACAACGGTCCTTCATCCCGATGACCCATCATCCGCTCCTTCAAGAAAGGAGTGGGCCAGGATGATTCAGAAGATCTACGAGGTGGATCCCTTGACCTGCCCCAAGTGCAACGGGGCCATGCGCATTCTGGCCTTCATCGAGGATCATGAGGTGATCCGGAAGATCCTACACCATCTGGGGCTCTGGAAACGGACGCCAAGGGCTCCACCCCCTCCACAGCCCCCGGACATTGCCTTGGATACCAGCCTGTCCCAGGTCCCTGCCTGGGAAGACGACCTCAACCAGGACCCGGGGTTCCCCATCGACTGGTCTGCATAGCCCGAAAAGCCCTCCTTGCCCGGCAGAGGTGAAGTATGCTTCAACAAGGCTCCTTGCCATGCCTCATCTTCGAAATACCCCATCAAACCCCTTCCTCTTTCCGTATCCATAACCCTGACGCCCAGCGCGCTTTTCCCAAGCCACTACATATTGTCATGCGGTTCTTCTTGACACCCAACGAGGCCTTCCGCTATCCTACTACCAAAAAAGCAAGTTCCTATCCTGCCTTATGGAAGGGGGGAGGATGACTGGTGCCGAACTGGTGAGGATGAGCCTCACCACCCCGGATGAAACAGGGAGGAGGCGACCCGTCCCCGTTGAGGGCACGGAATTCCTGGAGGAGACGGAGAGAGTCATTCCGGGCGTAGGACAGCGGCCTGAGGTCTCCTTCCTGGAGGATACGGTCCTGTCCGATCGCGGCACCATCAACTGCGAAGGTTCAGGAAATGTTACGGGATACGAAGGTGTCTTTGCAGCAGGGGACGCGGTGAGCGGACCATCCACCGTTGTCGAGGCCGCGGCGTCCGGAAAGCGGGCGGCACGACATGTCAGGGCCTACCCGGAGGGGGTGAAACGAGAATGCTGAATCTGGCATGCAGGGAAGAGAAAAGAGCGAGGACATACCGGGAAGAAAGGGGCCCAGTCGATTTTGAGAGGCACGACTCTTCCCTGAGGGAACAGGTTGAGGAATACGAGGCTTCCCGCTGCCTGGGCGCCATGAGTTGCGAGGCCTGTGACCTGTGTCGTCTCCTCTGTCCGGATCTGGCCGTTACGAGGGACAATGTGACGGGAAAGATCGTCATCGATCTGGACTACTGCAAGGGATGCGACGTCTGCGCCGCGGTCTACCCCAAGGGGGCGATCAGGATGGAGCTGGAAGATGAATCCGTGATTTAGGGAGGAAAAGATGAAACTATCAGAAAAGGCCGGTAAGATTCAGCCATCCATCACCCTCAGCATTTCGGCAAAGGCAAAGGAGATGAGGGCTGCGGGTATTCCCGTACTCAATTTTTCCGCAGGGGAGCCCGATTTTGATACGCCCGAGGCGGTCAAGAGGGCTGGAGTCCGGGCCATCGAGGAGGGCTTTACCAAGTATACGCCCGCCGGGGGAACCCCCGAACTCAAGGACGCAATTATCAGGAAGTATGAAAAAGAACTGGGGATCTCCTACAAACCCTCCGAGGTGATCGTATCCAACGGCGGCAAGCAAGCCATCCACAGCGTATTTCAGACCCTTCTGAATCCCGGGGACGAGGTGCTCGTTCCCGCCCCCTACTGGGTTTCCTATCCCGACATGGTGAAACTCTAGGACGGGGTGCCCGTCATTCTGAAGATCGGGGCATCCCGGGGCTATAAGTTCGGGCCGGAGGATCTGGAAAAGGCCGTCACGCCGAGGACGAGGGTCCTTATCATAAATTCCCCCTCCAATCCCACCGGGGTGGTTTACACGGAAGAGGAGCTGAAGGGCATTTCCGAGATACTGGAGTCAAGGGACATCCTCGTACTTTCCGACGACGTCTATGAAAAATTCGTCTTCGAGGGTGGGAGGTTCGTAAATCTCCTCTCCGTCGCCCCCCACCTCAAGGAGAGGGTGGAGATCATCAACAGTGTCTCAAAGACCTATTCCATGCCGGGCTGGCGGATCGGATTCCCCCTGGGGCCGGAGGCATTGATCGGGGCTGCAACCAAGATCCAGGGCCAGGCCACCTCCTGTCCCGGGTCCATTTCACAGAAGGCGGTGACCTTCGTCCTGGGATCGGATCATGCGGTCGTGGAAGGATTCCGCGCCTCCTTTGAGAAGAGAAGGGACCTCATGCTTGCGGGCATGGAGGCGATCCAGGGCCTTCGGCCGTTAAAACCTATGGGGGCCTTCTACCTATTTGTCGACGTGAGCGATTTCTACGGCCGCCTGGAAGGCGTCTCCGACTCGGTGGGTTTTTGCGACCACCTGCTGGAGCGGTTCCAGATCGCTTGCGTGCCGGGAGCGGCCTTTGGGGAAGACAGATGCATCCGTTTCTCCTTCGCCACGGACGAGACCTCGATCCGGGAGGCGCTCGAGAGGCTCAAAGGGATCTAGGAGACAAGCGATTCGCCTCCGAACCCCTTGCATATTTTCCTGAAAGACGAATCCCCGGACCCGTTGGTTTACATCGTATGCGGATGGCGATGAGAGGAGCAACGGGCCTTTTCCCTATGGAGAGCCGTTGACAGGGCGGCCTCCTCCCTCTTTTTCCCCGGGATCCTCCGGCCTTTTCCCTGAAAATCCAGTTCCTCCATCAGTATCTCCTCCTTCCGTTCACCTCCAGATCCTCGTAACATATAGAAATCACATTTTTTTACAGAAATAGCCAGCGAAGTGCGAAATTTATGTATTTATGGTTGACAAATTAAGATATTTATGAAATATAAAATATCAATATATGTAATATATTATTTATCCTTTTTGTCGAGAAGGGTTCATTCCAGAGGGGGTCCATGTCTCAAAAAAATGGTCAAATCCAGAACCAGCGGGCCAAGATATATGATGAATTGAAGCAGAGGATCATCTTCAGCCGCTACAAACAGGGTACGGCGCTGAACGAGAAGGAGATCTGCGAGGAATTTGGCATCAGCCGGACCCCCTATCGGGAGGCTCTGATCAAGCTGGAATCCGAGGGGCTTGTGATCATCAGACCGAAGACGGGCGTCGTGGTCTCTCCCATTGATCTCCAATCCCTCAAGGATGTTTTTGAGATGAGGACGATTCTGGAGGGCATTGCTGCGAAGCTTGCCTTCACAAGGATTCAGCCCGGTCACCTGGAGGCCCTTAAAGGGGTTGCCGCAAAGATTGAGGATCTTTCCGCGGAAGAGGACATTTTTACCTACCTGAAGCTAGACGCCGAGTTCCACGGGATCCTGTACGAAGCCCAGGGAAACCTGATCCTCAAGGAGGTGCTGAACGGGCTCTACAACCAGTGCATGAGACTGTGGAACTCCATCGAAGACCAGGATTTCATAACGAATCTCATAAAATCATCCATCCGGGATATCAAGAAGGTGTATGAGGCCTTTGTGGCAGGTGATCCGGAAGCCGTTGAAAGACTGGTAAAAGCGCACTTCACGTCTTACCTGCATGTACTTATTGCCCATTTCCTCGGAGGTCTGGGGGATGACTTTGTATCACGCCGGAAATAGAACCCAATCCTGGTACGGTGAATCCATCGGGATCCTTACCTTGAATGCAAGGTACCCCTGCATTCCTGGAAACGTAGCCAATGCCTCCACCTTTCCATTTCCGGTCCGATACCGGGTAGTCAAGGAAGCCTCCATCGATCGGCTGCTCAAGAAGAAGGATAAATCCCTGCTTCAACCCTTCATAGATGCCGCCCTTGAGCTGCAGGAGGAAGGTGTCAAGGCGATCACCGGGGCATGCGGTTTCATGGCCCTTTTCCAGCGGGAGGTTTCGGATGCGGTTTCCATCCCGGTCTTTCTCTCAAGCCTTCTTCAGATTCCCTTCATCTACAGAACGTTGAAACGAGGACAAAAGATCGGCGTTATCACTGCGGATTCGACGGCCCTGACGGCCGAGCATTTCGTTTCGGTCGGGGTAGATGAAGGGATACCTCTTGTCATTAAAGGCATGGAAGATCAGAGGGAATTCAGGGAGGCCGTGCTGGAGGAGAAGGGGACGCTGGATTCGGGCCTGATCGAAAAGGAGGTGATCGGCGTCGCAAGGAGCCTCCTGCGGGAGAACCCGGAAACGGGGGCGATCCTGCTGGAATGCAGCGATCTTCCGCCCTATGCCATGGCGATCCAGAGAGAATCAGGTCTCCCGATATTCGATTTCGTCACAATGATCCAATATGTACACAGTGCTGTTGTAAGGTATCGGTTTCATGGTTTTGTATAAAAAATCACATCCAACCCTTCAAATTATCCTTTAAAAGAGTGGAGAGAGTCGGAGATCGTGGGCATAACCTGTTTCTTTGCAATTATATATTATTGCAGATTAGCACCCTATGCCCTCATTACAGAATATCAATAAATGGGAGGTGGCCATGGGAAACGACAAGGACCGTGATGCATTTCACAAGGAGCTCATAGTAATTGATGCTTTGAATGTAAGTAATTGGTCGGAAGAGGTCTTCAAAGATATTCAGAAGGGAGGCGTTACTGCAGTCAATGCAACTGTAGCAATATGGGAGAATTTCAAAGATACAATGAAATTATTAATCGAATGGAATGAACGGTTTGAAAAGTTCGAAGACACCATATTTCAGGTGAGGTCAACCGCTGACATATTGAAGGCCAAAGAGACAGGAAAGGTCGGTATTATCTTGGGGTTTCAGAATACCGCCCCTATTGAGGAAGAACTGGGTTTCCTGCAAATTTTTTACCAACTGGGGATAAGGATTATCCAATTGGTCTACATGCAGCAAAATTTTATTGGTGGAGGCTGTTTGGAAGAAAAAGACAGCGGTCTCAGCAAATTCGGTGTCGAGGTCGTGGAAGAAATGAACCGGCTTGGGATTCTTATTGATTTATCTCATGTAGGAAATCAAACATGCAGAGACGCGATAGAGGCATCGGAAAAACCTGTCTGTTTTACACATGCCAATCCATTCTCTCTGTTCGCACATCCAAGGAACAAGTCGGACGATCTATTAAAGGCTATTGCTGCAAAGGGAGGAGTTGTAGGTGCAAACCTTATCCCGTCATTCCTCAAATCTGGAGTTAAGTCGACTTTGGATGATTTCGTGGATGTAATAGATTATCTCGTAAATCTCATCGGAATCGATCATGTTGGAATAGGAACGGATTTTCCGATCGAACAACCGGAATCATTTTACGATAGAATTGTCACAGGTAGCTGCAAAAGAAAAGGCCTGGGTATAAAGTTCCCTTTCCCTATGGTTCTTCCTGAAGGCATCCGCATGCCCAGCGAGTTCCCCAATATCACGAATTCATTGGCAAGAAGAGGATATGATGATGAATCAATAAGAAAGGTCATGGGGCAAAACTTCCTAAGGCTTTTTGATGAGATATGGGTCTAGGCTTGGCGATTTGGTATCAAAGAAGCTGATTTTAATCCCGCATTTTTGAAGTATAACGGGAGGACGATTTTGCTGTAAAAGCTTTTAATTTGCACTTAGTCAGGAGGGAGTCATCGTAGCCGGTCCCAAAATCGAAAGGAGGAAGCAATGAAAAAGCAACACACAAAAGTATGTCTGGAGATTCTGATCATTTTATTCTTTGTTTTTACGGTACAAGTTTTTATAGCAACGGAGGTATCAGCACAAGAAAAGACATTTCAGTTTACATTTGCAGGCGTGCTTCCCAAAGGATCACTAACAGCGCGTAGTATGGATATTTTCGCGGAAAGAGTGAACAGCGAATCCAACGGAAGAATTCAGATAAAAACAATTCACGGAACAACCCTTGGAGGTGAAAAGGAGCTTATCGAAAGCATAAGAATAGGAAGTCTCGACGGCGGTTGCTTTGGATCAGTTCTGGGTTCCTTCTATCCAAAAATCGATATTTGGAATGTCCCTTACCTATTTAGGGATGATTATTGGTTGAACGAAATCCTCAAGGGCCATATCGGAAAAGAGCTTTTGGACGGGTTGGAAAGTATCAACCTGAAAGGTCTCGGGTACTTGCGATATGGTGCTAGAGGAATTGGAAACAACAAGCGGCCAATCAACAAACCAGAGGACATCAAGGGCCTTAAAATACGGACAATTGAAAATGATATGTGTGTAATGGCACTGGAGGCTCTCGGTGCTGTTCCGGTTACCATGTCAGTTGGTGACGCCATCATGGGAATGAGACAAAAACTGGTCGATGGGATTGATTTTCCACAAGCTTGTTTGAATGCCTTCAAAATTGATGAGATGATAAAGTATTTTGCGAATACTCAGCATACGTGGTCTCCGGTTCCCATTGTAATTAGTATGGAGAAGTTCAAGTCTTTGCCTACTAATTTGCAGAAACTGCTTCTAAAGATCGGTAGTGAAGTTGGGGATTATCATTGCCGAGTGTTTCTAAAGCAGGAAGAGACAAAAGACAGGTACAAAACTTATGAGAAGTTAGGGGACGGGGTCCTTTTCTCTGATCCCGATAAAGAACTCTTTAGAATGAAATGTGTCCCTTTATATAAGAAACTAAGAAAACAGAGGCCCGATCTTGTCGGCATGATGGAAGAAATCATGAAGGTGCAAGGCATCAAACTCGACTGGTAGCCCATCGGAATAGAAGATTGTTTTTTGTGACAAGATCGTAAAAAGGCTTTTGTGAGCGCCATTCAAACCTTTTCGGAAAAGAGGTGCAAAGGGTTGAGCGTTAAAAATCTCAATCTGTTTGAGGTACTTGTGCCGAGTTATTAAGATTTAGCGAAACCCTTTGAATCTTCCGAAAAGGGTTGCGGCGCGAACAAAATCGGCCTTTTTACGATTCAATCTTTCGTGACTGAAGTAGAAACCTGTCTATTTCAGAATTGAATCATCTTGCATAATTCTATTGGGAAAGACCTATGCGTAGAACTATGTGCATCCATGCTAGGAAATACGTGGGTTTAATCAGCAAGCATCTCAATTCTATTTCAATAATTCTCCTTTCCATTTTGGCGGCGGTTAGCATTTTAGTTGGTGGGTTTAATGTTATCAATCGCGCACTGTTGCATTATCCGCTGCCCTGGGTTGATGCCCTAATCAGATATTCTCTTATTTGGATCATTTTTCTTGGCTTTCCGGTCCTGGTGAAAAAAATGAAACTCATAAGCGTCGATGTCTTTGTATCTCGTTTGAATAGACGAGCAGCCAGATTTTTCAATCTCCTTTCGTATATTTCGATCTGCATTTTCTCTGTAGTGGTCTTGATACAGGGGTGTAAGATATTGTCATTGCCAATTGTTAAATTACAGACTGTTGCTACACTCGGGATTTCCAAAGTCTGGATATACTCTTCAATTCCAATTGGTTTCGCCATAACATTAATACATTTGATAGTCCTTGCATGGGATGAAATAACAGGCCGGGTTTGAGAAAGTAGGGGAATTAGAGCATGGATGTCATAATTTTGACTATTTGTTTGTTCCTGGGCTCTCTCTTGATGAATTTGCCAGTATGCATTGTTCTTGGCGGTTTCGGAATAGCTGCAATTCAAATTTTTGATATCCCTCCCTTAATGATTGTTCAGAGAATGATTACCGGACTGGACATGTCTTCATTGGCTGCAGTGCTGTTTTTCGTGCTGGGGGGGGAGATTATGAGCTCCGGGGGAATTACCGCGCGTTTATCGACCGTGCTTATCTTGCTGCTAAGAAGAATCAGGGGCGGGCTCGCTTATGTAACCGTGCTCGTAAATTTACTGATGGCTGGTGTTTCGGGTTCCGCTACGGCAGACGCAGCTGCAACGGGTTCAGTGATGATCCCGATGCTGAAGAGGGGAGGCTATCCTCCCTCCTTTAGCTCGGCTCTCGTAGCCGCATCGGCGACGATGGGCCCCCTAATTCCACCGAGTATCCTGTTTATCATTATTGGGTCTATGTGTAACGTTTCGATACTGGATTTATTTCTCGGGGGGGCACTGCCCGGCATCTTAATCGCACTGGCCTTATTAATCCTGTCATATATCAGTTGTAGGAGGGGAAAATTTGGCCTTGTGACCCAAGATTTATCATCGAATAAGAAGTCCGGTGAAATGTCATTAAGAGTGATCATAGAATTCGTGCTCGCACTGGTGATGCCTGTCATCATTTTGGGAGGAATGCGTTTTGGCCTTTTCACACCTACGGAAGCAGGTGCCGTGCTGGTGTTCTACTCATTTGGTTTGAGTTTTTTTGTTTACCGGGAATTGCGTATCAGAGACCTTCCCGGGATATTGGTGAATGCTTCGTTAATGACCGCAAACATACTGGTAATTGTTGGGGTGGCCTCGATAATAGGATATGTGGTTGCGAGAACGGAAATAATAGCTTCCATTGCAGAGCATGTCAGTGTCGCGGTTGAAAGCAAAGTTCAGTTTCTCATGGTTGTTAATGTCTTTTTGTTGATTTTAGGATGCCTAATGGAAATAACCGCAATTGCAATCGTCATTGCCCCTATCCTGATTCCATTAGCCGCGAGTTACGGGATAGATCCCGTCGTCATCGGGGTTGTAATGGTCTTCAATTTAATGATAGGCTTGATTACACCACCCGTCGGAATGAATATGTACATAACGGTCGCTATTGCCAGAACCCCGATTACAAGTTTTGGCAGGGCAGTCATGCCTTTTCTGATAGCTATGGTTATTTGTTTAGTCATAACAACATATGTCCCGGGCTTTGTTCTTCTGCTTCCGAACGTTTTTCGATAGCAAAAAATCGGCAGCTAACAATTGCGAGTGACAAAATCGCCCATTTGGGAATGAGTGATTGAGGATTGGAGCCGGTGCCAAGCGATAATGTGTTGAAAGGGTTAAAATGTCATGAGCCGCAAAATTTTTGACGTGGTCATTGTTGGCGGCGGGATTATGGGATCATGCACTGCCTACTATCTGATGAAATTGGATAAAACGCTTGATGTGGCCGTCTTGGAGAGGGACCCCACCTATTCCAAGGCCTCGACCACCCTGTCCATGGGAAACGTGCGGGTCCAGTTCGGGCTCAAGGAAAACATCCAGATCTCCCAGTATGCCCTGGAGGTTTTCAGGAGCTTTGACGAGGACATGGCCGTGGATGACGACCGGCCCGATATCGGTCACCGAATGGAAGGCAACCTCTTTGTGGTGGATGAGGAGGGCCGGAGCGTCTCCGAAAAAAGCCTCGCCCTCCAGCAGGGTCTGGGATGCCGGGTGCAGTGGTGGTCACCGCAAGAAATCAAGGATCGTTATCCCCTGTATGACCCCTCCGGTTACGTGGGCGGCACCTTCGGTGCCGAGGACGGACTTATTGATCCTTACTCCCTGGTGATGGCTTACAAGAACAAGGCCAAATCCTTGGGGGCGAAATTTTTTAAGGATGAGGTTACGGGGATTAAGATCTCGGGCGGGAAGACGGTCGGGGTCCGGACGGTCTCGAACGTGGATCCGGGCGCCGGATTTGTCGTGAATTGTGCCGGCGCCTGGGCCGCCCAACTGGCCAAGACGGCGGGCATCGATCTCCCCGTCCTGCCGGTCAAACGCCAGGTCTTTGCCCTGGATACGGCCGTTAAACCCGAGAGGCCTTTACCCCTCACCCTGCTGCCTTCCGGCCTGTACTTCCGGAGCGAGACGGGCGGTCTCATCCTACTTGGGAAGTCCATGGAAGAGGATCCCGTCGGATTCGATTTCACATGGGATAATAAGCGGTTTATGGATATTCTTTGGCCCGAACTGGCTGCATTCGTTCCCGCCTTCGACACCCTGAAAGTGGTCCGGGGCTGGGCCGGGCTCTATGCGGTGAGCACACTGGATAACAACGCCTTCATCGGTGAATGGCCCGGGATCAAAGGTTACTATATGGCCAACGGCTTTTCCGGGCACGGGCTCCAGCAGGGACCTGCGGTGGGTCGGTATCTCTCCGAACTGATCCTGGGCCTGCCGCCGGAACTGGACCTCTCCATATTCAGTCCGGAAAGGATCCTGGAAGACAAGCCCATTCGTGAGGACGCCTGGGCGATCAAATAGAACCGGCATGGTTTTAGGGAAAATCTGGGACCTTCCACATGAAGAGTATAGCTATTCGTCAGGAAAAGTTGTAAGCGTCTAATAAAGTACACCCTTCGGGGGAGGCGCCCGGTGTCCGGCGGATTCGGGAGATTTGGCTTCCAGGTTCAGCGGTTTACGGCAATAGCGTCTGGATCGATATTTCGGGGAAGAAGATTTTTCAGGCTGGGATGCTTCGAAATGGCAACCGAAAAATGACCCACCGTGGCAACGGAAAATTGACCCACCCATTGGTTGAAGAAAGTACCCCCTTACCCACTGTGGGTGTGTTTCTCGACGGGTGGTAACGGAGGGAGCCGTAGGCGACCGGAGTTACCACCCCGTCTGCCGCGTTCCTGCCTACCCCTTTTTCAGGGAGTCTCTCAGCCGATAGCTTTCCCAGGTGCAGTTAATGATCTGGGCCTTGTGGGTTATCCTGTCCAATAAGGCCGCCGTCAATGTGGGATCGCCGAACACCTGGGTCCAGTCTCCGAAGCCCAGGTTTGTGGTAATGATCACCGATTTCCTCTCATTACGTTCAGTGAGAACCTGGAAGATTAGATCGGCGCTCTCCTTGGAAAACGGGACATAGCCAAGTTCATCAATGATCAGGAGACCATAGCCCGCATACCGTTTCAGCGCCCGTGAGAGGATTTTTTCGTCCCTGGCCTCCATCAGTTCATTGGCAAGCCCACATCCGGTCACAAATCGGGTACGGACTCCCTGGCCACAAGCCGCCATGCCAAGGCCGGTTGCCAAATGCGTTTTGCCCGTCCCGCTCCTGCCCAGGAATATAACGTTACGGGCCTCCTTGATGTATTGGCCGTTCACCAGTTCCTTGATTAAGCGGGTATCAAGATCCGGGGCCGCCTCAAACTCGAACGTCTCAAGCGGCTTCAAAAGGGGAAACCTGGCATCCCTTATTCTCCGCTTGCGTCCATTCTCCATCCGGGTGGCGATTTCCATTTCCGTCAGGTTGAACAGAAACTCCTCATAATCCTCCTTTTCTTCCCTGGCCTGGCGAACCTGCCTTTCCAGGTTGGCTGCCATTGCGGACAACTTCAATGACCTGAGATTGGGAAGAAGCGCTGCCGTAACCGCCGCATTCATAGTTCACCTCCCTGCCTGTGCGGGGCACCTGTCTGCCGTGCCAACGGCACAGGTAGACGCAGACAGGCGATCCGATCATAGACCGATACATCCGGAGGCGGAAGGGTTTCCCAATTGGGAAGCGAAACAAAAACCTCATCCTGCGAGACCGTTCTGAAAACCAGGATTTGTTCGACTGCCTCACTGGAACTGACATTGGCTGAAACAGCCTCCTCGACTGCAGAAATTACCTCTCGTTTATCATGCTCTTTAAAAAGCATCAGGACCTTTATAAACTCTTTTGTGCCTTTGCTTTTCCCTTGTTTTTCACAGAAATGGTTCAGGATCATCTCAAGACACTCCGGCCACTCCTTCCGCCACTCTTTGATAGGACGGGCACTGTTGAAAGCCTCAGGACGCATCAGGATCAGTTCCAGGTAATGGAACGGCTCCAGCTGCCACTTGTTGTTGCCATAGACCCGTTTATGTGACGCTATCTTCTTGCTGCCATAGAAGATGTCCACATGATCCACGTACCCAATCATCCT
>JAFDED010000114.1 GCA_019310535.1 Deltaproteobacteria bacterium
CGCCAGTGGCGGATAACGCCGGAAAAGGACGCTCCCACCATCTGGGCTAACGAGCTGCCCACTGCATACGGGTATGGAATGTTGAAAATAACAAACAGTGCAGGGGTAATGAGGAAACCCCCGCCCACGCCCAACAGGCCGGATAAAAGGCCGACAATGAAGCCCAATAAAATGACGCCGGGCCAAGCTACCGTCTCTCCTGCCCATGGAAGTTGAACCGTTATAAAGTCCATCATATCGCTGTAAATCACCCTAAGCTGCGAGAAAAAACCGAAATATGGAGAAGGCCCGAATTCTTCATGGGAAAATTTCGAAAGAACGAAGGAGTATTAGCGAGGGTTTATGGGGCATGGCATGAAGAGAAGAGGCAAAATAAGCTGAGGTCTCATCTCCGCATCCTGCACCGTATCCGGAACACCATATGGTGCCCCGGCTGCCGAGCATGGCAAAAGTCAGACCCACTATTTGTTTTTAGGATTATCCTATCAGGTCAGCAAACAAAACTTTAATTGCTTGATTTTTATTAAATTCTTATTGCTTAACCATTGGACCGAAAAGTAGTGATTCAATATCGGCCAGACCTTAATGACATTCAGGTGCCATGGGGGGGTGGCCCAGACAATTTATTATCTGGGCTGCGCGGCAGCAAGAGGCAGTACATGGCGCGTTTACCCGGCCACGGGGTGCACCGGGCAAAACCTCTTGTCGCTTCGCGCCCCGGACGATAAGTCGTCCGGGACACCCCAACAACATCTTTCATCTATTATTGACGGCAATTTTACTGAAATATCATTGATTAATATATTGCAGATCAAAGTGGATCATTCTATTTATTTTTTGTTTTTTGTACCGTCGCCTCCTCCACTGTCAAGTTTTTTCAACCATTCCTCAAAGCGGATTACCTTGGAATCCCTGGAAGTTTCCTCGGGGCGGTCTTTTAGATAATGATCCTCCAGTTGCTGTACGAATTCGCGCAATTCGGGCTTTTCTTCCATCGCATGCTCAAGCTGACTTTCCATGCGCTGGATCGGTTCCTCGAACCCCTGGAGATCAAATTCCATTCCGATCAGGCGGCTTAGCTTCTGGATCATGCTCTGGATGACTTTGGGGTTCTGGGATTGGATATAGCTGGGGGCGTGTCCCCACAGGCTGATGGAAGGGATTCCGCGACGTTTCGCTTCTGTGAGAATAAAAGAGTGGAAACTGGCTGGTCCCGTGTACTCCGTGCCGGTAATACCATGAGAAGACAATATTTTCATTTGACCTTTTCGGGGAACCACTGCAGTGATGGGCGGATCAATAGTATGGGGGACATGGTCGAACACCCCGCCGATGGTGAAAATACGGTCAAGAGTAAACGGCTGTAAAACCTGGAAAAAGCACCGGATAAAATCCCTCCACAACAACTGCGGTTCGGTTCCGTGGAAAATGATCAGGTCATGAGGTTTTTTACCGCTTTTCCAATAGTAAAAATCATTTGAAGCAAAATCAAGGCTCCGGATAACACCTTTTTCCACCTGTACTATCGGTCGCAAAGACTGGAAGTCGTTGAACCGGTCGATATTAATGCACGCGAATTTTTTGGCTTTGAGCTGGTTAATAACATACAGAGCGGAAGCGGTGGATACTTCTCCCGCATTGGCCCAACCCCCCATTCCAACGATAAGGATAGACTTGCCCAGTTCCGGCACTCTATCTATTATCACATCACTCATTGTTCCCCCGGGTTACTTTAACACGTTTTATGGCAGGATTCATCGGAGGGCCTCGTTCAGGCTCCCAGTGCGGTAACCCTCCATGTCCAGCGTTACATAAAGAAAGCCGGCTGTCTTGCAGGCGCTCACAATCCTCTCCCGAATGTCCCCATCCAGCATGCGCTCCATCTCTTTTCTTTCTATCTCTATGCGGACAACGTCTCCATGATACCGGGCGCGAAACTGGCTAAAACCCGTCCGGCGCAATGCTTCCTCGCATTGGGCCACCATGGTAAGCCTTTCCTCGGTAATCCTTGTGCCGTATGGGAACCGGGAGGCCAGACACGCAAAGGATGGTTTTTCCCACGTGGAAAGACCCAGGCATCGGCTCAACTCGCGTATGTCCTCTTTGCTCAACCCGGCCTCCTGCAATGGACTGCGGGCATTGTGATGCTTCACGGCCTCAAGGCCCGGCCGGTAATCACCCAGATCAGTAAGGTTGGAACCCTCGGCCACGTGCTTCAATCCCATCTCATCGGCCACTCGCCTACAGACATTCATCAGCTCCCCTTTGCAGTGAAAACACCGTCTGGGGGTGTTCTCAGAAAAATGGGGGATATTCAGCTCGTTGGATTCCACAATTCGGTATGGCACACCCATTTTTTGAACCTGCCCGAGGGCAGCGTCAACCTCGAAAGCAGGGTACGTGGGAGAGGTGGCGATCAGCGCCAGAACCCTATCCCCCAACACTCGGTGTGCCACACTCAGTAATAAAGTGGAGTCCACCCCTCCGGAATAAGCCACCACCACGGAGTCCATCTCTTGTAAAATCTTTTTGAGCTTTTCCAGTTTCCCTTCAAGCTGATCTTTTTTGATTTTCAATTCTCTTTGCATGAGAACCACCGCGAACTCCCGGGTACAACAAAACATAAAAAAAGGAAGAGTACTTTTTTCTTATAAATCAAGTATACTCAGAACAAGTAAAAATCGGACAGGTCCGCGAATAATCTTCACAGGCATTTCACGCTCATGAAACAACTATCACCACCAGCCCTTGAACATGGCAATGACTCCGTTCAGCATTTTATCGCCGCAGTGCCGGTTGAAAGTCAAGCAGAAGGGCTTGGCTGATTACAGAGAACGCGCGCCCTGAGGCTATAAATCACCTACAACAATTCGTATCTTCTAAAAATGTATAACATAATCCACCGCTCGGGTCAATCGCAAAACCCCGCAGAGCCTGAAGCATCCGCTTTTAGGCCATACTATATGAATCATACAAGTCGCTGTACTACCGTTCCGGCCATGATCCAGAACGGGAGGAATGCCCGTGATGAAACAAGCTGTATCAACCCTTCAGGCATTCTTAAGGGTTCAGCTCGTGTCCAGGTTCTACTGTTCGGGTACGGGAAAGAGGCGAGAGGAATCCGGAGGTTTTCCGTCATCGCCTTCTGTGTTCCAGTATTCCAGAACACAAGCTGCATATATTCGGGCCGCCTCTTCCAGTTGTTCCACCGAAACGAATTCGTTGGCTCCATGAGAGGAGGAAAGGGATCCTGGGCCCAGTATGGCCACCGGAATCCCCAGTTGCGAGTGGAAGTACGCCCCGTCCGTGGTGGCGGGAAATCCCATTACCTCGGGTTCTTTGCCCAAAGTCTTTTGTATCGCCCTCTTTGCGGTTTCGGCCAAGATGCTATCAGGCGGCGTCTCCCATGCAGCGGCTTCACCCAGAATATTGATGCGCGCGGAGAACGTATCATCAGCTTCAGCCATCTCCTGAAGCACGGTCTCCACATCGTCCCAGAACTGCTGTGCGTTCTGGCCGGGAACCAGCCTCCCGTCAATGTGTAACCCACAGGAATCAGGCACGATGGACTCCCCCGCACCTCCGTGAATCATGGTCACCGTCCAGTATGATTCTCCCAGAACCGGATGAGGCTGGTGGCTCGGCCGGCGGCCCAGCAAGCGATCAATGAAGCGGGCGGCAGCGTGGATGGCATTCACACCCGCATCCTGGAGAGAAGTATGAGCGGTTTGCCCATCAATGTTAACCCATCCGGAAGTCTGCCCCCTGGAGGAAAGACAAAGACGGTTGTCAGACGGCTCTGCCACAACAACCGCCCGGGCTTCCCGAAGAACTCCAGAGCCTGTAAGTGTCCTGACGCCCAGCATCGTGCCTTCTTCATCTGCGCTCAGCGCCACCATTATGTCCCCGGCGATGGGAATGCGGGCCTTCTGTATGGCCTCCACCGCGCAGAGGATGGCCGCCGCTCCTCCCTTGGCGTCCGCTGCCCCTCTGCCGAAGAGCCGTCCCTGTTCAATTACAGGCTGGAACGGATCGGTCCGCCATGCAGATTGTTCCTCCCGGCTGACCGGAACCACGTCCAGGTGTCCGGAAAAAACCAGACATCCCTTCCGTTCTCGGCCCCGGAGCTTTCCCACTGTATTCGCGCGCCGGCGGGCAACAGGCTGGATCATCACATCCATTCCCATATCTTTCATGAAGTCGGCTGTCCACCGGGCTAATTCCTCTTCGTTTCCCGGAGGGTTGATGCTGGAAATTTTGATCAAATCGCTTGTTACCGCGGCAATACGCTCCCCTCGAATATGACTGAACACGCGATCCAGAGAATCCACTGATGCCCCCGGTGCACTGACACGCTTCACTTCAAAAAAACTGAACAAGCAGAATAATAATCATGATACGTTCTCAGCAACTCCATTGTCAACGATGATATATCCACATAAGCTTGAAAAATTTTAAAGAGTTGCTACAATTGGAACGCGCTATCGGACGAATGTCCGCAGGTTCGCAATTATCTTGTGCATAAGATGACAGGACGAATTTATAGCTTTTTCGGATTTAAAGGACGGCAAGATGAAATCAAACCGGTGCAACAGCCCGAATAAAGCTTTATCGCTAGCGGAAGCTTCCTCGGGAAGAGGTTTGATCCGACGCCTGGCGGATATATTTTTTGGAACCATGGTGTCGAGAGTTCTTGGTTTTGCCAGAGAAGTGGTTATTTCCGCCTATTTCGGAACCGGCTGGGGAATGGATGCATTCGTGGCCGCCTTCACCGTCCCCTCCCTGGTCAGGAGGATTCTGGGGGAAGAGATCTGTGAGCGTGCCCTGATCCCCCCCTCAAAATCACGCATGGAACGGGGGGATCTGGCCGGAGGATGGAAGATGGCCTCGGTCATTTTCAACTGGCTTCTGCTTTGCCTGCTTACGGCCATGGTTCTGCTCTACCTGGTGGGCCCCCTGCTGGTCAGGATCATTGTGCCGGGACTCTCTTCTGAGGCCATGTCCTGGGCTATCCGGATGACGTACGTCATTATGCCGTTTTTGGTTTTTATCGGCATTGCGGCATATGTTGGAATGCTTCTCAACTTTTTCAAGCGGACCATGGTGTTTGCCGCATCGCCAGCCATGCTGAGCCTCGGGGTCATACTCAGTGTGTGGCTCCTGAGGTCAAAGCTGGGGCTTTATTGCCTGCCGGTGGGGTTCGTCCTGGGAGCTATGCTGCAGACACTGGTTCAGCTTCCCTTCCTTTTTTCTCACTCCATGCGCACCGAGCAAGGGTTTCGCTTCCATCTCGCGCTGCGCTATCCCAGGGAGGCGGGGGAACACTTGCGCCGAGAGGCCTCCTTTGTGGTCATACAGTCCCTTTTTGAAAAGACCATCGAGGTGGTGGATCGCATTCTCGCCTCCTTGCTGGTTTCGGGATCCATGTCCTCTCTCTGGTATGCCTTTCGGCTCCGGGAGGTGCCCAGAGCGGCGCTGGGCATGGCCATTTCCCGTGCTGTGGTTTCAGATCTGAATCGGTGGACGGCACTGGGCCGATTCGATCTGTTCCGTGAGGATATCGTGCGTTCGCTCAAGATCAATTTATATCTTATCGTTCCCGTGACTTTTATGTCAGTGGCTCTGGCACGTCCGCTGGTAGGGATGGTTTTCCAGCGGGGTGCTTTCGATGAAAGAAGCACGAGTCTTACTACAGTAGCCCTGGTCTGCTATCTCGCGGGGCTGCTGGCCCTCTCCGTTTACAACCTGATGAAAAACGCCTTCGGTGTCCTTCAGATGAACTCCGTCCTGCTGCGAACCAGCCTGTGGGCGTGGGGACTGAATGTGGCCCTGAATATACTCCTGGTGCAGACATCCCTGCGCCACGGCGGGCTGGCGCTGGCTTCGTCTCTGTCATATACCGTTCAGGTGATTATATTATTGAGCCTGCTGCAAAGGGAACTCAGAATCAGGGGAGCCCCCATTTCCTGGAAACCTCTAGGCACTGAGGGGCTGCGTTCACTGATCGCCGGGATTGCCGGCGGGTCGGCCTCTTATGGATGCCGGTTGGTGGTTGAGCCGGCTATACTGGCGTGGGCGGCGACCCCCTTCTGGGGCTTTTCGATGCAGGTTTTCCTGGGCGGGGCAGCCGGACTGGCTGTCTACTGCGCCGTTGTGTTGATGTTTCATCCCCACCTTGTTGCACGGTGGAAAGAAAGAAGGCGAGGGAGGAAGGCCCCGGGCAGTGGGTGATCAGGCCTTCATCTGTTGTTATTGGTGAGAATATGTATCATCACTTACAACAACACATAAACGAGGGGGTCTGCGGTTTACAATATTCACCAGCCCTCACGAACAATCCGGCAAACCCGCTGGACCCGATCCAGGTGGGCCTCGGGCATTACGTTGTCCCCCACGCTGAGTACGAACGGATTGCCGGGACTAACGAGCTGGAAGAGATGATCCATGAACGCGTCAAATTCCGCATCGGTGGTGGGATCACACAGGAGTATGGAAGGGATGCCTCCCCAGATGATATACCGGCCATCCGCCAGCTTGAGCGCCTCGTCCAGCGTGCATCCCGTCATGGGATCCGGAGAGAAAGACTCCACCGCGTCAACACCGCTGTCTTTCAGCAGGGGAAGCAGGGGCTTCATCTCGCCGTCGCCATGCACAGCCACTTTTTTCCCACTACGCTGTAAAATGGCACAGGCCTCCTGGTAAAAGGGAAGGTAATGTTCGCGAAAAACGGCCGGGCTCTGGAGCAAGACGGTAAGGTTGTCCCCCAGGTTTACGATTTCCGCCGGCGATTCAGCCACCACCCGAACCACCTCCAAGCAGATCTCCCTCAGCCGCTGGAGAATCCCCTGTACTTTTTGCGGGGTCTCCATTATCTGAACAAAGCCTTTTTCGAAGCCCATGTACGTGCGCAGAAAGCGCTGGAACGGTGAGGGGCCCATGTACGCGATGGCAACGCCATCCACGCCTATGCGCCGCACGTCCGCTTCAAAGGCCGCATAATCTTCACGGATCACCAGACGGTCAAGGAGGTAATGGAGGGCGTCGAAGTCCCCGGGGCCTTTGACCATGTGCTCCACCTGGAACGCCCGGAGGGCCATACGAGCCTGTGAGGGTGGGTTTGCCCAGACGTTTCGCAGCGTTCCGAACGGAGTTTCATACAGGTAGATCTCCCGGTCCCCCTGTTGCTCTTTGCGAATCGCAACTCCCTTGTATTCTTCAGAATGGACCTTGCTGTGGCCGTTGATACCGGCCCCCAGGTCCCGCAAGATATCCTCCAGGCTCCACCCCCGATACTGCTCGGGCAGGGTTCCCATTTTCTCATGCGCTGCATGCCAGAGGTGCATGCGGGGAAACCACGGCATCCGGTCCGGTGTCTGTCCGGAAAAGACCGTCATGATTCTTTCCTTCCAGGTCATGGGCTCTTTCATACCTTAAACTCCCGGTCTACCTTACCTCGATTGCATGGGTATCATGCTCGTTCCTTAACGGTCTGCCATGGGTCAAGCCGAAGACTTGCCCGTGGTTTCACGCTTTACACCACGCCTTTTTCCCGCAAGCGCTTGATCTCTTCCTGCGTTGCGCCCAGCAGACCCTTGAGGATATCCTCCGTGTGTTGTCCCAGATCCGGCGCGCCTTTCTCGATGCTGCAGGATGTTCGTGAAAGCTTGAAGGGAGTCCCTGCCACCTTCACACTTCCCAGTTTTGGATGCTGAACTTCCGCGATCATGCCCCGGGATCGAATCTGCTGGTCTTCCACTACCTGCTGGATATCGTTGACCGGCGAGCAGATAATCCCGGCCGCCTCCATATCATGGAGCCATTGGGCGGCGGTGCGGGAGCGAAGGATCTCCACAAGAATGGGTTCCAGTTCAGCATGATTTTGAGTGCGACCTTCACGGGTCCGAAACCGATGATCTTCCAGCAGGTCCGGACGGTTCACCAGGCGGCAGAACCGTTCCCAATCGGCCTCCTGGCTGGCTATCAGAACGATATAACCATCCCGGGCGGGGAAGACCTGGAAGGGGGTGTTAAGGGGGTGGCGGCTTCCAAGGGGTCGAGGAACCTGACCATTTGCAAAGTATCGCGCAAGGGCGTTTTCGCACAAGGCCACCTGGCTGTCCACCATGGCCACGTCGATCCACTGTCCCTGGCCGCTTCGTTCCCTCTCCAGCAGCGCGGCCAAAATGGCATTGGATGCGAACAGGGCCGCGCCCATGTCTCCAATGGAATATCCCACCCTCACGGGCGGGCGTCCCGGCTCTCCGGTTATGCTCACTGTGCCGCCCATCCCCTGGGCCACCATGTCGTAAGCCGGACGGTGGGCATACGGGCCGGTTTGTCCGAACCCGGAGATGGAGGCGAACACCAGGCGAGGGTTGATTTCGCGAACCGCATGGTATCCCAACCCAAGCCGGTCCATCACCCCCGGCCTGAAGTTCTCGATGAGGACATCCACGCTGCGAATCAAGCGGCGGGCAATCTCCTTGCCCTCCTCATGCCGAAGGTTGAGCGTGATGCTCTTTTTCCCGCGGTTTACGCTGAAAAAGTATGAACTGATCCCGTTGATGAAAGGACCGTTGTTCCGGGCCGGGTCTCCCTTCGTTGGTTCCTCCACCTTGATGACTTCGGCACCCATGTCGCACAGGAGCATAGCGGCATACGGACCGGCCAGCACACGCCCAAAGCTTAGCACTCTGTAACCTTTAAGGGGTCCTGGCATGAGATTTTCCTTTATGTTGTGAAATATTGGTTTGTTTCACCTGCATGCAATGGACAAACATCGATTTTCGGATTTTGTACGTGTTAACATGTGCCCCGCATGAATGTCAAGGCCAGAGCCAGACAGGAGTACTCCAAAATTTTCAAAGGAAAAAGCGGTGATTGTGGATCCGGGGGATCACCTCCCGCTCAGGGGTGGAGTAATGGAGCCCATGGTTGGCCCGGACAAGTTATTGTCCGGGCTGTGCAGCAGCAAGAGGCAGTACATGGCTCGTTTAATGGTTCCCGGGCGCGGGGTGCACCGGGCAAAACCTCTTGTCGCTTCACGACCCGGGCGACAAGTCGTCCGGGCCACTCTCCCTTATTCGAAAATTCTCTCCAAAATTCCTTTTTTATGTACTGATGAATGCAAGGGATTAAAATTCAAAGCATTTTGATGAATCCGTGTGAATTATCGGGGAAAGTCCTGCAAAGCCAGGCCATCAGTCGGGTATGCCCGTTTTTGAGGCCTGATTTCGGTCCCGGATATGCCGCTGGGCGGGTTCATCCTCTCTTCCGCCAGGAATCGTAACCCAGGCCGCCGTCTCCCATGGCCATGAAAGCAAGAATACCGCCCATGATGGCGAGGTTCTTTAAAAAATGGATCACCTGGATTCTCTGGGTGAAATCCGTATGGAAGATAAGCGTGGTAGGGATCATAAACAGCAACAAAGCCAGCGCGCCAAGCCTGGTGTATACACCAAGCACCAGGGAGAGACCTCCGGCAATTTCGGCAAAGATGGCTGACACCAGCAAAATCGATACTAACGGAAGACCGTGGGATTCCATATATTTCTGCGTGCCGGCAAATCCCATGATTTTACCGTAGCCGGAGTTTAAAAAAATAACGGCGATAAAAATACGGCCCACAAGGGCCGCCATTGGACTGAATTTTTCAGCCATAACCTTTCTCCCTAAACGCCGGTCATCCTGAGGCCGCCCGGCGAGTAGATAATGCCCGGCGGTTCTCAGGAAAAGTAATTTTTTATGGCCGGCTACCTCGAAACATAACAATTCATTTAGGCTTCTATTTCTTGCATTTCAGCGCAGGGAATGTTCTATGCCCAGGCACTGGCTTTCATGTTCCAGGTGCTGCCCGGATATTTTTCCCGCAAACGATTGAGACCGGCCTTGAGGTGCTGAGGGTCGCGGGTCCGTTTATAACGGGCCACGGACTCGTAGTATGCCGCCTCGGGCGCCGCCTCGGTTTCAGGATGATATTTTGCGACATCGGCGAGCATCTGGATGGACTCCTCAAACTTTTCCGCTTCCATCAGGTATTTTCCCGCTCCCAGCCGAATCTGTCCCAGGAAATAGTCGGGCTCAAGGTATCCCACGATCCGGTGTTTCTCGTTTCCCTGCGAGTCCAGAACAAGGATGGTGGGCGTCCAATTCGCGTTGTACCGACTCCATAGTTCGGGGTCTTCTCCAAGGGTGGACATGACTGTCACGAATGATGAAGCCACAAATTCCTGCACGCCGGCATTAGGGTACGTAACTGCACCCATTTTTTTGCAGCCCCCTCAATCGGGATTGAAGAAGTCCAGCAGAACGGGCTTGCCTTTGGATTTTGCCTCCTCCAGCGAGGCCTTAAAGTCTTTTTTCCAGTCTATGACGCGTTGCATGGCTCTCCTCCTTTGAAGCCTCTACCCACAAAAACACCAGTGATTGACGTCCTGGGGTTTCCCGGTGAATTGCAGGCACTTATTGTTTAAGCTTGGACGCAACCGTTGCCAATCGCGCACCCTGCGTGAAGGCGATACCCAGCTCGTCCTCCGTGGGCGGACGCTCGCCCCTCAAACCGACCACAGCCGAAGCGCCGTAGGGAGACCCACCGCCTTCCACGGAAAAGAGACGTTTTTCGGAATACGGCACGCCCACGATTATCATCCCCATGTGGAGCATGGGTATCCACATGGCAAGGTGTGTAAACTCCTGACCGCCATGCACCGACGCGGTGGAGGTGATGGTGGTCGCCGGCTTTCCAATCAGGTCCCCGCCTTGCCACAGAGGCGCCCAGGAATCGATAAAGAGTTTGACAGCCCCCGGAACATTCCCAAATCGAGTAGGAGTGGCCAGGATCAGGCCGTCCGCCCACCTGAGATCGTCGAGGGTTGCCTCCGGGTCCTGCCTGATGTCCTGCCAGGCTTTCCAGCGGTGCTCCTGCTGCCGGATGACCTCCTCCGCATCCACTTCTTGTACGCGAGCCAGTTTATGCTCGACGCCCGGCACGGATTTAGCACCCTCCAGGGCGGAAAGGGCCAGCTTTCTCACGTTACCGTAATGGCTGTAATACAGCGTCAAAATCTTGGCCATTTTCTCCTCCAAAATCTTAGAAAAGGGTGTCATATAATGAACTTACCATGAGCCCTACAAATCATTCCCTCATCCCGATCAAGAAAGTAAACTTTTCTGTTAAAAATGTAATTATGGAATCGGGATATGTCAATCAGCTTGGGGGATATGTTGAACTGAGCGCTTCGTGCCAGCTATGGGAATTCAATCGACCGTTCTCTTAGGGTTTAATATCTTCGCTTTCTTGTTAGCCCGGTTCTTCGAAAACCGAATAGCGTTTTGCCTCCACATACAGCGTGATTTTTTGATCTCTGAAGGTTCTTTTGGGACTATCAAGAGCGCGAACCAGGTGTTGATGACGGACATCACCTATATTCGGATGAGGAAGGGATTCCTCTATCTGGTAGCCATTATGGATTGGCTCAGCTGGTATCTGCTCTCCTGGTCCCTGTCCAATACGCTGGATGCGTCCTTTTGCCTTGAGGCTCTGGACAGAGAGTTAAGGATCGGACAGCCCGAGATCTTCAACTCTGACCAGGGGGTCCAATTTACCAGCCAGGCATTCACCGGAAAGCTGGAAGCACAGAGAATACGGATCAGCATGGACGGCCGGGGCCGGGTCTTTGACAACATCTTTGTCGAGCGGCTGTGGCGAACGGTAAAATACGAGGAGGTGTATTTAAAGGACTACGAGAGCGTTAAAGAGGCCACCATGGGGCTGAGAGCCTATTTCAGATTTTACAATGAGCAAAGACCACATCAAGCG
>JAFDED010000115.1 GCA_019310535.1 Deltaproteobacteria bacterium
AACAACAAAATCAAAACCATGAAAAGGCAAGCCTATGGCTTTCGGGATATGGAATTCTTTAAACGTAACATCATGGCTATTCATGAGACAAAGTACGCTTTAGTCGGATGAACCTTAAATTTGTATGCTATTCCCGGACATGAGATACACCATGTCGAAAGAGCGTATATACGGCTTCTGCGCCGGACAAATATTGGTAAAACATGATTTGCTGGAAGCAAATCTTATGCGCCATCAAGCCGAAGCGGAGTGCTTGTCAAGGGCAGCCGGAGCTGTCTTGCCCTGTGGGCTAGATCGACAACCCTTGACAAGCAAACAAAGCGAAGGCTAAATCTTCTTCACTCGCTACGGTACCCATGTGTGGGCTTCGGCCATTATCTACTCTGGGACGCCTGGGTAGAGGGGAAAAGGAATCTGTCCTCGCTCCTTAGGTCTTTGAGCCTGGTATGTAGATTAGCTTCCTTTTCCCGCGCGGAGGAAGTGCTGCACAAGCCGGCGCCTGCGGAGGAACAAGGAATTCCCTCACCCCCATCCATGCACATACTTTTCCACGTTGTTCCTCACAACCAGTACAGGACACGGTGCGTGTCTGATAACCCGCTCGGCAACGCTACCCAGGATCACGTGGGCCAGGCCCGTGCGGCCGTGGGTGCCAAGGACAATCATGTCCACTCCCAGCTTTTGGGCATGCGCGGGGATTGCGATGTGTGGTTCACCGACCACCACGATCTCATCGATCTTTTTTAGCGTCTTTTTGACCTCCTGAGGGATCACGCCACCGAGCTCTTTCTGAGCAGAGGCCAGCGCCTTCTCCTTCATGCTGTCATATTCCGGCACTACCGCGCGAACGATGGGATGGAACGGCGGGATAACGTGAAATACGATCAGCTCTGAGTTGTATTCATGGGAAAGAGAAACACCGAACCTGGCTGCAAGAAGGGACTCGCGGGAGAAATCCACCGGCACCATAATCTTCTTAATCTCGATCATCTCCTGCTCCTTTCCTTAAACTGTTTGCCGGAATGCGCTGATTCGAGGAAGTGGAAGTTTTCTTCACCGAATAGCTTGAAGACAAATTATCCCGAGGATTTCATCAAGAAGACCGGCTTTGTTGCATGACGGAGTATCTTTTCCGCCACGCTTCCAAGGAGCCACCGCTTGACCCCACTGCGGCCATGGGTAGACATTGCAATAATGTCTACTTCGTTCCACTCACAATGGTCCAGGATCTGTTCAGCCGGATCACCATATCTGACATGGCTGTCCACCATGAAGCCCCTGGTTTTCAGCTCTTCTTCTATCCCACTGAGATATTCCTCTGCCTTTCGAACCACAGCCACCTGAGCCTCTGTGGGATCTGTACCAGGGAGGATAGTAATCGCATGGGCAACCCGCAAAAGGGAAATGCCGGCATTGAAAGCAGTGGCAATCTTCTCAACCTCAAGGAGAACGGCTTCTGAGACTTCTGATCCATCCAGGCAAACAAGGATTTTATTATATCCTTCCACAATAGAACCTTTAACACTTATGTTTCCGCTTTTAGATACATCCGGTACATTACGATCGGACTTGGCAATATGAAGCCGGAATTTTTCAATCGGATAGAAAAGACTTCACTAATTGCCGCCAATCGCTCGCCGAGATGGTGCTGGCAAGATCTTGTGCAATTTCGCCGCCATCGTGTAGAACCGTAAGTCCATGATCTCTGATGCAATGGCGCAGGCGATGGACTTCGTCTCTCATCCATCTATCGATGTGCATTCCTGAAATGGTTTTATCCAAGGGGTTTGCATCACCCTCGGGCACAAGGGTGCAAAGCCAGCCGTCGCCGTAAGGATCTTTCGCTATTATGGAAGGTTCCCTGCCCAGCCGGTCGTTAATCACTTCGATCCTTCCCCGGATGGGGCTGATGATCCGGACGGTCTTGCCATCGCAATAAATGACCCAACCCTTTAAAAAAGAGCGGGAAGCTCTTTTACCCGGTGATTGGACGTTGAACGTCAGCATATCGATCCGCGTGATGTTCCCCATTAGCCGTCGGGCGAAGTCGTCGAAGCCGATGCGCACTTTGCCGTAAGGTTCTTGTTTCATCCAGAAGTGTTTCGGATGGTACCAGAGGTTGCGCGGCATCCGGAATCCCCCAACCATTGATGATGCTTCCCTTTCTTCTCCGGCGGGAACACCGGCTTCTCGTGGCATGGTAGCACTAATTTGCGTTGCCGGTGCTTTATCCTCATTATCAGAATGAAATTGAGCGGCAAGCCTCCTCATTCCGGATCGCAGCCCTCCCACGGCGGCAACGACGGGAATGGCAAGGAAGAACGTTCCGAAAAAGACCAACCGCGCGAGGATCATCAAGGCCACAATCCCCCCAAAAACGGCCACTGCAACACCAGCCGGGGTTTGTATCAATTCCATTAGCTCTTTCATGGTAATTCCTCCCCTGGAGAGCTCCCAGTAATGATATCAGGGCAACCTTTTCCTGGCGGGCTGAATAAGGAAAGTATCCACAATCTTTCTCCATTCTTGTAGGGGAATCCACCTGGCTGGATTGTGCGTCACCTCGCCGCCGTCCATGACCGTGGCATCGAAACGGCGGATGCGCTCCATCTCCATTGCCATCCAGGCCCGGGCCTCTTCGCCCTGAAGCAACTGGCTGAAATCGGCCTCTTTCTGTAATTCCAGGTCAATCAGCCAGCCCTTATCATACGGATCCTCGTGAATTCTCGGCGGGTCAATCAATACACTGACATTGACCTCCTTCAGTTGACCTTCAAGGGGACAGGGAATCTGGACCATCCTTCCCATGCAGCAAAGGTCCCAAATAGTCATTCCGGTGCTTTTATCACTGGAGACCTGGACGCCCGTGATGGTCTGGAGCAGCAACTGAGCTATGTGATCAAATCCCAGCCGAAACTGATGGTTTGATAAGGGAAGCACCCATACGTGGGATCGATGGAAGAACCGGTCTACAGGGATATCCACGCCAAGCAATTCGCGCATCATCTCGCTTTTCTGATTTTGCATTCGCCCTCTGGCCCTCTCCTCCCGATTTTGTATGCACCTGTTCAATTGGTCAATCATTCGAAGGCGCCCTGGAGACTCCAGGGTCAAAGGGCCAAAGGCCAATACTGTCTCTGCGAAATCACACTGAGAGCAAGTAAAGTTTTTTCGGCAGATTTTGAAAGAAATGATTCCCAGTTCCACAAAAACACATTGGGAATTTTGTTGGTTTTCCATCTTACTATCTCCTGTCGGCGGTGAGGGCCGGCTCACTCCCTTTAAAGGTTCAAATTACTCACCAGGAGAATTCAATTATTTCTGCAAAGGCTTTTCCGGCGCAAATTGAATTTTTTAATCTTTGCACAAAGGGTTGCGCGGTCAATTTTCAACATCTCGGCGGTTTTTTTAATGTTCCAATTGTTTTTCCGGATCATCCTTGTTATATGCTGGCGTTCAACGGCCTGAAGGGACAAGGAATCAGCAGAATCACTGTAATCAACGGTATCAAGAGTGATATCAGCCGGTATGACAATGCCGGTGTTGTTAACCAGCATCGCCCGCTCCATAACGCTTTCCAGTTCTCTGACGTTGCCCGGCCAGTCGTATCCCATCAAAAAAGCGAGGGCTTCCTCGTTCACACCTTTGACCTTTCGTGAATCCAGGACGTCGTACTTGGAAATGAAGTGCTCCACCAATGGGGGTATGTCTTCCTTGCGTTCTCGCAGGGGCGGAAGGTTAATGGGAACGACGCCGATGCGGTAATACAGGTCTTCGCGGAACCAGCCCTCCTGGACTCCCTTAAGGAGATCCCTGCTGGCGGCCGATATCACGCGAGTGTCCGTATGGATGAATTTCTTCCCTCCGACCCGCATGAATTCCCGCTCCTGGAGCGCCCGCAGGAGGTTGTTCTGAAGCCGCGGGCTCAAAGCCCCCACTTCATCCAGGAAAAGGGTCCCGCCGTCAGCCAGCTCGAACTTGCCCTTCCTGACGGACTTAGCATCGGTAACGGTTTCTTTTTCATGGCCAAACAGCGCGATCTCAAACAAGCTTTCAGGCAGGCTGTCGCACGAAACAGCAATGAACGGCCTGGATGCGCGTTTGGAGTTACAGTGGATGGCCTTTGCGATCAATTCTTTTCCCGTGCCGCTTTCTCCCTGGATCAAGACCGTGGAACGGGAATCGGCGATTCTGTCAATCAACCTCAGGACTTCCTGCATCTGCTGGTTTTTGGTGATGATATGATGGCACTCGTATAGTTTTCCGAGATGGAGCCGCAGTTGAATGTTCTCCCTGATCATTCTCTGGTTCCGGAAGATTTCTCGTATGGTCAGGGAGATTTTTTCCGGGTCGAAGGGTTTGGTGACGTAATCATATGCCCCTTCTTTTATGGCCTGCGTTGCAGTATCGACTGAGGCGTATGCGGTCATGATGAGCACCGGCGTCTGAGGCCTGATGTTCTGCGCTTTTTGAAGGAACTGGACCCCATCCATATCCGGCATCTTCAAGTCAACAAGCATCAGGTCAAACGTTTCTCTCTCCATTGCCTGAAGGGCCTCTGGCCCGCTCTCGGCCGTCATCACTTCAAGGCCATCTTCCTGGAGCCAGCCCGAGAGAGATTCGCGAATGATCTCCTCGTCGTCCACCACCAGGACCTTTCCTGCCGGTAAAATTCTGCCCAACATAACTTCCACCTCATAATGTGCTGCCCGATGAATGTCTGGCATTCATCGCAGAAATCAATTTCTTTCTGGTCCACCTGCTCCACATTGATGGATTGCGACATGACGCAGCGAGGCGAATGACAATGGATCAGGCCAAAGGCATGCCCCAATTCATGCATGACTTCCTTAAGGGTCCTCCGGAATATGAGCGCCTCACCGCATGCTTCGCCGTGATATTCTCCGTTGAGCCTCCTCATGGAGACTATCGCCGCCAGGCCATTGAACTGGGCCTGTCCAAAAATAAAGTTCTGTATCGGTATGTAGAGATCAATGTTGCAAAGTCCGAGGATTTTAATGGCGTCTTTGGGTGAAAGGTTCAGTATCAGCTTGAGAATTTCCAGAGAGTTGTACTGCCAGCGCTCGGAGTCGTAAGCATATTCTGGTAAATTAATAGGTTCCATCAACCGGCAAGGCAAATCCAATTGATACTCTATATTCAGCCGCAATGTCTCAAGAAATCGGCCATTTATGTTGCCCATGGGTAGCATGTATATGAAATGGCTGTCATTCATCCGTTACCTCCACAACAATGGGATTTTTAAAGCATTCACATCGGGAACACCTTGGTTCAATGGATTTATTTGAAGCTCAGCACATAAAACCCATCGGGAACTGTGTCCTTCGAGAGCTTTTCTTCAACTGCTTGTTCCTCTCCGTGCCTGAAGACCGGTAAATACCTGGCCGCCAGGCCGAACAGCGCAAACCCTATCCCCACAAGGAAAATGGATATAAAGGTCTCCATGACCGAGGGGAAGTAATGGCTCCCGGAGGCGCCAGCCAATCCTGTGATTGTCACGTTCAATCGGTGCATGATAAAGCCGCTGACAGTGAGCAGTGAAGCGGTGAAAAGGATCTTGCTGCTGCGGCGCAAAGAAGGGATAAGGATAAGTATCATGGGAGCCGCCACACCCAGGAATATTTCCACGTGGAAGAGTGCCATCTCAAGAGATGGGGTCCATGCATATGAAATGGCGCCACGGGCGACCAGATCCTGCAGGCGAACCACAAAATAAATACCAAGCATCAAGCACATGTACTGGCTGAGCCGTACCAAAAGATTCTTGTCCACACTATGTTTCAGGAAACGCTTGGAGAGGAACGATTCGAAGATCACCATGGCCAGTCCCGCGGCGATACATGAGATAAAAAACAAGATGGGCAGCATCATACTGTACCAAAGGGGATGAAGCTTGTAGGGAAAGATGACGAACATCGTCCCCAGAGTCGACTGGTGGAGGGTGGAGAGCAAAACACCCAAGACCACAAATATAATGACACCCTTTTCAAATAACTTTTGCAGCTTCACCCACCGCAAGCGTTCAAATATAAGGGAGCTGGTCTCCAGAGCCAACACTGTGGTGTAAAGCATGACGCACCAGGCCACCTCAAAGAGCGGCGAACGGGTGTTCCAGTAAATGAGACAGTGCCAGATGTTCCAGGGCTTGCCCAGATCGAATAACAGACCCACAACAACCAGGCTGTATCCCATGAAGGCTGTTAAAATGGCGGGCCTCAAGATGGGCCGATACTTCTCAACGCCGAAGACATAAACAACGGCGGTAACAATAAATCCGCCTGCCGCCAGGCCCACGCCACAAATTACGTCGAAACCGATCCATAGGCCCCAGGGTGTTGCATCGCTCATGTTTGTTGCCGCCCCTAATCCCTTGAAAAACCTCACCGCTGACGCATAAATCCCCACTATAAAGAAGATTGCCAGCATCACTCGCCAGAAAGTGAACCTTTCTAGAATGCTTTTCTTGGCCGATTCCATTTTTTCCTCCTCACCTTGATGCTGAAAATATGATCAGCGGGTTTCCCGTTCCTTTTGTTCTTTTTGTTGTTGCTCCTCGAACCTGGCCACCTCTTCCCGGCGGCGTGTGATCCAGTAAATCCCACCCAGCATTAATGCCCCCAGTGTGACCACGTTGGGAACCTGTTTCAAAATCTTCCACGTTAACTGAGGCAAAGGAACCGGCTCCACATTTGTAGGAAATCCCAGTTGCCCGAAAGGAACCGATGAAATGTAAACCACGGAAGTACCGCCCACTTCATTGAGTCCGTATATGTGATCGATATATTTGCCTGGCTCGGCTTTGATTCTTTCGCGAGCCAGCTTGATCACGTCGTCCCGATCTCCGAAGACAGTGGCTTCTACGGGGCAGGCCTCGGCGCAAGCGGGTTGTCCGCCCTTACTGATGCGGGAAAAGCAGAAGACACACTTGGAAATTTTGGGGTTGGCCCGATCCCATTCAAAGCGCGGTATGCCAAACGGGCAGGCCACCATGCAGTATCGGCATCCCATACATCGGTTCGCGTTATAGACAACGGCGCCCTCGGGATTCTTAGTGAATGCATTCACCGGGCATACAGAGAGACAGGCTGGATCGTTGCAGTGCATGCACAACCTGCGGACATTGTGCCCCTTGATCTCCCGCACTTTGGTGTATGTGTATGCGGAAAGGCCGTTATCATCATTCTCGGGCAGTTTATTCTGTTCTTTGCACGCTTCCTCGCATGCACCGCAGTTCTCACACCTCGGGATATCAATAAGCATCGCTTTCCGCTTCATTCATCTTCTCCCTCTTTATTTATCCCTTGAATATTGCAGGATCATCTGATACCCGCGACTGAAGAAATTGGGTTTCAAAGTGATCCCACGTCTCGTCATCCATGGTTTCCAGGATTCCCTCCACAGGAAATCCACCATCCTGGGCGGTTTGACCCACTATTGCGGGGGCCGGGACTCGGGCCCAGGAAAAATCCAGGAACTTCTTGATTTCTTTTTTCATCCAGAGAACAGCGTCTTTACCGATTTTCAGCCTGCTTAAATCATCGGACAGGGAATCAGGCTCTACCTCGGCGATCCATCCACTGCTATAAGGTTCCTTTTTTATTAAATTGGGTTCCAGGTGGTTATTCGTCGAGGCAATTTTTCCATTCACTGGAGAGACAAATGCCGCACTCCGCCGGCCCTGCCTGATGCTGAAAAGGGGCTGACCTTGCTTGACCTCTTTTCCCACCTCGGGCAGTTCGATAGTGTCGATATTTCCGATAAGCTTCTGTGCAAAGCTATCAAGGCCGACCCTTACCATCCCCGTCTTCTCAACCTGTGCCCACGTATGCCCGGGATGAAAAAAATAAACCAGCGGCAGTATCAAATTGTAAATACCCGCTGTATGGTGGTGGATGGTTTCAGGCTGTAAAGAAGCATTTTTGCGCCGCTCAAGAGTCTGAATCATCAGGTCAATTGCGACAAATGCCATAATCGTCATTACCACGAAAATTGCAACCATATTGAGCACCTCCCTGCCGGCAATATTGCCAGTACTTTTAAGAATGCAATATTTTCTCAATCAAAATTAATGCCACATTTTGATTTTTTTGAAAAAAATATAATGATATAGTTGAAAATGTTAGAATTTTTAATGAGTTGGACGGGAGGCCTGTATGGAAAGTATTTTATGTGTTGATATTTTCAACATATAATGGAGTGTTGATATTTTCCCCATTAAAAATGGACAAGGAAAGTAAAGTCTTAAAATTAAAAGTTATTTCGGCTGATAATTGAAAAGTGCGAGAAACTGGAAAATAAAAGAAGAGCGCTCAGATTTGAAACTGTTTCACGTTTAAATTCATAAATGAAACTAACGAAAAGACTTATCTTGATCAAGACCATACCGTTTGATCCGCCTCCAGAGGGTGGACCGGCTTATGCCCAGTGCATTCGCGGTCTGAATACGATCGCCCCCGTGTTCTTCCAGGGTTTTCCGGATTACCTCGGCTTCAACTCTGTTCAGAGGGGAGAAAAGGTGCTTCTCACCGACCGTGGTCTCGACCTTTTCGGTCAGCTCTTTGGGGAGGTCTTTTATTTCAATGATGGAGCCCCGGCAAAGGACCGCCGCATGTTCGATGATGTTTTCCAGTTCCCGGATGTTCCCGGGAAAGGGGTAATTCATCAAAACCCTCAAGACCTCATCGGAAATTCCGAGGATGCTTTTCCCGAGACGGGCGTTAATTCGTTGGACAAAATGGCGGGCCAGGAGAGGAATGTCTTCCTTTCGATCACAAAGAGGCGGCAAATCAATACGGATGACATTGATCCGATAAAAGAGATCATCGCGGAAGTCCCCTCTCTGCATTTCTCTGTGAAGGTCCCTGTGGGTGGCGGAAATGATTCGAACGTCGGCGGACAGCGGCTCGGTCCCTCCAAGGGGGATGTAACGTTTCTGTTCCAAAAAGCGGAGAAGCTTGACCTGAAGGGCAGGGCTCATTTCACCAACCTCATCAAGAAAGAGCGTCCCCCCCTGAGCCAGTGCGATCCTGCCGGGTTTATCTGTCTTGGCGTCGGTGAAGGCGCCCTTTTTATACCCGAAAAGCTCGGATTCCAGCAGCGTGTCGGGGATGCCGCCGCAGTTGATATCCACCAAGGGGCCATTTCTCCTTTTGCTCAGTTCGTGAATGGCCCGGGCCACCAGTTCTTTGCCCGTTCCGCTTGCGCCCTGTATCAGGACCGTACTGTCGCTCTCGGCGATGATGGGCAGAGTGTCAAAGAGGGAACGCATACGTGGACTTTTGCTAATTATGTCCTGGTATGTATATCGGCCGTTCAGTTCTTTCCGGAGAATCTCAATCTCAGTGAGATCGCGGAAGGTAAACACGGTGCCCATCACTTTTCCCCGCTCATCCAATAAAGGCGAGGTGTTAATATTGATAGGGATACGAATCCCTTTGACGTTTGTAATAACGGCAGCCTCGTTGACGATTTGCTTGCCGGTCTGGAAGGTCTGGTCAACCGGACAGATGGTATTGCATCGGTTGCACCGGAGAATATCAAAACAGTATTGCCCGATGGCCTCTTTGGCAGAAAACCCGGTAATCAGTTCGGCAGGTGCATTGAAGAAAAGGATTTCCTTCTCCCGGTTAACGGTGAAGACGCCTTCATCAATGCTGTCTAAAATAGCCCGGCAGATATGATGAACACCGTCCACCTGGTATTTCCCTATTTGGATCGTCTTCCCCACCATCTCCCATCCCTGGAAACGAACCCGGGTAAACGGGTTACTATTTATTTTTAACTTATTATATCTTATACTGGATAAAGATTCAATATCAAAGGATTGGAGTCATTAAGCAAGATAGTTTCTGTAGAGACACCTCAATAATTAGGCATCTTTTTTTACCAGGTTCGGTTGTCGATCCACTTATTTACCAATCTGTATCAGCACGATTATCTTCTCCTTGATCCGGTCAAGGAGAATAGCCTGGCCCGCGCTTATCTCCCCTAGGTCTTGAGTTAATGCTTTTATAATCTCTCTCAATTGACGGCCTTCTTTAGTCCGAGCGTCGCCGTAGCGCTTTCGGAAATGCTGTCTCCACGCGCCATGCTTCAAGCGCGCACCCGCGGGTTTTTCGCCCGCCACGCCGCCAGGTTCCGTGCCCCGGCTTCAGTCTGGGCCGGCGTGTTTTTTCTACCTTGACACTTCTCGCTTCTCACGATTCTAGTATTTTCTATGGTGGAACCAGCGACTCGTCTTGTCGCGTTTGATCAGCGCTTTCACATTGGCGCTGATCATCGCCTCCATAAATTCATGCCGCTTTTCTTCTTCATGCGCACAAGGATAAGCAAGTACCAAAATATTACCACCGGTCAAAAAGTGAGCCATTTTCAACGGTGCGAAAGTAGGCCACTGTCAACGGTGTAAAGTAGGCCGCCTGGATTTACTTTTGGTTCTGGTTCTTATTCTTATTCTTTTTTCTTGATTCGGCTCTCTTGAAGTGATAGGATCGTTCATAAGCAATGTCTGCTGAGCTACTCTTGAATCATGGATACTGGAGTCTCTTTGACTGTGATGGGTACTGTGATGGGTTAGGTTATCTTTCCGTGAGTCCACAGGGCTCCTTCCTCTCCCACCAGGTCATAAGCGCAAGGTACCAACAACGGTCACTGTTGCTGACCGCTAACCTGCCCTTCGCTGCCTGGGGGAAAGGGTTTCGACTTCCCCGCTGTGGCTACAGTGACCGCCGACCAGCCCATACTCAGCTTTGAGGTCCTAACTCAGGGAGGACACCTATACGAGTAAGAAACATTGTTTCACACCTAAAATCATGAAGTAAAGACCTGTGCAAAATGCCTCCACTTCGATGCTGAAGTTTGTCCGCAAGACCACCTGGCTTCCTTCCAAACCGTTGGTTTTGGACTATTTTTTGGCCGGTGGTAATAGAAGCAGAATGCGCTTTCTTATCTTCATGTTTGGTCTCTCCCTATTCCAGCCTGGATGTCGGATTGGGCATACTGCCTTGGCGTGGCGGTGCAATGGATGCCTCTTCTTTATCAGATGTCTCCACTAGTTGCCTTTGGCAGCGGCTCAGCCACCCCAGAGTGGCCTTGTGGATCTCATCATAGAATTCTCCCAACATCCTAGCATAGGTAGTACTGCTGTAACCTAAGGCGGTTTCCTTGTGCTTCTTTTTGTTTTTCTCCCGCCATGACCTGATCAATTCCATCTCCCGGTCGATAAGCTCAAGAATCTCATGGGCCTCCAGCTCATGGGAGAAGAGGAACTTCAGGGAAAACTCGTCGTGAATGATCGGTGGCCGCAGTGTCCGCTGGTGTAGCCATTTATGGAATTCCCGTAGACCCTTCTCCGTTACGGTATATATTTTTCGGTCGGGGCGGTTGTCCTGTAGGTCCACCTTCTGGGTTAGCATACCCCTTTCCTTCAGCTTTTTCAGGTTTGGGTAGATGGAGCTGAAATACATGGGCCGAAAGTAACTGAAGTGGACGTCGCAGATCTTCTTGATCTGGTAGCCGTAAAGGGGCCCTGTGGCCAGAATGCCAAGGAGAAAATGCTGAATCATGCTCATTTACCTCTTCTCATATGGCAGGGTCTCATGAGAATATTTATGTTACCAGTTAGATATATTATATTGATATACTACTTTTTATATATATATTCGTAATACTTTAGCTCTTTGAAAAAAGAATAAGCTGGCAATGTAAGAAATCCTCCGGTGATCGGGCCTCAAGAGCTTTTTTTGCGACGGCGAGGATGATTTCCACCGGATTA
>JAFDED010000038.1 GCA_019310535.1 Deltaproteobacteria bacterium
CAAATCCTCTCTTATTGTTGCCTCTGCACCCATTGCTGTATTTCCTTCCATCCTTCCTTACCCATAACTTTTATCCTGACCAGGGGGATACCATGTTCGTTCCGTTTCCCATTTTCTTCTTTCAAAACTCTCTTGACAGGCGCCAAAGGAAAAGGTATTCAATGAAACAAACCAAGACTTTATCAGTTCACATACTCACCTAATTGTAACAGGCGACCCATGACCAGGTTTCAAAAAAAACGACTCATCAGATGCCCGGAGAGTGTAAGCCATGAACGACCTTTACGATAAAATCGAGGAAGCAATTTCATATATTCGCGGACGTACCGGCTTGAAGCCCGATATAGGGCTGATTTTCGGCACAGGACTCGGTGGGTTGGCGGATCGCATTGAATCTCCCGTCATCATACCCTATGAGGAAATTCCCAACTTCCCCAGACCAACGGTCATGAGCCATAGGGGAAACCTCGTGCTGGGAGCCATAGGCGGTCGGACCGTGGCCGCCATGCAGGGCCGATTTCACCTGTATGAGGGATATAGCGGGGTGGAGGTAACGCTTCCCATCAGGGTCATGAAGCGGCTGGGGATCAGTGTGCTCATCATAGCCAGTGCTGCCGGCGGCCTCTCCCCGTCCTTCCGTATAGGGGACATCATGCTTGTGGTCGATCATATCAATCTCATGGGGGAGAATCCCCTCCGTGGAATCATCGATGAAAGGCTGGGACAGCGATTTCCATCAATGGTCACCCCCTATGATCGCGAGTTGATTCGCCTGGCAGAAAAAATAGCACGGGAGGAGACTATCAACTTCGTCAAAGGAACGTATGTCGGCGTAATGGGCCCCAGCCTGGAGACGCAGTCCGAGACGAGGTTCATTCGACAGATCGGTGCGGACGCTGTAGGGATGTCCACTGTCCCCGAGGTCATCGTGGGGATCCACTGTAACCTCCGCATACTGGCAATGGTCATCATCTCCAACGTCAACATGCCCGGCGATATGCCCAAGCACACCTTGGAGGAGATCGTAGAAAATGCTTCCAGAGCGGCGCCTTATCTGGAAAGGCTGATAGAACGGGTGGTCCGCGAAATAAATCCCATCTGAATGTGAAGAAAATTCGAAATTTGTTTTAAAAGAGGATTTTATGGATAGAGAACAGGTAGATCTGATCGTCCAGAACGGGAGTGTTCTCATCATGGATGAGGCGTTCACCGTGGTGGAAGATGGCGCAGTGGCCGTAGCGGGACAATACATTGCAGAGGTGGGACCTGGCGCGGATGTCAGAAAAAAATATCAATCCAGGGACATCCTGGATGCTGAGGGCGGCATTGTGTTGCCCGGCCTCGTTAATGCCCACACCCACGCGGCAATGACGCTGTTCCGGGGGATCGCCGACGATCTGCCGTTGATGGAATGGCTCAACGATTACATCTTCCCCGCCGAAACCCATTTAAACCCCGAGGTGGTTTATGACGGCACCTTGCTGGCCTGCGCCGAGATGATCCGCTCGGGCACCACCTGCTTTTGCGACATGTACCTCTTCGAACAGGAGGTGGCGCGGGCTGCCCGGGATGCAGGGTTACGGGCCGTCGTGGGAGAGGTCCTTTATGATTTCCCCTCCCCCAATTATGGCCCGCCACAGGAAGGCCTACGATACAGCGAACAACTCATCCGGGATTGGAAGGGGCACCCCATCATTTATCCCGCCGTTGAGCCTCATGCCGTCTATACATGCTCTCCCCGGTATCTGGAACAGATCATGGAGCTGGCCGTCCGCCACAGCGTTCCCTACATTATTCACCTCGCCGAAAGTCCGGGAGAATTGGCTCAGGTTCGCGAGAAATTCGGCAAAACGCCCGTTGAGCACATGGAGGAGCTCGGCCTGCTGAGCGACCTGGTCATTGCAGATCACTCCGTGTGTCTCTCGCCCGGAGAGATAGAAATCTACCGCCGCCGTAAGGTCAAGGTGGCTCACTGCCCGGAGAGCAATATGAAGCTCGCCTCAGGGGTGGCCCCGGTTCCCCATATGCTTCGGGCGGGTGTGGTGGTGGGCCTGGGCACAGATGGATGCGCCAGCAACAACAACCTGGATCTCTTCCAGGAGATGGACACCGCGGCCAAGCTCCACAAGGTCCACACCATGGATCCGACGGTGATGGACGCCGCATCGGTCCTGAGCATGGCCACCCGAGGCGGCGCCGCGGCCCTGGGCCTGGCGGAAGAGATCGGATCGCTTGAGCCAGGCAAGCGGGCGGATCTGATCGTGGTGGAGACCCGGAGCCCACACCTCACCCCCATGTACAACCCATACTCTCACCTGGTCTACGCGGCCCGGGGAGCGGATGTAAGGCACACGGTCATCAACGGGCGTGTGGCCATGCGGGACCGACATCTACTGACCCTGGACGAGGAGGCGGTGATGGCCCGCGCCAGAGAAATCGCAGCGGAAATCCGAAAAACAGTTACAATTAAGACATAAACAATTCGGTTACAACGACCTTAGCCTTGCGGTTAAGATTGAGGAAATGAGAAAAACTAACACGAAATCATGAACCACAATCTTGTGGACCTGCTCATTCACGACGCTTCGGTCTGGACCCCCGGCGGCCTGCTCGTGGACGGGGCCGTGGCAGTTCGTCGCGGAATCATAGACCGCGTGGGTCTCATGCGTGATGCCCATCATTGGCCGGAGCCGTCCCGACGCCTGGATGCACGGGGAATGCTTTTGCTCCCGGGGCTGGTCAACACTCATACCCACGCCGCCATGAGCGTGTTCCGCGGGCTGGCCGATGATTTGAGCCTGGAGGAATGGCTGCGGAAACATATATTCCCCGCAGAAGCGCGGTTTGTGAATGTGGAGACCGTCTACTGGGGCACGCTCCTGTCCTGTGTGGAAATGCTCCGGACAGGAATCACCACCGTTTGCGACGGCTATTTTTTCGAGGATGCCGCGGCCGAGGCGGCGGAACGCTCCGGCATTCGGGCCGTCATGGGTCAGGGCATCATCGATTTTCCCTCGCCGGACTGCAGCGACCCTTCCCGGGCGCCGGCAATAGTCCGGCAATTCCTGGATCGCTGGAAAGACCATCCCCGGGTGAAGCCTTCCATCTTCTGCCACGCTTCCTATACCTGTTCACCGGAGACCCTCAAGAAAAGCCATGCGCTGGCCCGGGAGCGGAATGCCCTTTTCCAGATTCATCTGGCGGAGGGACCGGGGGAAGTGGATCAGATCCGCCGGCAGTACGGGCTTACTCCCGGCCGACACCTGCACGGCACGGGCGTGCTTGAGCCGGGGACGCTTGCCGTTCACTGCATCCACCTGGACGAGGAGGAACTGGACCTTCTGGCTTCCTCCGGAGCCGGTGTTTCCCACTGCCCGGAGAGCAACATGAAGCTGGCATCGGGCGTGGCCCCGGTGCCCGAACTGCTGCGTCGCGGAGTGCCCGTGGGACTGGGCACGGACGGACCCGCCAGCAACAACGACCAGGACCTGTTCGGGGAGATGCGCAGCGCGGCCCTCCTCCACAAGGTTCACCGCATGGACCCAACGGTGATGAGCGCCCCACAGGTTCTGGACATGGCCGCAATGGGAGGCGCTCGCGCCCTGGGACTGGGAGATGAGATCGGGGCCATAGAGCCGGGCCGCCGGGCAGACCTCGTACTGGTGGACATGGACAGGCCGCACCTCACCCCCCTGTACCACGTGCCGTCCCAGATGGTTTACGCGGCCTCTGGCGCCGATGTGCACACCGTCATGGTGGACGGTGAAATTCTTTTAGAAAACCGACGGTTCGTGCACCTAGACGTGGATGAAATTATGGAAAATGTCCGGAAGATCAAGAAAAGCGTGAAAAAATCCAGTTCATCCGTAATTGGCGTACTTTAGCTCTTGAACGTTTGTGGACAATCAGGTTTTCCTCTTTGAGGATAGAAAAATCAATCAAGGAGGAGAGACCATCATGTCCACAAGTCTTTTGTATCACGGATTCGGTATCCGAGGCTACAAGTATGTCCGCACCCACTATGAAAATGGATCTGTGTTTTTCACCATACGCCAAAACACGAAAGAAATGAGATGTGCCGCTTGCGGCTCCCGGAGAGTGATCCGTCGGGGGCAGGTTTGGCATCGTTTCAGATCGGTACCGATAGGGTTGAAGCCGGTTTAGATTTTGTTTGCCATTCAAAGAGTTTACTGCCTGGTTTGTGCTCTGGTCCGACAGGTCAACGTGGGGTTTGCCGATCCCGTCGAAGTTACACTAAAGCCTTTGATCGTTATGCTTTGTATTGGCATCCTGGCATACCATAGACTATTCCATCTCAACTGGACCCCTGGAGGGCACTAACAACAAAATCAAAACCATGAAAAGGCAAGCCCATGGCTTTCGGGATCTGGAATTCTTTAAACATAAAATCATGGCTATTCATGAGACAAAGTACGCTTTAGTCGGATGAACCTGAATTTTGAATTGCACTGCTACACTAAATGGCCGGCCAATTGTTATATTCAGAATTACCATTCAGATAGCGTAATGTTAATATCTTCTATACCCTCTGCTCTCTCTTTTTTTCGGTGGGCGAGCTTCGTCAACTTTCATGGTACGTCCTTTGAGCTCGGTGCCGTCCAGTGCTTCTTTCGCTTGTTCAGCTTCTGCCTGGCTCGACATTTCAATAAATCCAAAGCCTTTGTCCCCAATTATCTTGACTTCCTTCACCTGACCATAATTGGAAAACAATTCTTCTAGCTCATCATTACTTACAGAATAACTAAGATTTCCCACATACAGTTTACTACCTTGCATTCTAACCTCCATATTTCTTTCTCTCCGTCCAATAATGTTTATTTGGGAGGTTGAAGCAAGGTAGAGATTTTACCTCTTCAAAGACGACATTATTATAGACGAGAGAATCCTAATGAAAAACGTGTTTCAGAAAATTTGCCCGCGTGTTCTTACAACGCCCCTTCCATATGCGGCCGGCCATTTCATATGTTTAATAGATTTATTGCATATGAACCTTGCTCCGAAGGTTATATCTACTGTTTTTTGGTCATTTTGATGTGCCCGTTTCATCCACAAAGTATTGGATGAGTTCCTGAAAGTATATTACAATGACTCAATGATCTTTCCACCTTACCTGTTTTCTAGCAATATTATTATGGATGGATATGACCTTCGCTTTATCGGATATGTGATTTTGCTATAAATGTCAAGTTTTTTTCGGCATAAATCAGTTTTAGTGGTCATATACAGAACGGCTCGGTTAAATGGGTGAAATCCTATATCGATTCCATCGTTTCGGGAAAAATCACATCGGCTCCGAAATCGACATAGGCTAAGATGGCGCCCTATGCCTTCTCCGCGCATCAATATGTAACTATGTAATGGTCATTTCTGTCCGGTTAGGCGAAGCATAGGTTTAACTGAATGATATTACTTAATAATTGTCTCAGGGTTTGAAATGATAAACGGAATTAGGGCGGGAATAAACCCCGCCTCTACGACATAATACACAACCATTTTCATGCTCTTCGGATGCAGTCCCTGAATGACAATTGGGTTGTAATAATATTGGAGAAATGATAAATTTTCCACAAAATATTGCAATCAATAAGGTACGTACCGGCCATGAAAGAGATTTACCGCTATTTTAAAATAGACCAGCAAACTATCGCTTTTCTTCAATACACTATCGAAGCTTATGAAGATTTAGCCGTCTTGCGCACAGTAAATCCTAACGAAGGTATTGTGGAATTAATAATCGCCCCGGACTTTGCCAAAGAAATGGATGAAGTGCTGAGAGGATTGAGCAAAGAAATCCAGATGGAAGAAATCCAGGTCTACATTCCCTCACCAACATGGGATTCCTTAAAAGTCGACGGCGGAGATGCTCACTTGAAGGGGAAGGAAATCTGAGGAGAACAAATGATAAAAATGCGGAGCGCGCGGCCAGCGGTGTGGGTGATTGTACCCCTTTGCTGATGGGTATGGAGGAATTGAAGGAACAGAAGTCCAGGGAGAGAACCTCATTCCTGGCCTTAATTTCGAGGCTGTTGTCGCGGATGTCAGCGGGGCCCTGACAGAATTGACCCATGTCCGTTTAAACGGCGGACATTTTTTGTTGGCCAACCAGGTAAAGCTACCATCACCATCGACTTTGACAAAATCTGCGAGGCTGGATTTGCATCTTATGGCGGGAACTGATGGCGGCTGTTGCAATCCGCGGAGGCGCCGAAGAAGAGATTTACATAAATCGTGATACCTCTATCACTGGCCTGACCGACCGGGGGATTTACCAAACTGACGCTAAAGACATCCGCGCGTTAAAGCTTGGGACTGACTAAAAGCAGTAATCGGTACGAAAAGGTGTTGGAGGCAAACTGAAAATCATAGACAACGAAAGTCCCGAATCCTGAGCTGGAGTCTTTCCGTGCCTTGCCAGCGATTAATCTCAGGCATAAAGGCAAGTTGGATTGGGCTTTTGATGCGAGATTCCTCTTCCCCCATGCTAAAGCCGATGGCGTCGTAAAATCGTCCTTCTTCTCTTACCCGCAAACGCAAGTGGTTGTGACGCAGGCGTTTTACGGATACAACCTCAAGGGGAGTTGATACAAAGGCGGGCTCAGGATTGCCTGGGCCAAAGGGCGCCAGTCGTGACATCTCAGAGAGCAGTTCCCTTGTAATCTGTCCAGGACTCAACAGCTCATCTGTTCGTAATAGGGGAATAATCTCCTCCGGGCGCAAGTGCTCCTCCACAACGCGATGGAACATCCGGCGAAAACGAGGTAATTGCTCTTCATGCAGTGCCAGGCCGGCGGCATACTGGTGGCCTCCGTAACGGATCAACACGTCCCGGCATGCTTCCAGACCGCGGCAGAGGTGGAAACCCTCCACGGATCGAGCGGAACCCTGGGCCACCCCGTCGCGGATGTTTAGAAGAATGGCAGGGCGATAATGAGAATCCACCAAGCGCGAGGCCACGATGCCAATGACACCCACATGCCAGCCGGGCGAAGCCAGTATGATGGGTCCAGGGGGCGGCTCCATCATTGCCTCTGCCTCTTTGAGAATCTGTTCCTCGATTTCCTGGCGCCGCCGGTTTTCTCTATCCAGCCTCTTTGCCAGAGATTCCGCTTCACCGGTATTCTGGGTGAGCAAAAGCCGGAGACCCTCGTCTGCCGAGCCCATGCGGCCGGCTGCATTGATCCGTGGTGCAAGGCGATATCCCACTATGCCCGCGGAAATATCAGGACCGCGAATGTCACTGACGACCTTTAAGGCGGCCAGCCCGGGACGATCATTCCGTCCAAGCACCTCCAGCCCGTGTGCAACAAGTATCCGGTTAGCACCGATAAGGGGCGCGACATCCGCAATGATCCCAAGCGCCACGAGGTCGAGATATTCCTTAAGGTTAGGCTCTTTCCGCCCGCGCCAGAACCCTCTCTCGCGAAGGACTGCGCGAAGCGCTGTTATCAACAGGAACGCAACCCCAACACCCGATAAGTGCCGATATCCTTCGGGATCCGAAGCGAGATCGGGATGGATCACGGCATCGGCATCAGGAAGAGTGGACGGTAGTTCGTGATGATCCGTAATTATCAAGCTCAAGCCCATTTCTTTGGCCCGGGCTGCCTCCCTATGGTTTCCCAGGCCGCAATCCACGGTGATCAGGAGCCTGAAATCCTGCTGGACCGCATCCTCTATACACTGAAGGCTAAGCCCATACCCTTCCCGTTGGCGATGAGGCAACCGGTAAGCCACGCGGGCTCCCAGTTCGTGGAAAAACCGCAACAACAGGGCTGTTCCAGAGACACCGTCCACATCATAATCTCCAAAAATGAGAATTTTTTCTTTTCGCTCGATGCCCTCTATAATCCTTGCCGCCGCCGCAGGGATGCCTTTCAGTATTTCCGGTGGCCGCAAGTGGTGCAGCGAAGGATAAAGAAAACTCTCCGCGAGAGCGGGAGTGCATATGCCACGCCCTGCCAATACCCCGGCCGTCACGGGCGAAAGGTTTATCTCTCTCATAAGAAGGCGGCGGACATCCTCATCCACGTGTCTTTGAACCCAGCGCTTTTCCATTGTGTTCTATAATATCCGAACATCCGCCCCGATTACAAGATCGATTTCAAAGGGAGGGTCGCGGCGGGGATCAAAGAGGAAAGAGGCGCAGGATTGTCCTCTTGACATATTGATTTTGAAATTCCGTGAGTTCTTTGAAATGGTTCGATGAATAAGGATCAGCATTTCAGCAGAGAGGAGTACCGGATAATCGGGCTCCCTTGGTCCCTATTCTCCCGGGGATTCTTCAGAGGTTCCCAACCAGCGGGTAGGCACCCGTTGGTAGATCTCCGATAAGGGTTTGCCATATCTCTTGAGTCGCTCCAAAAAAAGGGCAACAACTTGGTATTCACCGGTAAAAGTAATGAGTCTTTGTCGAAGCGCTTCATCGAGCGTAATCTGGCCGGAATGGAGCTTTTCCCAAGCATGATACGTGCCAGAAAAAACGACTTCCGGTTCCATGGCGGGTCCGATCCCCACCGACAGGGGCCCGTCAAATCTATAGCGCGTATAAAAGAGAAGTATTTCTCCCCGTCTGCCGGGTATCTCTCTGACCTCGTGTTGAAGGGTAAAGTTTAGTCCCTGGACGGCCCGTATAAATGCTTTATCCTTTTTCATCTCAAGAAGGAGAGAACGCGCCCACTCTTCCGAGAGATGCGTTACTTGTTCCATTCGAGGTTGGGTCCCCGGTTGGACCCCCGCGCACGCAAACAGAAGAAAACAGGCAGCAAGGAAAATATATTTTTTTTTGAAATGTATTTTGAAAACCATGTGAATATCGCGCACAATACTTCTCCTCGTCAGTGTAAATCTGGAAGCCTTGCTCATCGGCTATAATAAAACAAGGATTTTGGGTATGGATTCCTGGAAAAAGGCAAGTGATTTTAAGGCTTCTCAAGGGAATTTACCAACACTCGTTCGACCATCTTCCTGGCAAGTTCAACATTAACAGCCCCTGCCAATGGGAACATATTTAAGGCCCATCCGGTGATAATCTGATCTATTGCCCCGTAGAAAATGACGGTAGCCAGCGATGCGTCAATATCAGGGTCAAATAATCCCTTTTTCTGTCCTTCGCGCATGACTTGAGCGATAATTCGGAGCGGCTCCTCCATAATTTCTATCCGCTCCCGGCCAAATATTTGAATATTCCTGTAAACATCACGCACTACGAGCGACGCCATTTTTGGGTCGCGGGCAAAGGAATTAAACATGGCCCCTGCAACAGATAAAAGTTTATCCCTGGCATTCTGGTTGCCATCGGCGATGGCTTTAACCTCTTTGACCAACCGATCCCACTCAAGGCGGAATATCTCCATGAGTAATCGGTCCTTGCTGTTGAAATAGCGATAAACAAGCCCATAGGCTACATTGGCCTCTTTGGCAATGTCCGCGATCCGGCTCAACTGATATCCTTTGGCGGCAAAAACCCGTAAAGAGGCATCCAGAATGCGCTGCTTTTTTTGCTGAAGACGTTCTTGCCGCCGTTGTTTAACCAACCGTTTCCTTCGTTCCATTGTTCTTTTACCTTTTTTCGTCATCTGCTTTGCGCTATCGTAAAAACCAAATTTGAAACAAATAAATATATACTAATTTTTGTGTAGCATTTGATCGATTATGAGTCAAGATAAATGTGTACGAATAGAAAAAGAGAGGGGCCAAAGGAAACTTTTGCATTAATCGTGCATCCTGACAGATTTTCTTAGTGTTACCAAAGGAATTCCGATGCACATGTAAAAAATCTTTAAAGACCTTACCTCATTCGCTTTCCTATAGTTCCAACGTATTGAGATCCAGGTTATGTTACTCAGAAAATAGAAATTAGAACTATTATGAATAATCATTTAAAAGTAATATAATTAGATGGTTATGCAGTTAACCCGTGCAGCCACCTGACCATTTTCATGCTCCGCGGGTGCAGCTCCTGAATGACAATTACTTTAATTGGTTACTTTAATTGGTTGATAAGTATTTAATTATGACCTTCTTCAGCTAAGTCCAAAGGGGGGACTCTGAAGGGGAAGGCGAGGAAAAATGCCGGCATTTGACCATGTGTATTGTCCTGATTCTGATTGTATGTATTTCCAAAAGACGGGTACGGGTACTATCGCGGCCAATGGCTAATATTCTACACGTAGCGGCACTATCCGGCAATATATTTGTTGAGGTTGTAAAAGGGTATTCAATGATCGCACTGGTATTGAAATCATTAGATTTTTAAGAAAGTGGAGGCCAAAAAACGCCTTTAACTGTTGAACTTGGGTATTAACCCCTGGATCGTCGATCCCCTCTCCGTGTCACTTGCAGGCGTATCATGGAGCGCGCCATGGCGGCCTGGGCTCTTTGCACATCAATATCCTCGGCATCCTTGCGGGCGAGGCGCTCCTCTGCACGCTTGCCTGCCGCCTCAGCACGGGCCAGATCGATTTCCTGCGCCATCTCCGCCGTCTCAACCAGCACACTGACGCAGTGGGGAAGCACCTCGGCAAACCCCCAGGAGACAACCATGAACCGATCCTCTCCATCGACCCTATAGCTTATCTCCCCGAACTTCAGGAGCGTGAGAAAGGGCGTGTGGCCGGGCAGCACTCCGAACTGACCCTCCACCCCGGGGGCCGTGACCATTTCCACCTGTTCGCTGATCACCAATCGATCAGGGGTGGCTATCTCCAGCAGAAAGGTATCGGGCATGGTGTTCTTCTCAGGCCTCTTCTCCGGTCAGACGAAGGGACTTCTTCCTGGCTTCCTCAATTGTCCCCACCATGTAAAACGCCTGTTCGGGCAGGTCGTCGTGCTTGCCCTCGATAATCTCCTTGAATCCCCTGATAGTGTCCTCCAGCTTGACGTAAACGCCCGGTGTGCCGGTGAACTCCTGTGCTACGAAAAAGGGCTGGCTGAGGAACCGCTGGATCTTTCGCGCACGGGCCACGACAACCTTGTCCTCCTCGCTGAGCTCTTCCATTCCCAATATGGCGATGATGTCCTGGAGGTCCTTATAACGCTGGAGAATGACCTGAACCTCGCGGGCCGTTGAGTAATGCTCCTGTCCCACCACCTGCGGGTCCAGTATGCGAGAGGTAGAGTCCAGAGGGTCAACTGCGGGATATATCCCCAGCTCCGCGATCTGTCGCGAGAGCACTGTGGTGGCGTCCAGGTGGGCGAAGGTCGTTGCCGGGGCCGGATCGGTCAGGTCGTCGGCGGGCACGTAGATGGCCTGGACTGATGTAATGGAGCCTTTGGTAGTGGAAGTGATCCGCTCCTCCAGTTCCCCCAGGTCTGTAGCAAGCGTGGGCTGGTAACCGACGGCCGACGGCATCCGCCCCAACAGGGCGCTCACCTCCGAGTTGGCCTGGGTGAACCGGAATATGTTGTCGATGAAGAGCAGGACATCCTGTCCCTTATCCCGGAAATACTCCGCCGCTGTCAGGGCCGACAGTCCCACCCGGGCCCGGGCGCCGGGGGTCTCGGTCATCTGGCCGTATACCAGGGCGGTACGCTCAAGCACGCCCGATTCCTTCATCTCCAGCCAGAGGTCATTGCCCTCGCGTGTTCGCTCACCCACCCCTCCGAAAACGGACACGCCGCCGTGCTTGGTGGCGATATTGTGAATGAGTTCCATGATGATGACGGTCTTGCCAACGCCCGCGCCCCCGAACAGGCCGATCTTTCCCCCTTTCAGGTATGGCGCCAGCAGGTCGACGACCTTTAATCCCGTCTCGAACTGCTCCATGGCCACGCTCTGCTCCAGGAATGTGGGCGCCGGCCGATGAATTGGATAATGTTCCCTGGCGTTGATCGGCCCCAGATGGTCAATCGGCTCACCAATCACGCTTATCAGCCTGCCCAGGACTTCCGGCCCCACGGGCATGGTGATCTGTGTGCCGCGATAGATGGCCTTCATCCCCCGGACGAGCCCGTCGGTGGAGTCCATGGCGATGCAACGAACGATATCGTCCCCTATGTGCTGGGCAACCTCCAGAATCAGGTTTTCAGAGCGCTCGTTGATGGATGGATTGGTCACGAATATGGCACTCAGAATAGGCGGAATGGCACCCGGATTAAACCGTATATCCACCACGGGTCCAATGACCTGGATGATTTTACCTGTGGATTCATTCTCAGACATTATTGCCTCCAGGAAAATTCAAAAGAATTTACCGCGAAGATCTCATAGATCTTGGAGAAATAAAAAAATTTAATGGCTATTGAGTTAACTCAGCATAACAAACGCTCCTGGAGTTAACACAAGCAGTAACCAATCTATTAAACTTGTTCGGTTTGATATTTCTTCTGGAATTCCAGAAGGTTTGTTTCTTGATATGGCTTTTTCATATGCCTACTTCTCTTCTTCATATGCCTACTTCTCTTCGCCTGTATATTGTATGCCATGATTCAATAACTACAATATACAGTATTAGCTGAGCTAAGTTAATAGGCATATTTTTCCTTTATTATATTTGCTCCGCGTGCTCTGCGGTGAAATATTTGTTGATGCATGGGGACGTCACTTGAGCGCTTCCGCGCCTCCTATAATGTCGATCATCTCCCGCGTAATGGAAGCCTGGCGCTCCTTGTTATACATTGTAGTCAGGTATTCGATGATTTCTTTGCAGTTGGAGGTGGCATTGTCCATGGCCGTCATCCTTGCCGCATGCTCGGCCGCTGCCGACTCCAGCAAGCTGCGGAACACCTGTGCCATTATCTGCCGGGGCAAGAGAGCATTGAGGATGTCCTTCTCTTTCGGCTCATAGAGGTAATCCACCGCTGACTCCTCCGTTTTTCCGGCCTCAAAAGGCAGCAATTGTTTCACGGTCGGCACCTGGGTTGCAGTGGATTGGAAATAATTGTAAAAGAGAGTCACCTGGTCACAAAGGCCTGTGGTAAAAGCTTGAATGAGATCTTCCCCGATTACGGCGGCATTCTCATACTGCACCTTGCCCATGATATCACGAAAGCTGTTGCGTATGTTGACCCGCCGCTTTCGAAAATAATCCCATCCCTTGTTGCCTATGCATATTAGTGAAAAACCCTTGTACTGATTGCTGTTTTCCTCCATGTATTGTTCGGCTCGTGCCATTATGTTTGCATTGAACGCACCGCAGAGCCCTCGATCACCGGTGATAATAACCAGTTCCACATTCCTGACCTGCCTCTCGGCCAAAAGGGGATGAGAGGAACGATCTGCCCGGCCAGCCAGTGATGCGATTACCTTATCCATCTTGTCGGCATAAGCCCGGTTGCGCCAGATGTTCTCCTGGGCCCGGCGCAGCTTGGCCGCGGCAACCATCTGTACGGCCCTCGTGATGGTCTGGGTGTTCTTTATACTGGCGATGCGCTTGCGAATGTCTCGAAGGTTTGCCATTACCTTTTATTCAATTTCGAATCTCGAAATCCGAATGCATTACATTTCCGGGGCTACCGTGAATTACTACTCCTGAAAGCTCTCTTTAAAAGTTGTAAGTGCGGCGTCCAGTTCCTTTCGAAGCTCGTCGTCAAACTCCTTGCGTTCCTTGATCTTATTAAGGATATCCGCGTGTTTGCCGTCAAAAAAGGCCATCAGTTCCTGCTCATACCGCTTCAGCGCGGATGGGGCGTAACCGTCCAGGTAACCGTTTGTGCCCGCGTAAATGATCAAAATTTGCTTTTCAACCGGCATGGGGATGTACTGCGCCTGTTTGAGAACCTCAACCAAGCGGCTTCCCCTGGCCAACATATCCTGCGTGGCCTTGTCGAGGTCTGAGCCGAATTTGGCGAAGGCCGCCATCTCGCGGTACTGGGCCAGGTCGAGGCGCAACGATCCGGCTACCTGTTTCATAGCCTTGACCTGGGCATTACCTCCCACGCGGCTCACGGACAGGCCGACGTTGATGGCCGGCCGGATGCCCGAATAAAACAGCTCAGGTTCCAGATAAATTTGCCCGTCGGTAATGGAAATGACGTTGGTGGGAATGTATGCGGAGACGTCCCCGGCCTGGGTCTCTATGATGGGCAACGCGGTGAGGGAACCTCCGCCCAACTCGTTGTTGAGCTTGGCAGCTCGCTCCAGGAGGCGGGAGTGGAGGTAAAAAATGTCTCCCGGAAAAGCTTCTCTTCCGGGTGGGCGGCGCAGAAGCAGGCTCATCTGCCGGTATGCCACGGCGTGCTTGCTCAGGTCGTCGTAGATCAACAGCGCATGTCTTCCGCTGTCGCGGAAATACTCCCCCATGCTGCATCCCGCATACGGGGCTATGTACTGCAGCGGTGCGGGTTCATCGGCGCAGGCGGCCACCACCGTGGTGTACTCCATGGCCCCGAAACGGCTTAATATATCCACCATCCTGGCCACCGAGGCCAGTTTCTGTCCGATGGCGACATAAATACAAAATACATCGGTGTCTTTCTGATTGATAATGGTATCAATGACGATGGCGGTCTTGCCCGTGCCTCGGTCGCCGATAATGAGCTCTCTCTGCCCGCGGCCGATGGGTATCATGGAATCGATGGGCTTCAAACCGGTCTGAAGCGGCTCCTTCACCGGCAACCTCGACACCACCCCCGGGGCCTTCTGCTCGACCTCGCGGAACTGATCCGTATCCAACGGCCCTTTCCCATCCAGGGGTATGCCGATGGCGTTGACCACTCGCCCGATCAGCGCCTCCCCGACGGGCACCTGGGCAATTCTACCCGTGCGCCGCACCATGTCGCCGTCCTTGATATGAACAATTTCGCCCAGGACAGCGACCCCCACATTGTCCTCTTCCAGGTTGAACACCATGCCCATGATATCGTGGGGAAACTCCAGGAGTTCTCCGGCCATGGCGTTTTGAAGACCGTATATGCGCGCGATCCCGTCTCCTACGGACAAAACCCGCCCCGTTTCACTGATGTCGATCTCTGTCTCATACTCTTCGATCTGCTTCTGGAGAACCTGGCTTATCTCTTCTGCACGAATATCCATGGGAAACTCCAAATAAAAAAATTGCCTTTCAATTGCGGCGTTGTTCGGGCCTGGTGTTTGTGCTCATCACTATCCAGAGCATCAAATCACATTACCGCCGACTCAATTGTTCTCGCATACGACTCAACTGCTTGCGTATGCTGTAATCCAGGATGATGTCCCCGATCTGCGCAACTACCCCGCCGATGATGAAACTGTCCTTTTTATGGTGGATGATCACCTTCTTGCCGGCATATCGTTCCAGATTCCGGCGGATCATATCCAATTCCTCCCCGGACAGCGAATCGGCGGTGGTAACCGTGGCGTGTACCACATTGGTCCTCTCGTCCAGCAGTTCCTGCGCGATATCGGTGATATCTTCCAGATAACGGATCCTGGCCTTGTCAACCAGCAGTTTCAAAAAGTTGTGTACGACAGGTGAAATTCCCATCTCACCCGCCAGCACGGAAATGATCTCTTTGAGTCGATCCCGGGACAAAAGGGGTCCAGTGGTAATCCGACGCAGGTCGGGATGGGACCGGATCACAGTTCTTACCCGCTGCAACTCCTCTATATATAGCTCGCAGCGCCCATCCCGGACCCCAATATCGGTCAGAGCTTGGGCGTAACGTCTTGCCAGAGTAAGATTTCTCATGACAGTTCAGCCATTTGATCGAGGTAACAGCGGACCAATCGGCGCTGGTCTTCTGGTGTAAGATTTTGTCGAACGATATCCTCGGCCAACCGGACGGAAAGGGTGAGCATTTCTTTTCGCAGCAGGGCGGCGGTACGGTTAACCTCTTCCTCCGCCGCTCTCCGGGTCTCTCTTTTTATCAGTCGGACAGCCTCCTGGGCACTTTCGATGATTCGATTCTTTTCCTTCTCACCCTCTTCTCTCACTTCCGCAATGAGCCGCTGGATCTCTTCCTCGATGGATTCAAGCTTTTCACGATATATCCGGGCTTTCTCCTCAGCCTCATCTTTGGTCTTTTCTGCAATCTCCAGAGTGGATCGAATACTTTCCTGTCTCTCCTTAAGATACGCATATAATCTTCTACCGCCGAAACGATACAGGATGTAAACCAACAGGGCAAAATTGCCGATGCTCCAGGCGAGAGGACCAAGCCCTGCATCATAGTCAGCACGTTCCCCGGCGGCCCAGACTGCTGTCCCAAAACACGCCAGAACAAGCACTGATGCGGTAAGCAGACAGACACATTTATTACTGTGCTTTGAAAGCCGACGCACCGGCCGCCGTTGTCCAGGCATCAGCGTCAATATAGATGGTCGTTTCACGTGGCGTCCCTTCCGAGTATCTTCCTGGCGATTTCCCTAGAGAGCCTTTCTGCTTCCATTCCCAGCGTGGAGCGGGCTTCTTCTATCTGTGCAACCAGCCCTGCTCTGATCTCATCGAGGTATTTCTGAGTCTCTTGCCGGGCCTGCTCAAGCATCCGCTCTCTGGATGCGAGTCCAGTCCTGCGAAGTTCCTCGCGGATATCCCGCGCTTTTTGTCGGGCTTCCTTCAGTCTCTCCTCGTAATCGCCCTTGAGTTGGTCAAATTCCGCTGTGAAGGAACCTGCCTCGGCATGAAACCCATCCACCCTGTTCTGGCGCTCCTGTATGACCCTGAGAATGGGTTTTATTATCCATCCGGTAACAATGAAGATTGCGGCAATAAAAATGATTGCCTGCACCACCAAAGTAAAATTAATCTGAAGGCCTTCCACCCTTTACACTCCATGCAGGCCCGCTGGTTGAATTCTGGACCTTATTGCAGCTTGATTGCGGGTTTTCCACCCTTCAAACCCTACTGAATTACATCTCGCCCTATAAACCACTGGCAATGCCGGGAATGTGCGGTCGAATTTTCCTCTCGGTTAAATTTTCCCCTGCAAGAAAATGGCGATGATGAATGTATAGAGCACCAGAGATTCAATGAGCGCAAGGCCGATGATCATGGGCACAAACATGCGATCCGCTGCACCCGGGTTGCGCGCTATCCCCTCCAGAGCAGCCGATGCCACACGCCCCTGCCCCAGAGCGCCGCCCAGGGCCGCCAGGGCCAGGCCGATGCCACTTCCGATTGCCAGGCCCCAATCTTTCCATTCGCCGCCACCGCCCGCAGCGGCTGTCTCTTCGGCCATAGCCACCGCCGCTATGCCCAGGCAAACAATAACAGACAATAACAGGCTCAACACTATCTTCCTAGTCATTACTTCCTCCCTTACCAGAAATCGCTTTATGAGCGCCGAATTCCAGTTCAATGCTCATGCGAAACGGCCAACGCTATGTAGACCGCAGACAATATAGCGAATATAAACGCTTGGATGAACGCCACTGCCATGCCTAAGATCAAAAACGCCACCGGCACCAGCGCTGGAACCAAGTCAGCAAAAATGCTCAATACCATGTGATCACCGAATATGTTGCCGAACAGACGAACGGAGAGGGAGAACGGCCTGAACGCGTGGCTGAACAGTTCGATGACAAACATCAGCGGGGCCAGCCAGACTATGGGACCTGCGAACTGCTTCAGGTACCCCACGCCATGCTCTCGAAATCCGTAATAGTTATAGAGGATAAAAACGATAAGAGCCATGGCCGCGTTGGTGTTAATATTGGACGTGGGTGGCAAAAAACCTGGAATGATGCCCAGCAGATTGCATGTCAGGATGAAGATGAAAAGGGTCCCAACGAGGGGCAAATAATGAGTCGCCCGCTCCCCCAGGATACCTTTTAAAATTCCCAGAGCACCTTCAATGATTATCTCAAAGATGTTCCTGAAACTGAGTCGGGAGTCGGGCACGAGGGGGTCGGGTGAACCCTCAATGGCTCTCTTGACCGCCAGGCCTGCCAGTGCCAAAAGGATAAGGACTACCAGGGATGTAACCATATGCTCGGGTATTTGATTCAATCCCGGTATGAAAGAAATCCACGTCGCGCTGTGCTCCATACAACCAATTCCCCTGGTTTACTACCGCCGCAACTTCAGATCCTGGATTGAAATTTATGGACAATCCGTACCAGTGTATGAATACCCGCCCCAATACCTGCAATCATGCCCAGTATCAAGAGCCAGGGGGATGTTCCCAGATATCGGTCCGCGTAATATCCTCCCACAAGGCCTGCCGCAACGGATAAGCACATTTCAGTGATCAGGGCCGAGTAGAATCCCATCTGCACCAGCATCTTTTTATTGATACCCACGGCGGCGGGTCTCTCAAGAACAGCACAAGGCCTGATGATGAAAAAGATTTTAAAATTTCGGAGTTAGTAACTAAATCCAGGCTGGATATAAGGGGTTAAATCCCTCACCATTGCCAACATGCTTCAACCTTTTGATTAAGTTTTTTTATTAACACAAATCAAAGCAAAAGTCAATTTTTTTCAAATGCCCGGGCCCAAATCCAAACCATGGAGGAGAATCGTACCAATGAGACATCAATCAGGCCAGCTTTCAATAACGTAACTTTTCGTTGCCGAATGAGTTTAAATAATTGAGAGATGTAATGAAATTTCTCTCATATCCCTCCTTTGCGTAGCCCGCTCCGGTTTAACCGGGGCGGGCTTTTTTATGTGTGTCGTCAAAATGAGGACACCGATCGGCGGTGCTAATCTGCGGCGACTTTAAAACATCCTCTTTACATGATAGCCCAAAAATAAGCCGGACTACGTGCAACTTTTTCCTTTCATTTTGCATGAATTTTATATAGCATGGACATGCTTTCTGTATCGCCTTGAAACTCTCTCTAAAGGCGTAACAAAATAACGCGAGGTGTCGAGATGTCTGAATTGACTGCTCCCCACGGGGGAGAACTTAAGCCGCGTTTACTGGGCGGGGACGAGAAAAGGGCCGCCATTGAGAAGAGTCATTCCCTGCGGCGGGTTCCCATGACATCGCGGGAAGTTTCCGATCTCCTGATGCTGGGCATGGGCGCCTTCAGCCCGGTCATGGGCTTCATGGGGCCGGATGATTATGAAGAAGTGGTCCGCACCATGCGCCTGTCCAGCGGGATTTTATGGCCCATTCCCATTACGCTTTCCGCCAGCGACCAGGTAGCCGGTTCGGTCCGGCCTGGTGAAGAAGTGGCGCTGGTGGAGGAGGAGACCGGGGTCTGTCTGGGCATCATGAAGTTGCAGGAGAAGTTTCGCTATGACAAGGAGCGGGAAGCGCGCGAGATATTCAGAACCGATGATGGAAATCATCCCGGTGTGGCCAAGCTTTACGCACAGGGAGAATGGTATCTGGCCGGGCCTGTGAGCGTCCTGGACGAAGCGGGCTATCCCCAGCGCTTTCCGGAATATGCCAGGCCGGCCCAGACGCGGCAGCTCTTCCAAGATCGAGGGTGGAAAACCGTGGCGGGGTTCCAGACCCGCAACCCCATCCACCGCTCACACGAATATTGCACAAAGATCGCTCTGGAGCTCTGCGACGGATTGTTCATCCATCCTATCGTGGGAAAACTGAAGGCGGGAGACATTCCCGCCGAGGTCCGCATGCGATGCTACAATGTGCTGTTGGATCATTACTACCCGCTTGAGCGGGTGGTACTGAGGGTCTATCCCATGGAGATGCGCTATGCCGGCCCGAGAGAGGCGGTGCTCCACGCCATATTCCGCCAAAACTTCGGCTGCAGCCACCTCATCATCGGCCGGGACCACGCCGGTGTCGGAAACTATTACGGCCCCTTTGACGCTCAACAAATTTTCGACACCATCGATCCCGAGGACCTGATCATCCGACCGCTGAAAATTGACTGGACATTTTGGTGTCGTAGGTGCGAAGGCATGGCTTCAACAAAAACATGTCCTCATAAACCGGAAGATCGGGTCATCATCAGCGGCACGGGGCTGAGGGAAATGCTCCAGGCGGGCCAGATGCCGGCGGCGGAGTTCAGCAGGCCGGAAGTTTTGAAAATCTTAATGGAGTACTATCGCACGAAGAATGCCAACTAGTGTCCATCCGGAAACCACAAAAATTTATTCTCACCCCTTATGGATAAGATGTCTTGTAATAAAAGAATCCTTCTCTCCTCACAAGAAAAGAGAAAAAGCAGGGTTTCCGGATGAATACTGGCTTACAATATGTTTTTTTGTTTTTATGTCAAATATTCTAAAACTGGTCGCACGAAAGACCATGAGTTTGTACTATGGTGTTCTGCGGTGTATCAAGCAAATGGACCGAAACGCTCGGTTTTTCGCTTCCGTGGCAGGAATCTCCGGCAGCGGCTTGGCAAGGAAACGAAGCATAAGAGGTTTTCCCATGATAGAAAAGAAAAAAGTCCCTTTCATCTTCCTAAACGGCGAAATTATCCCCTTCGAGGAGGCGGGGATTCACCCCCTGAACACGGCCATGAAATATGCCTCCAGCATCTACGACGCTTGGCGCGGTTACTGGAATCCCGAGCATGGAGAACTCTATCTCTTCCGGTTGCGCGAGCATTTGGAGCGCCTGCTGCGTTCGGCTAAGATTGCACAAATCCAGTGTCCATACAGCGTGGAAGAGATGATCAGCCACCACCTGGAGCTGATCCGGTCCAATGGGCTGCGGGAGGACATTCACAGCCGTATCATCCTTTTCGTGGACGCCGTTGACGGCGGGCTATACTCCACCACTCCGATGGGGGTCGTGATGGCCGCCATGCCTCTGGGACGGTACTTTAAAGACGAATCCCGGGGTCTGCACTGCTGTGTAAGCTCCTGGCGCCGAATCTCTGACGAGGACATGCCGCCCCGCATCAAGGCCGCCGCCAACTACCACAACAGCCGTCTTGCCGGACTGCAGGCGCGGCATGACGGATATGACGATGCCATTATCCTGGGGCGAGACGGAAAAGTCACGGAAGGACCGGGATACACGTTGTTCATCATCAGAGACGGTTTCCCCATCACTCCGCCGGTGACCAGCGGGATACTGGAGGGCGTTACGCGGGACACACTGCTGATCCTTTTCCCGGAGGTGCTCTCCAGAAAGGTAATCGAGCGCGAGATTGACCGCACAGAACTTTATGTGGCAGAGGAGGCTTTCTTCTGCGGCAGCGGAGCGGAGATCACCCCCATCCTCTCCGTTGACCGGCGCCCCATAGGGGATGGAAATCCCGGCCCACTGACCCTCCAGATCCGGGACGCCTACTTCGCCCTGGTCAGAGGGAACCGGGATTTCCATCGGGAATGGCTCCTTCCCGTCTACGATACCACCGGGCGGTGAAAGCTTCTCACCCCCCCTGAAACATCAGCTCGGTTGTCCATCGGACACATAAAAAGAAACAGGCATAGCAGCCAAGCCAAAGGGAGCACTGATATCTCGCCTCCAGAAAGGATTCCCTTCATTATGCAGGATCAATATTGCCGCTGCCCGGTATGATGGGTGGCTGGCCCTGGATGAGGTGGGGGTATCGCAGGCCTGTTGCGGTGTTGAAGAACACGACCTTGTGGCTCCGGTCCAATTGGCCTTGTTGAACCATGCGGTGGGCGCCGGCCACGGTAGCGGCTCCCTCGGGAGAGAGGAAGATTCCCTCGTGGCGGCCAACCCAGGCCATGAAATGGAGGATCTCATCGTCGCTCACGGCCACCGCCCAGCCCTTTGAAGCGTACAGGGCCCTCAGGATCAGGAAGTCGGAAAATGGCTTGGCCACCATGATTCCCGGGGCTATGGTGGGCACATCGGGGCACGCCTCGCACTCCTCTTTTCCATTGTTGAACGCCTTCACCACCGAACCCCCTGTGCACTGAACGGAAACCATCCGCGGCCGCCGGCCGGAGATCCAGCCCAGGGCTTCCAACTCGTCGAAGACTTTCCACATGCCTATGATGCCTACCCCGCCGCCAGTGGGGTAAAAGATGACGTCGGGCAGCTCCCAGCCCAACTGCTCAGCCACCTCGATGCCCATGGTCTTTTTCCCCTCCACCCGGTAGGGTTCCCGCAGAGCTCCGGCGTAGAGCCAACCGTATCGCTCAGCCCCGTCCTTCATGATCCGGAACACATCCGTCACTGTCCCATCCACGCGGTAGACGTGAGCGCCGCTTATGGAACAGCCCTTCCAGCCGATCTCGGGGCAGTCCACAGGAAGAGCAGTGTGAATTTCAACGCCCGCTCGTGCCCCATATGCCGCCCAGGCATGACCGCCGCTGCCCACGGTTGGCTGGCAGAACTTCGTCACACCCAGCTCTTTCCAGCGCGAGATGGCAGCAGATGCCCCTCGGGCTTTGAAGGTCCCTGTGGGATTTGTTCCCTCATCCTTGATGTACACCTCGCCGATGCCCAGCTCCCCGGCCAGGCGTTCAGCGGGGATCAGGGGGGTGAAGCCCTCCCGCATGGTGACAATTGCCTTGTCGTCGCGCACGGGAAGAAGCTCCCGGTAGCGCCACATGCTGGGCAAGCGGCACGCGATATCCTTCGGGGTCACCGCTTTCCTGATGGCCTCCAGCTCATACCTGACCAACAGGGGGGACCCGCAATCGCACAGGGCCCGAGTGGTATCACCCTGGTAATAGGCGTCGCATTTTGTGCACTCAAGACCGTGGAGATATCCACTCATAACCATTCCTCCATTCATGCGGCCGCCATGGCCGCGATCGTATTAATAGCTGCCAATGCAGGCCGGCAAGACTACCGAGGCCTACCCCTAATCTTCCGATGAGTGCACCATTTCCTCAATACGACGAAACAATCCATCCTCTAAAGGCTCCGGGGTATGCTCGTTGAGAATTTTTTCCACTCTTTTCCGGATATTGTCCATGAAGCTGATCTTCCCTTCTGTCTCCCAGGCGGACAGGCTTCTACGGTCCATGCATCGAAGAGAGGTGATCTCCTTTCTAAAGTTAGCCAATGTGTGATCGTGATCGAGAAAATACCCGCCGGGCCCCACCTGGTGAATGACATCCACGGCCAGGGTCTCCGTGGTGATTTCCATGCTCCTGAGCAGCCGCTTGACAAGGGCGATGATCTCGTCGCATACGGCGATCATTTCGTCAGAAGCCACAAGCCCCGTGGCCATATACCCCATATCGTGGACCAGGTGTGCGCCGGAAAAAGCCTCCATCAGGATAGAGATGGAACCCTCGATGCCGGCCTGGGGATCAAATATTTTAGCGTCTGTTCTCCCGCCCACGCCGAATATGGGGAGATTGTAATAGTGCCCCAGGGCCGCCCGGGCGCAGCTTCCCACATAATGCTCCGGCGCGCCATGGGTGTAAACGCCTCTGGCCATGTCCAGGACCGTCACCGTCCCTCCATAGATGAACGGAGCGCCGGGATTGACCAGTTGATGTACAACCAATCCGGCCAGGTTTTCGCAATTAGCGAGGACCACGGCCCCTGCCAGGGTGACAGGCCCGGTGCCTCCGGCGGAAACGCCTGGGGTATAAATAACGGGAATCCAGTTCTTCGCGCAGTATACGAGCTGCTCCAGGGGATCCTTGTGATGAATTAGTGGGGAAATGGGTTCGACGTAATGAACAATAAAAGGTTTCTCTTGTAAATTGGACATGGACCCGGCCACTAAAGCGCCGATCTCGACCGCCCTGGAAAGATCTTCTCGATCCCGGGAACAGAAGAGGATGGGCTTTTGCGTATTCACCAGCATGGCCTCGAATTCGTGAATAAAGGAGGATTGGGATGAAACGTCGGAGACCAGCCCCATGGACATCACAAAGTCAATATTCGGGAGGGCGTCGCACAGTCTGGCCGCCCTCGCCACATCTTCCTTGACCGCCTTCCTTCTCTGCCCAGTACCGGCATCCAGGACAAAAGGCGTATCTGAACCGGTGCCAAAGTAGACGCGATAACCTTCTATAAAAAGCCGCCGCTCGCCTTTACGGTTCGCCAGTACCAGTCGGTTCGGAGCTGAAGCGAGTGCCCGATCCACCAAGGAGGCGGGGATCTTCACCACGTCTCCATTATGCACCCTGGCTCCCGCATTTTTCAGCAATTCTCTGGTCCCCGGGCTCATGATCCGCACCCCCGTTCGCTCTAATACTTCCATGGATGCGTTGTGCAGGTCTTCAAGCTGGGAGGTGGAAAGCAGTTGAAAAAATGGACTCCGGTTCGCCTGGTAGTTTGCTCTCATGGTTCTTTCCTTTCCGTTGTAGTAAGGGCGCACATTCGTCCGCCCTTACTCTGCGCCCGCGCAGAAAGGTTCATAAACAGGCAGGCTGACCCACATTATTGCCCAAACATCCTCAAGCAAAAACGGAGTTGAGCTGGTCGATAGCATAGACCGCATCGATAGAATAGTAATCCGCCCCGATCTCGTCGGCGAAGGATTGCGTAACCGGGGCGCCGCCGATAAACACCTTGACCCGATCCCTGACTCCCGCCTCCTTCAGGGCATCGACTGTGTTCTTCATCTCCGGCATGGTCGTTGTCAGAAGCGCTGACAGTCCAACAGCCTGTACCTTCGGGTTTTCCTGAATGCACGAGACAAATCGGGCTGAATCAATGTCGATTCCCAGATTAATCACTTTATAGCCGGCACCTTCCAGCATAAGTGCCACAAGGTTTTTACCGATGTCGTGCAGGTCGCCTTTGACCGTCCCGATGGCGAAAGTCGCTCTCGGCTTTATCTCTCCACCTGCCAGATGTGGTTTGAGGACATCCATGCCCATCTGCATGACCTTTGCGGAGCGCAGAACCTCCGGCACGAAGTACTCCCCCTCCTTCCAGCGATCGGCCACCACTGACATGCCTCTGACCAGGCCTTTATCAATGATCTCATTGACAGGGGCCTTCTCATCCAGAGCGTGTTGAACCAGCGAGCCGATCTCTCCCGCTTTTCCTTCTACTACACCTGCAAGAATGTCTTTCAGCCTGCTCAATACTCACCTCCTTGCCGTTTCGAGGACCTATGGCTTGTGTATCAAATACTCTTACTCCCGGAGAAACCGCTTGCCTTCCCGAAAAAAATATAAAATCCCGTCTTCCCTTTCACGAGAATAAGGGTTGTTCTGTAACCTTTACATTTCTCATTGTGCAATGCCGCTGCAACAGGAAGTTGCATCAGAGGCTGTGGCTATATTTCTATATTCATTGTATATCATGAAAAAAAAGGGGTTGACAAGAAAATTCAAGCCTCAACCGTCAGCAAACAAGCACAGGAATCTATGTTTAATGAATGCACTGTATTGCAGGAACGGTTTAAAAATCCCGGTTTTATCGGGTATCGTTTCGTCTCCAGGCAGTACCCTTGCATGTGGCCATGATTGCAAACCGAAGAAGGCACATATAATCAGGAATGTTTTCACTTGCTTTTGGGAGCACCCAAGTTCATGATTCATTTCGTATAAATAATCTGCAAGAATGCGGGAAGTATTACGGGAGGAGGCCGTAAGGTATGAATCAAAGTAATCGAAAACGTTCGATATGGCTGTCAAAATCCATATGCAAACTTACCCTTTTTTCGCTTATTATTTGCCCTGATATAGCCTTCCCAGAGGGTAATGCCTCATCCTTTCTGCGCGTTCCTCCTTTTCTCGGCAGGCCCACCCAGTCGTCCATAACGCTGAACCTGGTGGCGGGTGATCAACCAATAGTCTGTTCCGTGAAGTTGAAAAGCGCGAGGAAACCGGGGATGGACTCCTGGCGCCAAACCCAAAAGTATTCCCTCGATGCTTCTTCGCCTGCCGAGATACTATTGCAATCCTTATTGCCCGGGACTCTTTATCCTTATCAGCTTCATGCGCGTTTCAGGGAAGGCGTAACATTACAAATGGTGACGACGCAAGCATTTATGACGCAGAGGTCGGAACCGTCGCCCTTTTCCTTTGCCATTATTTCCGATTCTCATATCACGCCCTTTCACAGGAATCGGCTTGAGACGTTGTCCCGGATCAGTTCATCCGTCCTTACCAGAAAGCCGGAGTTTCTGCTCATGCTTGGGGATAACATCCAGACATTCACTTCACATGGGGGGCCGATGAGCGATCCGAGGTACGGCCCATTACTTTACCTGTTGCTGCGCCGGGGGTTAGGAAATCTTCCCTCTTCAGTGCCTGTTTTCATGGTAAACGGCAACTGGGAGGGGGAAAACGGATGGCATCCCGCCCGGGAGCGAGAGTGGGCCAGGCTGGCGAGGAAAACCTTTATCCCCAACCCCGATGCAACGACTTACCCTGAAGGGGGGAGCGGGAACGGGGATTATTACGGCTTCACCTGGGGAGATGTACTGTGCCTGATCCTTAATGTGACGGGATACACACCCTCAGATCATGCACTGAATTCTCCTACAGGCAGGAAAGATGACTGGACACTGGGAGATAAGCAGAAGGCATGGCTCTTTCAGCAACTCTCAGAATCAAACGCACGGTGGAAGTTGCTCTTTATTCATCACACCGCAGGCGGAAACGGCGGTGATGAAATAAATTCCCGCTATGGACGAGGCGGTGGAAGGGCCGCAAATATCGGCGAGCAGGCCCTCATTCATCGCTGGATGCAGCAGTTCGGCGTTCAGGCGTTATTTTACGGACACGATCATGTGTTTACCGATACCATCGTGGATGGTATCCATTATACGTGCGTGGGAAGTGCGGGCGCGCCCTGGAAATTCGGGCGAGCCGAAACCGGATATGATACATATTGGACACCCTCCGGCTACACGTGGGTGGATGTGGATGCGGGTTCCTTAACTGTTTCTTTCATCCGGCCCGATGAGCGCATTGCAGAGGGCGTGGTTTTGCATTCTTATGTGATGGAACAAAGTAAGGAGCGCTAAAACGTAAAGTAAACGCATGATCCGGGTTTACAATCAATGACACCGAGGAGCACATCAAAAAGGCAATAAAGTTCACTTTTCACGTACTGATGAATGCAAGGGATTAACATTCAAAGCATTTTGATAAAGCCGTGTGAATTCTTGGGGAAAGTCCTGGTCTATCTATTGGTCGCTTGACGTTATAGAATTTGAAATGTACAATTTATTTTATTGCTCCTACAGAAGGATGATTGCATGTCTCAACTGATAACTTTTCGAGAGGCCATTCGCCAGGCGCTTTTTGAGGAAATGGCACGAGACGACAGGGTCTTCATGATGGGCGAGGATATCGGCCTGTTTGGTGGAGCACGCGGGGTAACCAAGGGGTTGTTGGACAGATTCGGGGAGGAACGAGTAAGGGATACACCTCTTTCTGAAACTGCCATTATCGGCGGCGGGGTGGGCGCCGCCATGAGCGGTTTGCGTCCTGTCTGCGAGCTGATGCTCATGGGCTTCATATCCGTCTGCTTCGATGAGATTCACAATCTTGCAGGCAAATGGACGTTTCGCTTCAGTTCATCTGACCCCCTGAAGATTCCTCTGGTGATCCGTGGGCCTTTTGGCATAGAAAATTTTGGCGTCGAACCCCACTCCCAGTCCCCAGAGGCCCTATTCATTCACTCTCCAGGCATTAAGATCGCTATTCCTTCCACACCTCATGATGCCAAAGGTCTGCTGAAAACGGCTATCAGGGATGACGGCCCTGTACTATTCTTCGAGCATTCACACCTGTATGATTATCAGGGTCCCGTGCCCGTTGATGAGTATACTGTACTCTTTGGGCAGGCGGATATTCGGCGGGAAGGCCGGGATGTGACCCTCATAGCGCACTCACTCATGCTTCACAGGGCCTTGGATGCCGCCGCTTTGCTGGAGCAGAAGCACATTGAGGCTGAAGTGATTGATTTACGAACACTGGTGCCCCTCGACAAAGAAACCATATTCCGGTCTATCCGCAATACCGGGAGAGTGGTCATAATCCAGGAGTCGTACAAGCGTGGTGGTTATGCTTCCGAAATTGCAGCGGTGATCTCGGAGGAGATATTCCATGAACTTAAAGCTCCAATCGTTCGGATCGGTGCCCCGAATCTTCCTATTCCTTACAGCCCTGACCTGATCAAGCTCTATCGTCCCGACGCCGCCACTATTGCTTCAGTTGTTGAAAAAGTCATCCATGGACAAGCTTTCTGAAAATCTTCCGAAGTGAGAGGCGAGGCAATTCATGATTCGAATGGGAATTATTGGAGCCGGGGGAATGGCCGCGCGCCATGCCCAGAGCCTCCGGAATATAGAAGGAGTGAGGTTTACGGCAGCAGTGATGTTGAATTGCAAATAGCGGTGAACCTGTTCGGACAATTCGGCGGTAGACTTTCAGCCAGGGCCTATGAAATGATTTTCAGTGCCCGGGAAGCCGGAGGATGCGCGAAGAGCTCCGGAGTCGGCATCAGCCGCTAAACAATCTATTCACACCGGCCGGCGTATTGATAACGCGAAAGCCTAAAGCGATAAATTCCCTTAATTCAATGGTATTTTGGACGCAGCCCATATCACAGTCCTGATACATTTTCTAACGTAATGATAAAAGCTGGTTCTCACAAGACTATGGTAATTCTCTTGATGACGCAATCACAGTGAAAAAGACATAGATTTACGAAGGCGTTTCAAGAACTTATGGAGCCAAAAAAAGAAAGATCGGCTATGCTTTGGAGGTGACACTCTGATGAAAATCAGAGATTACAGAACCTATAAAGAGGCTAAAGAGCATTTCAACTGGAATCAAATCTGGGACGTCTTCGATGGGAATCGAGAGCGATTCAATATAGCCTATGAATGCATAGACAGGCATGTCGGGAAGGGGACTGCCGTCAGAATTAAATTCGACGACGGGCATGTTGAGACTTATAGCTTCGCTGAGATATCTCGCTTGAGTTCCCAGTTCGCTAACGCCCTCGAGAAATCGGGCATCCGTTTCGGAGATAGAGTCGCTATAATGCTGGATCCTTGCTGGGAGTTCTATGTCAGCCTTTTCGGGACTCTCAAGAGAGGGGCGATCGCCGTTCCCTGTTTCCCCCTTTTTGGGCATGAGGCAATCCAGTATCGAATAAAGGACTCCGGGGCAAAGCACTTCATCACCACCAAGGAAAGAGTCTCTTTGCTCGGCGACCTCACTGTTGACCGCGTCCTCACCACTGGTTCCGAGTTCACGAAATGGATTGAAAAGGAAGAAGAGAAATATTCACTCGATAGGGAGACAACGGCCAAGGATGTTGCCGTTTTTCAGTATACAAGCGGTGCGACCAGCAAGTTCCCGGAGGCCATCAAACACTTCCACAGGAGTGTGGCTACCCTTATGCCGACGGTGCTTTTCGGAATCGGCTTGAGGGAAGGAGATAGTTATTTTTGCCCTTCTTCGCCGGCTTGGGGCCATGGGATGTGGTACGGCACCATGGCCCCTCTTGCTCTGGGAATCGCCGCAGGTGCCTACTCGGGTCAATTCAACGAAGAGAGGCTATTCGAAGCCCTGGAAGAATTTGAAATCAATAACATCAGCGCCGCTCCCACCGTTTTCCGGAGACTAAAGAATTCCGGGCTGGCAGATCAATACAACCTCAAAATCCACAAGATAAGCTTCACGGGAGAGCCAATGGACACGGAGACCTTTCACTATTTGAGGGAAAAATTTGGCGCCTCGCCTTGCAGCCTCTACGGCTCCACAGAGGTTGGGGTCATCATCCTCAATTATGGGGGATTTTCGGACTGGGAGGTCAAACCAGGATCGATGGGAAAGCCTATGCTCGGGCTGAACATCCAGCTCATCGATGACAAGGGCGAGCAGGTTCCTCAGGGGGCGATCGGTGAAATCGCCATGAAACGTCATGATCAGTGGTTTCGCGTCAAGGATGCCGCTCACATCGACGAAGATGGATACTATTGGCATAAGGGACGGGTCGATGATATCATTATCTCCTCGGGTTGGACAATCAGCTCGTCCGAAGTGGAGGACACACTCTTGAAGCACAGGGAGGTCGAAGACGCGGCCGTGATAGGAATACCGGATAAAGAGCGCGGGGAAATCATAAAGGCCTTCATAAAGGCTCTCCATCCCGGCCCTTGGCTCGAACAGGAGTTGAAGAATTTCGTCAAGGAGCGTCTCGGCAAGCACGAATATCCGAGGGTCATCGAATTCATCGATGCCATCCCAAAAACCCCCGGCGGAAAGACCAATAGAAAGGAGCTCAAGCTGAGAGCCATTCAGCCCACCGAAAAGGAGAAATAGGTCATGAGCACCGAAAAAGAAGAATTCATTGCACCTTTGTCCGAAGGCCTGATCAATGAGGATTCCCTGGCCAAATTCAGGGAGCGGATAGGAATGAAGCTGAGGATTAACAACATCTTCAACCAGAATGTCACGGAGGAGGCCCTCAGGAACTATGCGGCCGGCATCGGAGATCCAAATCCCCTCTGGACTGACAAGGAGTATGCTGCTAATACCCCATATGGGACCCTTGTTGCTCAGCCCAATTGGCTTTACAGCGTCTTTCCCACATGGGTCCTTCAAGGTCTTCCCGGTATCCATGCATATCATTCGGGAAATGACTGGGAGTTTTACAAGCCTATTCTCCTCCACGACCGCATTACACCAGAATGCGAATTCACGGGTTTCGATATCAAGGAGAGCAAGTTCGCTGGAAAGTTCGTGATGGAGTATCAGCGCTCCACCTTTTACAACCAGAGGGGAGAACTAGTAGCGAAGACCGATCTCTGGTTAGTACGGGCAGAGCGGAGTGCCTCCAGAAAGACCCAGAAATACGGGAAATTGCAGCTTCCACACCCCTGGACCGAGGAAGAACTCCTGAAGGTAGAGCACGACTGTCTGGCCGAGGAGGTTCGGGGAAACAACCCGCGTTACTGGGAAGATGTTCAGGAGGGAGAAGAGCTCAAGCCGGTGGTCAAGGGGCCGATCGGAATCACTGATATCGTGGCTTATTGCATGGGCGCCAACCCCGTTGGCCTCATGGCCCATCATCTTTCCCTCAGGCAGTACCGGAAGCATCCTGCCTGGGCTTTCAGGGATCCTTTCACCTGCGCCATGGAACCGGTCTATGCAGTGCATTACAACAAAGCGGTCGCCAATGCCCTCGGCCTTCCATTCCCTTACGATGTCGGGGCTCAGAGGCAGAGTTGGGGCATCCAACTAATCAGCAACTGGATGGGCGATGAGGGCTGGATGAAAAAACACTATGCCGAGTATCGGAAGTTCGTATACCTCTCCGATGCAATCTACCTGAAAGGGAAGGTGACCGGAAAATACATCGACGAAAACGGAGAACATTGCGTTGATATCGATACATGGGCCGAAAATCAGCGAGGCGAGACGGACGTCATGCCCGGCCACTGCACCGTCATTCTCCCTTCAAGAGAAAAGGGAACGGGTCCACTGGATTCAAGGCTTCCTAAAAGGTAAGCTATCCCTCTCTCAGGCCGATGAGTTCGCATCTCTTTGAAGGACAGGCCGTTATGCTGTATGCACCCGATGAAAATATTTTTACCAGGATTACAGGATTATTGTAAGGGCGGGTTTGAAATCCTCTCCTACGACATCTTTTTTCTCCTGTTATTCTTTCAAAAATTCAATTGCGGAGAGAATCGGCGCTGAGTTCAATTACAAAGGGAACTCCATGGATAGAAATTTTGGAGAGATGATCGAAAGAAATGCCGGAATAAGGCCCGATAAGGTGGCAGTGAAATGTAAAGGCCTCAGCCTGACCTTCGAGGATTTAAACAATCGCACGAATCGACTCTCCAATTCCCTGCTCAAGATGGGTCTTGGAAAGGGTGATCGCGTTGCTGTTCTGTCAAGGAATTGCTCTCAGTACGTCGAGCTATACTGGGCAATCGCAAAAGCCGGCTTAATTATCGTCCCTATAAACTTTCGACTGATCGGAAAGGAGATATCCTTTCTTGTGAACGATTCTGGAGCAAAAGCTTTTGTTTCAGGTAAGGAATTCGTCTCCGGAGTTGAGTCGGTTCGAGGAGAAATGCCCGTTCTGACCCATTTGATCGTAATAGGCCCCCCATCGGGGGATTGGATGAGCTATGACGAGCTCATTCAGATGGGGGGAGAAGACCTTCCTCCATCGATTGTCCGCGTTGAAGATGTCCTCTGTATCATGTATACGAGTGGCACTACCAGCTTTCCCAAGGGAGCTGTCATCACCCACGGAAACTGGCTGGCTTCTGCGCGGTACCATTGCGGTGCCTTCAATATTGGAGAGGGGGATACATGCCTGATAGTAAACCCCCTGTTTCACGTCGCTGCAACTTGGCCCCTGTACTCTCATTTTTACATAGGGGGCTCGGTGGTCCTTCTCCCTTCGTTCGATTTAGAGGAGGTCCTCAGCACACTGGATAAGGAGAAGATTACAACCTTCAACACGGTCCCAACGATCATCAATGAGCTCCTTCAGTCTCCCACGATCAGGGAATTTGATTTCAGGCACCTGAAGTGGATCGGATATGGCGGCTCCACAATGCCCCTTGACGTTCTTGGAGCGGCGGTGGAAATATTTGGAAACAAATTTTTCCATGTCTATGGCCTTACGGAAAGCAACGGTGCGGTAACACGGCTTCCTCCGGAAGATCATCTAAGGAAAGATGCATCGGGGAACTTATCGAAGATTCGGTCCTGCGGTCGGGCCATTGATCCTATAGGTGTGAGGATTGTGGATGAGTCGGGGAGGGATAAAAAACCCCATGAAATTGGAGAGATAGTCGTCAAAGGAGATTGTGTCATCAACGAATACCGGGGGCTTCCTGAGGTGACCGCCCAAACCATTCAGCACGGATGGCTAAGGACAGGGGACCTTGGCACCATTGATGAGGAAGGCTATTTCTACGTAGTCGACCGGAAGAAAGATATTATCATCAGCGGGGGTGAAAACATCTCTTCACGGGAAGTTGAAGACGTAATCCATCGTCATCCGGGTGTTTTGGAAGCCGCAGTAATCGGGGTTACCCACCCAAAGTGGGGGGAGGCGGTCAAGGCCGTCATCGTAAAAAAGAAAGGTTGTGAAGTCATAAGAGAGGAGATAGAGAATCTTTGCAGAAAAAATTTAGCCGGCTTCAAGTGTCCCAAATCCATCGATTTCGTCGATTCACTGCCCAAAAGCTCCACAGGAAAGATATTGAAAAGGGAGATTCGTAAACATCTGGGCTTATAGAATCAGACCGGCAGTATCCGCCTTTTCACATGGTCTCGGGGCTTCCGTCATGAACCGACCGCTATTCCCGCTCACCTTTCTCTCCGGAGCAGACCTCAACCTCTAACGTTCCCTCATCGGCATTGACTCTTACATAATCTCCCGTTTTAATGCGTTCCAGGGGGTTCTCCTCCAGGCAGTGGACGAGGGGAATCCCGGCCATTACTGCTCCGATAGCGATGATAGCTTCAGAATGGAGATTGATCATGGCCACAGGGGCATTTCCTCTTTTTGACATCGCGAAGATGGTATAGGGGCCGGCTGTGCTGCCCTTACCACGTGGAAAGACAAGGACTTTTCCGGTGATCCTCTTCCCATAGAGATCATGCTGTTTGTCCACGACAATGCCGGTATCGGGATCAACGCCGCCAAGGAAACTCAGCGGCTCCTTGCTCACGAGGGCCTCACCCTCTCCCGCGCCGCCCATCACCTTTCGGCCTTTTATCATGAATTTCATGGTCTAATCCTTCCATCTGCCCGTCAAGGCGGCCTCCAGGCACTTTTGAGTATCTCCAAAACGGACATCGACCTTGCATGCCCCTGGTATAAAGAAAGCTCCACGCGCCGTATCAGTGGCCACTGTTTTGACTCCTGGAACGTGATGAAAGGGGGCTCCAGGAGCCACACAGAGCTCTGTGGCAACCACTGCTCCGCTCTTTTCGAGCGATTCCACGAGGCCCATCCGCTCTGCGATGAGCTTGATCTGGGCCGATGTGGCTACCCAGAGCCTCACCGCCGGATGTACCTTTTTCCCCTCCATATACTCCGCGATTTTCCGGAGCTTGGCCATGGTCACATGAGGGCAGCCCAAGGCCACGAGATCGATGTGATCATTCCATGTGGTGTTCAGAAGCTCATATCCCCTTTGTATCCCCTTCGGTCCCACGAGCGTCTCTTCCTCGGGCTGCAAGCCACCAAATGCTGCTTCCTTCGTTGCAGCCTCCGGGGTGATGCCCACCAGATGACACATCCCAACGGAACCACCCGTTGGCATCGGTGCTATGAACGCACGAATCGTTTCTTGGTCCAGACGTTCGGGAAGACCGACCACTACCGGCGTACGATCCCCGGCCTGACGACCGATGAAATATCCCAGGGCCGACCAGTCTCCTTCGGATAACTCTTCGAATTTCAGGCCGGAAATCCTCACAAGGAGCTTTCCATACCGATTCTCCGTGATATGGAGCCCATACTCTGGAGTCACTCCGGTGAGGGACGCAGCCAAGGCCGAAGGCGATCCCTCTCGGTTTCCTCTCGCCCCGAAGACGGAGTTGACGAACGTAGCACCTGCCGATCCTCCCCATGAGAAATGCTCGCCAAAAAGAGGCACATTTCCCGACATATAAGCCAAACAGGTCCCTATGGGGTAGACCCCCATCTTCCGGTAGCATTCATCCATTTTCTTTTGATTTTCGACAAGGTCTTCAGGGATGCCCATCTTCTCGTATTGGATCAGATCCGCGGAGCCAGGATTATAGGTCGTAAAGACGCGGCAGTAAGCGCCTCCTGAGAGCAGATCCTGTAGCCACTCGATGGCTTCTGCACCCCCGATAGTGTAACTTCTGCCCCCGAGGTGCGCGCTGCTGATGGGCACCATTCGGGGGACATCGTAGATTTCCCCCAGTGCCATAAGCATGCTCATGGCCTGCTGGGTCGCCCTTCCATACTCCCCATCGAGCATCTTCTTCTCTTCATCGTTCAGAAACATGATCTATCCTGACTCCATGCGGTGCTTATCAGGAGCTTTATCCTCTTTCAAAGTGAGCCCTTTTAATCCGATTGCAGTGCAAGGGCAAGGAAAAAATTGCTGAAATTAATCCCTCTATCATTTGTTCATGGTGGCGGGAAGGAAAGTGACGATCTGTGGAAATATGACCAAAAGTGCCACGGTAAGAATGTCCATAATGAGAAATGGCAAAATGCCGACGAAGATTTCCTCAAGAGGTATATCCGGGGCCACGCTTCTTACGACATAAACGTTCAGGCCCACGGGCGGGGTGATCAGACATATCTCGCACATCTTCACCAGAATGATGCCGAACCAGATAGGGTCGAACCCGAGGCCGATGATGGCGGGAAAGACGATGGGGAGGGTCAGCATCATCATGCCAATGGCATCCAGAAACATGCCCAGAAATATATATACCATAAGGATAGCAACGAGAACAAAATATCGGTTTACCGGTAATGCAAGGACCGTCTCGGTAAACATACTGGGAAGTCCTGTAAGCGCCAGAAAGCGAACAAAGATGAGTACCCCAACGATAATGGCGAAGACCATGATAGTCGTCTTCCCCGTCTCCAGAAGTGATTCCTTCAATCTGGCCCAGGTCAGCCTCCTCAGACCCAGAGCCATGAGGAACGCACCGAATGCTCCGGCGCCTCCCGCTTCTGTGGGAGTGAAGGCGCCGGAATAGATTCCTCCTAAGATGAGGAGGATGAGCAGCAGTATACCCGATGTCCCCCTGAGCGAGATGAGCTTCCTCTTTAAGGAAACAGGGGGCATTGGTCTACCAAGGGCCGGGTTCCTCTTGACGCGGAAGTAGATCATGGCGGCGTAAATGATGGCCGACACAATGCCTGGAATGAAGCCTGCTACCAGAAGTTTCCCTATCGACTGTTCGGTGATGATGCCGTATATAACGAGGATGACACTGGGGGGGATGAGGGATGCAAGGGTTCCGCCAGCCGCAACCACTCCGGCTGCAAGCTTGCGGTCATAGCCATACTCCCTCATCTCCGGGATGGCGACCTTTCCCATCACCGCCGCCGAAGCAGTACTCGCCCCTGAGCAGGCAGCAAACCCCGCACATCCGAGGACAGAGGCGATGGCCAGCCCGCCGGGCAGGTGGCCGACCCACTGCCGAGCTGTCCAGAAGATGTCGCGCGTGAGGCCCGCGTAGAAAGCAAAATAACCCATGATAATGAACAGGGGGATGACGCTGAGGCTATAATGCGCGACAATGCCGTGAGGAAGAAAGCCCATGACGCCCGATGCCGCCGCCCAGTTCTTGAGAATATAGATCCCGCCAAAACCGACGAGAGCGGTGGCAAAGGCGATTCTCATGCCCAGAACCACGAGGACGAAGATGGCTGACAGCCCCAGATATCCCATTGTCATTGGTTCCATGTTCGCCCCGCACTATGTCAGGTCTTTCATCTCGATGCCGGCTAAGGCCTGACACAGATGTTGAAAGAACTGCAAGATAAAACGGACGCAGAGAAAAAAGCTTCCAATTGATATGCAAAGCTTGGAGGGCCAGGTAGGCCAATAGAGGTAAGCGGTGGTGTCGTGAACACTAAGGGAATGCATAGCGGTTTTGAAGGAATAGATGGTGATGACCGCATAGACGACCAGCGAGAGAAATATCGTCAAACACTCTGCAAAATGGTACATACGTCCTTTGATAACCCGCATCATGAACAGCTCCATCCTGATATGACCGCCAACCCTTTGCGTATAGGCAATACCGAGAAACACCACCGCTGCCATGAGCTGTTCCGTGATCTCAACGTGTCCGGGTATGGGTTGATTGAAAATATATCTGCCCGCAACTTCGCCGGTGGCGAAGAACATGAGAAACATGATGAGAACCACGGAAGCAAAGTTCATTCCTGTCTCGATGGAAGCTGCTACCTCTTCAATGTAACGAAAGTGAGCGAGCCTCATCAGAACAGGAATCTTTCCGGCTTCAAAATCTGCGCTCTTTCCCCTCATCTGGAAATTTATTCCTCATTGGTGACCATTGGAATCCAACTTGTGCTCATCGCTGTTCTGATGCTCACTTACCCGTTATCTCCTTTCTCTTTGCCAGGTAATAGTTAAAGACATCTCTTCCTGGTAGACCATCTTTTTCTCTGGCTTCAACCCACTTTTCATAGACGCCCTGCGCCTTGGCCACCAGTTTGTTCCGCTCGGATTCCGGGAAATTCACGAACTCAATCTTCTTCTTGAAAATGGGAATCCATTTGTCATCGGCCTTTTTGTACTCCTCTGCCCATATTTCGGGAGACCTGTCATACCATTTTTTGTGAATCTGCTTGAAGTTTTCAGGCAGGGCATCCCACGCGTCCTTGTTGGCGATGTAAAAGCACGCCATGGTGCCGAGCGACATGGGAATGGTGACGTACTTGGAAACCTCATATGCCTTATAGGCCCCATAGCTATAAGTCCAGGGAAAACCTACCATGTCGATGGTACCCCGTTCGAGAGCCTGGTAGACCTCGGGCGCCGGCACCAGGGTCGGAACGGCGCCGAACATCTTTAAGACCCTGGCGATCTCTCCTCCTATCCTTGTTCGCGCGCCTTTTAGATCCTCCGTTTTTGAAATACGCTTATTCCCCATGAGGTGGTACTGGCATATACAGGCAGGTAGAAGCGGCACGGCGTTCCATCTGTCCCCCATCTCCTTCAAAAGGGCCGGATGCTCCCAAAGTGCGGTCTGCATACGGGAGATATTGATGTTTTTATTGGGAGCGATGAAGGGAAGCTCTGCCACGGTGTGAAGGGGATTTTTACCGGGGGTATAGGCCGAGCAGATGCCGGCAGCTTCGAACATACCCGCCTTGATGCCATCCCAGTTCTCCTTTGGCGGCGCTAATGCACCGCCGTAGTGGAGCTTTATCTGCCACCTCCCGTTTGTGGCCTTTTCCATGTCCTTGGCCCACGCATGCAGAGGCTTGGTCCAGGCGCGAGGTCCGCCCCAAAGGGAGAAGTTCCACTTGTAGACCTTTTCGGCTGCCATTGCGGATGGTACGCTGCATAGAATCGAAACCCATCCTATGATCAGGCAGATGAGAATCACTCCAGAGCTTCTTTTGGCGATTTTTTCCATGACAATACCCTCCTTTCTTTAAACTTCTTTGATCTTGATTGTTGCAAAGACCTCAAACTCATGCCTGCGCGGATGGAAAGATAAAAAGCCTCAGTATGCCGTCGTTTTCCACTCTGATTTGATAGAAAAAGAGCCTTGATCTACTGGAAACCCGCCCTTTCTGAAAAATATTGTAAAGCTGGAAGTTGAATGGATTGGAATATGACATCAGCACAACTTCCGCTGCGGAATTATTACTAAAATAAGCTCAGAAACAGAAGGAATATTCGGTCGATACCAAGAGATACCAAGAGTTGGAACTCGAATAGGCTGGAATATGAAATCAGCACCGCTTCCGTTGAAGAATCATGAAAGTGAGGTCAGAAGCAGAAGGAATATTCGGCTGATATCAACTGAAAAAGATAATTATAAAAAAAATTGGACGTGTCAAGAAAAATCTTTTTAAATTCATCGAAAGCACATTAGGGACGAACAGCGCGCACGAGAGACACGGGTGCGTCGGAAAGAGCGTTTTTGCGATACCAACTTACGCGGTTATCCTTAAAGTCTACTTCATAGACCCAACCAACGGGGTCACAGCAGTCATGGAATTCGACATCAGACCAATAAATGCTACCACTCCATTGAAAGGGTGCAACTCGAGGATCCTCTTTTATGCCGGATGAACTGGATAAGGCCTCAGAGAGGGCTTTAAGCTCGGCTACTCTGGGAAGACGCCAGTCCGAATATCCTGCCAGACGTAAAGAGGAACAGTAGCGCCTCGCCGTCTCCCATTTCATGAGAATCTTCCCATCCTCCTTCTGCCACATAAGGCCGGTATCTCTATCTGCGATGGTCCCGTCATCATTGTCTCGGAAACGGTTAAAAGGGGGATTGCTTTCTTCTCCTTCGCCGGAAAGAGGAACTCCGAATGACAGAAGGAAACCGAGCGTAAGCAGCAAAAAGATGCCGAATTTTTTCTTTTCCATCATCGATTTTTCAGATATGGTCTGCATGTGGAATTTGCTCGACACCGCCGAAATCTCTGTTCGATTTCAGCCACCTGTCCATTACCACTGGTCTGGAGACCCCGTAGGGGGCATACTCAATTGGCAAACACCAAGCCTCCAGAAGTCTAACAACGGGGCCCATTCAATGTCAAGAAAAAGGGACAGCATATGAATAAGGATTATCTTGAAAGGGGTAAAGTTTGGCCCAACGTGGAGCGCAAGCCATTTAAAATTATTGTGGCACCTCACCACAAAAATTATTTTCGTATGAGAAGTTTGAGAAAAACAAATATTAAATGAAATGTTATATCCAATATGCTATATTATGTTTTATAATCTCTTCAACTAATTGAAATTCAGTGAGAAGTTAGATGTCGGGCGAGATAGATTTCTGGAATATTCGCGTATAATAATACGCAGTTATTAAAGGCGTTTCATATAACAAACCGCTCCAAAACTACGAGTAACCCAAATGGAAAGGCAGAAATGAATGAACCGTTGAGAGGCATTCGAGTTATGGATTTCACTCGGATCGTGGCAGGGCCTTACTGTTCCATGGTATTAGGTGATTCGGGCGCAGAAGTCATCAAGATCGAGCAACCCGGTATGGGTGATGACACCAGAAGGTGGGGTCCCCCCTTTGCAGGTGGCGAAAGCGCTTACTTCATCTCTTTGAACAGAAACAAGAAGAGCATGACGCTTAACATCAAGGACGAAAAGGGAAAGGAGATCTTCAAGAAGCTCGCTGCGATTTCCGATGTCCTGCTGGAAAACTTCCGAGTCGGGACCCTGGATGAATTAGGATTGGGCTATGAGGATTTGAGAACAATCAATTCAAGATTGATCTACTGCTCCTTATCAGGATATGGTCATTCCGGGCCGATGAAATACAAGGCGGGCTATGATGTGATCGTGTCAGGTGAAGCAGGACTTATGGGGATTACAGGAGAGGAGGGAGGGGGACCCGTCAAGGTGGGAGTGGCGGTGACCGATATTACCACGGGACTCTTCGCGCAGGGTGCCATCGGGACGGCTCTATATTTTCGTGAAAGGACGGGAGAGGGCCAGAAAATCGAGCTCTCGCTTTTCGAGAGTCAGGTCGCTTCCCTGATCAACATCGCAAGTAGCTATCTGATTGCCGGAGAGGCGCCCAAAAAGTGGGGAACTGCGCATGCCACCATCGTACCATATCAGGCATTCAAAGCCCAAGATGAGTATATCATTGTGGGAGCGGGAAATCAGAGGTTATGGAGGCGGTTTTGTAAGGTCCTGGAGCGGGAGGATCTGGTGGATGACCCCAGGTTCTGTGATATAGAGCAGCGTTCCAAAAACAGGAAGGAGTTGATAGATATCATTGCAAAAAGGGTCGCGCAAAAGGATGGGTCCCAGTGGCTAAGAAAGCTGGAGGAGGAAGGGGTTCCTTGCGGGCCGATCAATTCGATGGATAAGGTTTTCTCTCATCCGCAGATCACTGCCCGAGACATGCTGGTGGACGTCGAACATCCCACAGCCGGCAGGATAAAACTTGTGGGAATCCCCGTCAAATATTCAAAAACTCCCGGATCAGTCAGGCTTCCGCCGCCCCTGCTTGGAGAGCACACCGAGGAAATCCTGATGAATACGCTGGGATACTCAATGGACGAGGTGGGGGAGCTTTCGAAGAGGGGGGTCATTTAAAGCTTTGCCGCTTCGCTTTATCTAAGTACTCACATCAGCCATAATCAATGAGAACTAATTTGCAAGCATATATCAGGCTTGACTTTGCACTGCACATGGTAGATATCTATAATAGCGCAGCTCGCTTAGCATTATAATCTTGACAAGCAATTGCCGACAGCAAGATATCGTTTCCGCTCATCATGCTATCTTATCCGGGACTGCGATATAAAAGTGGGTTTTTAGCGGGTCCGCTTCTAAGATATTGTCCAGAATTTACTTGACAATGGTTATTCAAGGCTTTATTTCTGAAAGAAATCGCCATTACCAAACCAAAAGACAAGCCAAATCACGGAAAAAGTTACATGAAGGTGGCGATATGATGGCTCAACGGGGTGATTATACCTCTTGGAGGTTTTGCATTTCAGTTCCCGGATAAAACCAAACCCACGGGAAGCGGTGGCATACAACCCCTCCAGTGCCTAGAGTACATTTGCATTCAGGACGTTTAGAAAAAGAAAGCCAGGGCTCAAGCTCCGCCTCTGGAATTTGTTCAAGGGTATGAAAGGGTATGATAAAGAAAAGTATCCTCACTTTATTGATCATCTTGATACTCATGGGCGGCGATCTCGCTTGCGCAGGTGCATTCAAGTATCGCTTTTCATCTCCCGGCGAGGATCCAGGAATAGAGGAGACGGTGGTGGGATATATACGGACTCACACCGTAACCCCAAAGGAAACACTCCTGGACATCGCGAGAGATTATGGGTTAGGGTTCAATGAGATCCAGATGCTCTATCCTCGGATAGACCCCTGGATCCCCGAACCTGGACGTCGCCTGTCCATCCCGACCAAATGGATTTTACCGCGAACAAAGTACCAGGGGGTGGTGATCAATCTTCCGGAATTGAGGCTGTACAGATTCTTTCAGCGGATCGAGATGGTGAAGACCTATCCGGTGGGGCTCGGAGATATAGGTTGGGAGACACCGGAAGGAATCTACCGGGTCGTGGACCGCCAGGTTCATCCTACGTGGGTAATTCCGCCCTCCCTTCGCGAAAAATACAAAATAACAAACGTTCCTCCGGGATCAAACAACCCTCTGGGAAAGTATTGGATTGGGCTCTCCCGCAAAGGATACGGCATCCATGGGACTAATTTCCCCTGGGGTGTAGGTCGATTGGTGAGCCATGGGTGTATCCGCCTGTACCCGGAACATATTGCTCAACTCTTTCAGGAGGTTCCCGTTTTCACCCCTGTAGAGATCATTTATGAGCCCGTGAAGCTCGGAGTCAAGAATGGGGAAATATTCCTGGAAGTCCATCCGGATCTGTACGGAAAGATAGCGGACATGGAAGAATATACGCAAAACCGCATCCAAGAATTAGGCCTGTATGATTTCATCTCAAAGGACAAGGTGAAAGAGGCGTTGCAACAAGAGAACGGTGTTCCCGTCCACGTCGGGACCATAGAGAAGGGAGGTGTTAAAGCCGGGGATGCTGTGAGTATTATTAGCCGTAACAATTCATTCAATCAACCGGAAAAGGAGGTAACTCGATGATAACTCGAAAACATGGACGTATTGGGATGTTTTTCGTAATGCTGGTGTGTTTGGTAGTGGTCCTGATGGGCTGTGCCACTTCCTCACAACTCAAGGCCGTGCAAGAACAAGCCCAACAAGCCTTGCAAAAATCTGAACAGGCTTTACAAGAGGCCCAGAGTGCAAAGGCCCAGGCTGTTGACAGCTCCAAACAAGCAAAAGAAGCCACTGCAGCCGCCAAGGATGCACAAAATGCGGCCACACGTGCAGAAACGGCGGCAGACAGAGCTGAAAAAGCGGCAAATGATGCAGAGGATTCCGCTCGTAAGGCCGAAGCAATTTTCATGAAAAAGATGAAAAAATAATAACAAAAAAAATTAAGGTTTGTTTGACAAACGCTCATCGCTTGGGTTTCAAATAGCCTTACTCTGCACGGTGCCGGGTAGTCCGGTATTGAAACGGCTTTTGCGAAAGGGCCTCCGGATTGCGAAGGTAAGAGAACCACTATTTACATTAGGGGATGGGGCTATTTTCGGCGGACACGATAAGAGTAAACCATTCCCCGAATATCACGATTTATTCCACAAAACGATTTGATCGTGTCACAATGATCCCAGCATAAAGGCATTACTGATGGCGGCTGCGCTAAGACGGGCAGCCGCCGTCCTTTTTCGGTTTTTGCAAATCATCTAACCTGGCTACTAAACAATACATGGGCATAGGTAGAAAATAGAAGTTAGAGCTATTGTGAAAAATCATTTAAAAGTAATATTATTAAATGGTTGTGCAGTTAACCCGTGCAGCCACCCGACCATTTTCATGCTCCGCGGGTGCAGCCCCTGTATAACAATTAGATTGCAATTTAGGATTATCCTATTAGGTCAGCAAATAAAACTTTAATTGCTTGATTCTTATTAAATTCTTATTGCTTAACCATCGGACCGAAAGCTGTGATTCAATACCGGCCAAACCTTAATGGCATTCAGGTGCACCTTAATATTTATAGGAGCAAGACCTTACCAACCTAGAACGAGACTGCTTAATCTTTGACCGGATGCCGCACTTTTCAACCGCCACACCCCGCGACTTTCGACCGCCCTTCACATCATAGGGATGCACAGGAAAACCGTCGCAGGAGAAGATGACCTTCTTCACGTCGGCATGACCCCGTGTTTTCTCCAGGGGCGCTGCTCGATCTTTTTGTCCTTCATCATAAGGAGAGAATCGATCATGAGCCTCCGCGTATTCTTCGGCTCTATCACCATATCGATCAACTGTTTGGAAGCCGAATAATAAGGGGTTGAGAAGGTGTTCCTATAATAATCGGACTTTTCTTTGCGCACCTGCTCGGGGTCCGGAGCAGATTCGATCTCTCTTTTATACAGGATGTTGACCGCTGGCTCGGCTCCCATCATGGCCATTTCTGCCGTCGGCCAAACGAGGAGCTGGTCCGCCCCCACCTCATGGCAGCACATGCCCGGAATGGCCCCTCCGTAAGATTTGCGCAAAATACAGGTGATTTTAGGAACTGTCGATTCCGACCAGGCATAGAGCATCTTGGCACCATGTCGAATGATGCCACCATACTCCTGCCGAACCCCCGGCATGTATCCCGGGACATCCACGAAGATGATCAGGGGAATGTTGAAGGCGTCGCAGAAGCGAATAAAGCGAGAGCCTTTGTCCGCAGCGTTGATGTCGATTGATCCAGCGAAAACCCTGGGTTGGTTAGCCACGATTCCAACGGAGCGACCAGCGAGCCTGGCAAAACCGACGATCAAGTTCTGGGCGTAGCGAGGATGGAGTTCAAAAAAATCTCCTGCGTCGACGACTTCCCTTATCACCTCCCGCATATCGTATGTCTTCCTTTGATCCGCCGGCACCAAATGGGTGAGCTTTTCGCAAAGCCTCTGGGGATCATCATCTGTCGCGAGCACGGGGGGGTCATCCCGATTGCTTTGGGGAAGAAAGCTCAGCAGCTTTTTGATCATATCCAGACACTCTCGATCATTCTTTGCCGTAAGATGAGTCACACCTGAAAACTCGCTGTGTACTTTGGCTCCTCCCAGTTTTTCAAAAGACACATCTTCCCCCATCACCTCCTTCACGACAGCAGGACCGGTAATGAACATCTGGCCGGTCCCTTCCACCTGCAGGATAAAGTCCGTTAAGGCAGGGGAATAGACCCCCCCGCCCGTGCAAGGGCCCATGATAGCTGAAATTTGGGGAACTACCCCTGAGGTGATGCTGTTCTCGAAGAACATCTCCCCATAACCGGCCACGTTATCCATTCCTTCCTGCAGGCGCCCTCCTCCGGTATCGTTAAGTCCGATAATTGGCGAACCGGTTTTCCGGGCCAAGCGAATCATCAGGCATATCTTCTGGCCATGCGCCCGTCCGCAGGAACCTCCAAAGACCGTGGCATCCTGAGAAAAAACGAAGACCTGTCTTCCATTGACCTTCCCGTACCCTGTGACTACTCCGTCACCGAGAATTTTCTTCTTCTGCATGTCGAACTCAAAACATTGAGTTTCAGCGAACATGTTGATTTCCCGGAAGGAACCGGCATCCAACAGGTAATCGAGGCGTTCTCTGGCTGTCAATTTACCAGCTCGACGATGTCGTTCTATTTTCTCTATTCCACCTCCCTGCCGCGCCAGCTCTTCCTTTTCATGAAGAAGTTTGATCCGATCTTCCATTTCGTTCATAAAAAACTCCTTTCTATGCTGATATCAATTAAAGAAACTTTCTTTGAATGTGCTGTTTTTTCTGAAAATATTTTATATCCGGACTTTTCCCAAATGGGCCTCCCGGGAATGATAATCATTTGATTATTCTTTGGTATCCTTCCAAATTCTCATGGACTCTTTACTTAACATGGCCGCCTCCATCCACCGGCAAGAGAACGCCTGTGACCCACGAGGATTCATCCGAGGCCAAATAAACGGCGGCGTATGCGATATCTTCCGGCTTTCCCCTCATACCCAGGGGATAAAGTTTACTGACCTCTTCCCAATCACCACCGGGTGCCTGCAAGTGTTTCACCAAATCGGTCAGAACTCTACCGGGGCAGATCGCGTTCACGCGAACATTATAGGGAGCACAGTCGATGGCTAAACACTTAGTGAGTTGATTCACTCCACCTTTTGAAGCGGCGTAGGGAATTCTTTTTTTGAGACCAATCAGGCCGGCCAAAGAAGAATTGATTATAATGGACCCGCCGCCATTTTCGATCATCGGAGGGATACTGTATTTGCAGGTCAAAAAAACCCCCGTCAAATTTGTATCCAGGGTTTTTTGCCAATTTTTTTCTGTGGTGTCAAGTATGGTAGTCCTGGAAGGATTAATCCCCGCGTTTGCAAAAACAACGTCTAGCTTCCCATAAGCAGACAGGGTCTTTTCTACTAAAGCTTTGATCTGATCAACCTTCATGACATCGGCTTGATGATAGATTGCCTCTCCTCCTTCCGCGGTGATTAGATCAACAACCTGGCTGATAGGCTCTGATCTGCGTCCTGCAGCGACAACCCTGGCCCCTTCTTTAGCAAACATAAGAGAGGTCGCCCGGCCGATGCCACTTCCCGCTCCGGTTATTATAGCCACTTTTCCTTCCAATCGCATGGAACTCACCTTTTTCTAAGAAGATTAAAAGTCCTTAAACCTTAAGTCATCTTTGATTGCCGCAGCTCTTGAAGCTCAATCCCCGACATGCCAAGCCATGAGGAAAGAACTCCTTCAGTATACCCACCCACGTCCGGACAGGCCTTCTCGATTCGACAGGAATATCTTGAGAACTTCAAATGGAGTAAGACGAAAGGCGTATCCAATCTAAAAGAGACCTCTATTCAAAACAAACAGTGCAATCATACCGTGTATCCATCAATCGCTCTTTTGAGGATCACTTTTTGCGACCTCGATTTCCAGCCTGCTGCCCAACAGGGGAAAAGAGGGCAGGTACATTTGGCTCACCCAGCCCAAAACGACCATAACCAACCCGAGCCCATCGGTGGTCACACTCGGGTAAAGCAAAAAGCTTCCGCCGGCCGCAAAAAGAAGGCGCTCCAGTATGGTGGAGGGTTTCTGGAAAAACCCCGCCACGGCCGTTGATAAAAAGAGTGTCCCAACAGCCGCGGTGAAGCTTGTCATAAGCACAACGGAAAGGTCTCCCTTCATCAACAACGCAGAGTGGAAGACGAAGAAATAGGGCAAAAGATAAGCGGCAATACACAGGCCCATAGCTTTGACTGCCATGCGCAACCAGTTGCCGCCGGCAATGGTTACAGCAGTATATATTGCGACACAAACCGGCGGGCTGAGATTTGCCAGTACGGCGAAATAGAAGATAAACAAATGCCCGGCTAATCCTGGAATTCCCAGGCCAATCAACGCTGTTCCCAGCACTGCACCGGATATGATATATGCCGCGGTAGTCGGCATGCCCATGCCCAGCAACATGGTGGTGAACATTGTTGCGATGAGGGCGAACATAATATTAAAGCCGGCTAAGCCTAAAATGACTTCAGACATCTTAACCGCCAAGCCAGTTAAGGAAATCAACGAAACGGCCATTTGAACACAAACCGCCATGACCATCAGATAGGTTAAGGCGGTAGTCGTTCCTGAGAAAAAGGCCTTACCTAAGGTCTTGATTCGTTCCCGAATCTCCTTGGATGATAGCGGGCCACCCATCAGCAAAAATACGACCACGGTCGCCATCAGCGCCCAGCCGGCAGCCATCTGAGGCGGCATGAGCCGGATAAGAAGATAGAGAAGAATGCCGATTGGAATGGAGAAACCCACCATATTATGCAGCGAGAATATGTCCTTTGCTTTGGGGACGAGTTCTGCCGGCAGTTTGCCCAGCCCAAGCTTTTTGGCAAAAAAATAGACACCGCAACCCACCCCAAAGAAGTAAATGAGGGCGGGAATGATGGCGGCTACGACCACGTAAAGGTAGGGAATGCCAAGAATCTCAGCCATTACAAAGGCTCCAACCCCCATGATCGGTGGCATAATTTGTCCACCGCAGGAAGCGGAAGCCTCGATGGCCCCGGCTAATTCGTTTTTATAGCCCAGCCCTTTCATGGTGGGGATGGTGAAGGTGCCCGTAGTTGCCACATTGGCTACAGCCGAGCCGGAGAGCATTCCAAAAAAGGCACTGGATAAGACGGCAATTAGCCCGGCACCGCCCTGAACCCGCCCTCCGAAAAATCGTGCCAGATCCATAAATGTTTTGCCGACTCCTGTCGCGAGCAAAACCGGCCCAAGGATAAGGAAGACAGCAATCACACGACTTGTTAAATCGGTCAGCAATCCCCAATATCCTTCAGTCATCATATAAAAATGGTAAAGGATTTCTATGAGCGAAAAGCCGGGATGGCCGAAAAAGCCGGGAATAAAATGCCCGAAAAGTGCATAAATCAGGAAAGTGGATACCAAAATGGGTATGATGTTTCCCGTGGTTCGTCTGGTACCCTCCAAGAGAAGGATTGCCAGAATGGCACTGAAAACGAGTTCGTATGATTTATACATCCACCGCTGCTTGGCGATTTCCTCCCAGTTATAAAGGACGTAAATACAAACGACGATACTGGCGATCATCAGGAAAACATCAAGCACCGCCGGAGAATCCTTTTTTCCAAAGAGGACTCTGTCTAGGAGGCATGAAGACCTTGAAAGCAACCGTTCACTGCTCAGCGGATAGATGAGAAAAACCAGGGCCAGTCCAATGCTTAAAAAAATGGCACCCTGTAGAACCGGATGCCATGCGCCAAGTAAAAACGTGTAGAGGACAAGACAAACCCACCCAGCCCCCGGTCTCCACGACCGTCATCTGGATCTCCTTGCGATAAGCCTGGTTAACAGCCTTTGCAAGTATTACACAAATGCCGTACCCGTTTGACCTGACGCTTGTCGCCCCCCACTTCAGACGGACCACAGCAGAAGCTGTAAATGTATAAAGGCTGGTCGCGACAAAGACTGACAATAAAACCAAAAATAACATTCTCTTTTTCATTGCGCTCGCTTCCTTTAGAATTGGTATTTTTGTCTCATCTCATAACTCCATAGATATGTTTTTCCGACTTTTCCCGGCAGAACCCGGATGCACGGGCAAAAAGCCCTCTTTTTCGCTGAAATGATGGCCTCTATGACACTCTGCAAGGAAACGTAATAACTCTCCTCCGCTTGGATATGTGGCTAACGGTTCACCCAATGCGCGCTTAATACATCTAACCCTACCTTATCGATACTCACCAATTTTTTTTCAACTGAACCAGTAATTGTCAATGATTGAAAATTTTGTGAGGCTGTAGGAATGAAAGCTGTGAGTCCCCATTTCTCCAAAGCATTAGCTTTACTAAGAGTCTAGGTAGAAAATAGAAGTTAGAGATATTGTGAATAATAATTTAAAAGTAATATTATTATATGGTTATGCAGTTAACCCGTACAGCCGCCCGATCATTTTCATGCTCTGCGGGTGCAGCCCTACATGACAATTACTTTTTATCCAGCCACACGTGTCAAATTTTAAGAAGGTTTTTCATGCCTCTTTCAACGGCAACAACTTTTCTCAAACCTTGAATTTGAGCGGTGGGGATATTATCCAGTTATTTCTTAACGGCTGAAATACGGGGAAAGGGGACCTTTTTTCAACGTCTGAAGCAAGTGATGTTTGCTGGCAGATTCGGATGCAGATCACCGGATAATGAGGGTTCTTTTGCGCGCTTCAGTGATTTAATTTAGAGCTACTAAATGAGAGCACTTATCGATCCCAGCAACCCGATAAAGCAAAGGCATAACAAATCATTCTGTATAAGTGTGCTTTATTTTGAGCATAAAAAATGCCTATGTCAAGAAAAAAAATTCACCTTGATAATGGGAAACGGAACGAACATGGTATCCCCCTGGTCAGGATAAAAGTTATGGGTAAGGAAGGATGGAAGGAAATACAGCAATGGGTGCAGAGGCAACAATAAGAGAGGATTTGC
>JAFDED010000184.1 GCA_019310535.1 Deltaproteobacteria bacterium
GAAGGGCACACCTCAGGGCGGCGTGATTTCGCCTCTGCTCTCTAATCTGTACCTTCACTACTTCGACAAGGTTTTCCACAAACCCAACGGCCCGGCCCACTGGGCCAACACGTTGGTTACCGGTATGCCGAATAAAGATAGTCTGTACCCCTTGCAGTACGTTGACTCCAAGAGCTCAAAGCGCAAACCTGCCGGCGTAAAAGCCGCCCTGTATCGGAGAGGATAAAACCCGCTCATGCAGCAGTGGGCAATCGAATATATCGGCGCGGGGAACTACTGGGCCGTGATTGTAATCATATTCGCCGCGTCGGTGACCGAATACCTGTTTCCTCCATTTCCAGGGGATGCCGTTGTCTTGTTTGGTGCGTTTTTTTCCGGCCTCGGTGGTTTTAGTTTGCTGATGGTGTGGATTGTATCCTCGGCCGGGAGCCTGGTTGGATCGCTGAGCCTGTATTATCTATTTTTCAGGAAAGGCAGAAAATATTTCATGGAGAAGGAGCGCAGATTCCTGTCTCGCCGCCGCCTCATGAGGCTGGAGCGGTGGTTTGACCGATACGGTGGGGCCATTATTGTGCTGAATCGATTTATGCCGGGTTTCCGTCCGTTTTTTTTCATCGCTGCGGGGCTTTCCGCCATGAGCCTGCCCTCAGTGCTCGTCTATTCCACTGTCAGTATCTTGTTGTGGAATGGATTGCTGACCTACGTGGGGTATACCGCCGGAACAAATTGGGAGCAAGTGGTAGCCGTGTTTCACCGATATTCCGCGCTCACAGCCGGCATTGCCGTCAGCCTGCTGGCGATTTTTATTGTGTGGCGGTATTTTAAATACAGAACATAACTTTAAAAAAGCGGAGACGGTCATGAAAAAAGAAAAGATAGAGACCCAGGAGGACTATATCCAGAGCCTTAAAGAATTGGACCATCAGGTATATTATCGGGGAGATCGTGTTGCCGATGTTACCGAGCATCCGGCAATTATTCCCCACATCAATGCGGCAGCCATGACATACGAACTGGCCCGTGATCCCATGCACCGCGAGTTGATGACGGCCGCTTCCCACCTCACGGGGCACGAGATCAATCGATTTACGCACATCCATCAGAGTATCGACGATCTTTTAAAAAAGGTCCGCATGCTTCGCCTTCTTAGCCATAAGACGGGGAGCTGTTACCAGAGATGCGTGGGACTGGATGGGCTCAATGCGCTGTACTCAGTCACGTTCGAGATGGATCAGAAGCACGGCACAGGTTACCACAAGAAATTTCGCGATTTCCTTCAGGAGGTCCAGGACCGCAACGTCATGGTGGTCGGGGCTATGACGGATGTCAAAGGAGATCGAAGCCTGGCTCCGTCCGCACAGGATGATCCGGACCTCTATGTTCATGTGGTGGATCGCCGCGATGATGGCATCGTCATCCGTGGGGCCAAGGCCCACCAGACGGGGGCTGTAAATTCTCATGAGATACTGGTATTGCCCACGATCACGCTCAGGGAGCGGGATAAAGATTTCGCCGTCGCCGTAGCGGTGCCTGCCGACGCACCGGGAGTAATCATGATCTTTGGGCGGCAAACCAACGACGATCGAAAGATGCAGGGCGAAATCGACATCGGCAACGCACGCTTCTCCTTGGTCGGGGGGGAGGCCCTTGTGGTGTTTGAAGACGTTTTCGTCCCTTGGGAGCGCGTTTTCATGTGCGGCGAATGCGACTTTTCCGGGCTTTTGGTTGAACGCTTTGCCACCTACCATCGGCAGAACTACGGGGCCTGCAAAGGAGGGCTGGCTGATGTCCTCATTGGAGCCTGTGCCCTTGCCGTGGAGCAAATCGGCGTTGCCGGGGCTTCCCATGTGCGGGACAAGATCGCCGAAATGATTCACCTGACTGAGACAGTTTACGCCTGTTCCGTGGCCTGCTCAGCGCAGGGATATCGCACGCCCTCAGGGGCCTATTACGCCGACCCGCTTCTGGCTAATGCGTGCAAGCATAACATCACTCGCGTCATTTACGAATTGGGCCGTTTGGGACACGATCTGGCCGGTGGCGTCATCGCCACGCTTCCCTCGGAGCAGGATCTGCACAGCCGAACCGTAGGCAGGTATGTGGAAAAATATTTTAAAGGCGTAAAGGACGTCCCAACCGAAGAACGCATCCGGATATTACGGCTAATCGAGAACATGACGGGGGGCACCGCTTTGGCGGAATCCATGCATGGAGCAGGATCGCCGCAGGCTCAGCGGATCATGTACTTAAGGCTGGGTAACCTGGAGCAGAAAAAAAAGCTGGCGCGGCGCCTGGCAGGCATCAAGGATGTTGAATAAAATTTGAAATTTCCTACAATGCTGGCAGGGTTAGTATGCAGGTATAAGCTCAGGCATGTATTTTAATATTCTGTTTTGCGGAAACTGCAATGCCACATACGATATGGATAGGCTCTCCCTGCGAATTCGCGACTTTCTCTGCAGAAGCGGGCATGTTCTGGTATCCGATCCATCAGCAGCCGACGTTGAAATTCGACTCAATGGCTGTCCTACTTCGTGCTTGGATGAGGAGAACCCCGGAAGGCGGGTAATTTCCGTTTCCGCAGCGAATATCGACCTCTCAGCACCGGATGATGGTGCCCTGATACAGTGGGTATGCGAGGAGATACGCAGAATGGCAGCATGCCCGTGATCCATGCCGTTCAATAATGACTACACCAACCACAGGCTTGATATCTCGATGCTCTCCATTAAATACTATCCACCAAGGTAACTTCTCTTTCCATCGAACACATCCTTGTAAAGAACCGATTATCATGTAGAGAGTTCAAACAGGGGTGACATAATCATAGTGCATTAAACAACCTTGATAATTAGGGATACGGAATAACATCATACCCCCCTTGTCTTTTTTTGTCTATGTGTTGGATGAGGAGTTCATCTAGAAACACCGGGGGCAAGTTTACAATATCCGGTGAGACAGTTGG
>JAFDED010000039.1 GCA_019310535.1 Deltaproteobacteria bacterium
TAGATCACCTTTATATCAATTGTCAAGAGAAAAATGTCAATTTTTTAAAATTATTTTACTTAAACAACGCAGAATTGAGGCTTTCCAGCCACATTTTTCAGTGTGAACAAATTATTACTTATCCTCCGGGTTATCCTCTTCCCCGGGCTTGGTAGGTGAAGTCTGGATATCTTCCACCAATTGATCGATCCAATCATCCCCCTCTTCCTCTTTTTTAGGGAGAGAAATATCAATGGCTGCTTTCTTTTCGATCACCTGTTCGGAAACCAGAATAGGCACTTTACAGCGCAAAGCGATGGCAATTGAATCGCTGGGACGAGCGTCAATGGCAAATTCTTTTCCGTTCTGGCGCAGCATGATAATTGCATAATACGTGTTGTCGCGAATGTCGTTGACAGCCACCCAATCTACCTGCACATCCAGGGAGCCAAGAATATTCTTGATCAGATCGTGGGTCATCGGTCGCGGTGTCACCTGGCTGGATAATTCCATGGCGATGGCGTTGGCCTCAAAAGTGCCGATCCAAATGGGGAGAACTCTCTTGTTGTCTTCATCTTCCAGAAGGACAACCCATAAATTATGATTGAATTTATCCTGAACAAGTCCGGCTATTTTAACTTCAATCATGGCCATAACCTGTAACCCCGTATTTTAAATAAATGATGCCTGATGCAAGTCAGCACATGCAAACTCAGCGCATGCCCTACATACACCCTTTTCCCCTTTCGCATTACCATGTGTGAAAAAAGACATTGAGATCAATCATATGTTGGCCGATTTCACCCGCACCATACGTCCCATATCCATAAAATTTTAATATACTGTAGCTTGCTGCATAATACTTTGTCAATAGACAAATTACTATCTTATATCGCCCGCCGGAAAATCAGGAGTTCTCCAAAAAAAATACGAGGAAAGAAAAGATTGGGAGACTTGTCTCCGAGATAATCACTAAAAATTTTTTTGGGGCATCCCACCTTGCCGGAACGCAGTAAAGGCCGGGTGTGTGCGAAGCACAGGGGAACCATTGCAAGCTCTCATCATATTTCTCCTGTGCCTTCGGCACCCACCCAGCCGCTTGCGCGGCAAGGCGGGCTAGCCCTTTTTCTGCCTGCTTTCCATAGCACGCAACATTTTTTCCTAAACATCTTTTATGAGCAGCGTTTTTAAATAAGTGTTCTGTTTGGGAAAAATACACTAAAAAAAGCCATATTCGAAAAACCTTTTCCACTTTTGGATTGCTTTATGCTCTTAAAATCAAAAGTATTTTGGTAAATTAACATAAAATTTTGGAGAAAGCCCGTCAGGAAATTCATTGATCAATCTCTTTAAATTTAGTATAATTTATAAAAATCGACGGGTGAACCGTAAGTCTAAGAGAAAAAAGTATTTTCAATCACTGATTTGGGGGGCACATGTGTTATATCGTGATTATATTCAGGAAAAAGCCGGGTTCCCCTCGAAAGATACCACCTTATGAAACTCTATACACACTGAACTGACCCTTCAAGGAAATTGACCGTCAGAAACTATATATGGATATATCTTTTAGACCTTTCGGCAGTCTGGAAAAATTTGAAGTACAACGAGATATCCGCTGGATCTCCGAACATCTTCTTAGAACTGGATATGAGTGAAGAGCGATACGCAGCGTGAGTTAATTCAGAAAGGTCATGCCATGGCCAAACGTCTGCCTCCCGGATTTTCATCCATACATCAGGAGCGAATCAACAAGCTATGGGAACTTTTCAAAGGGGATGATCGCCTCCTGATCATAATAAACCCGGACCCTGACTCCATCGCCTCGGCTCTTGCTCTCAAGCGATTACTCTGGAAAAGGGTTCACATTATCACGCTGGCTTACGTGGGTAAAATTACCCGGCTGGAGAACCAGGCCATGATCAGGCTCCTGAGGGTTAAGATGGAACCCCTGGAGAACGTTAATCTATCCGAATTCACAAAACACGCCCTGATAGACTCGCAGCCTTCCCATCACGAGGAGTTCCAGAAACTGGATTACCACGTAATCATCGATCATCATCCCATCACAAATTCTGTTAAGGCTCCATTCAAGGACATCCGGCCCATTTTCGGGGCCGTCGCTTCGATGATGACAGAATACTTGCAGGCGGCGCGAATCGTCCCCTCCTCACGCATCGCTACGGCCCTGCTGTATGCTATCAAATCCGATACAGCCAATTTTGAACGGGATGCCACCGAGGCCGATGTTCGGGCATTCCGCTACCTTTTCCATTTCGCTAATATCAACATAGTGCGCAAAATAGAGTTCTCGGAGATCAAAAGGCAGTGGTTAAGCTTTTTTCTTACCGCTTTGAACCATTTGCATCTGCACCGCAACCGAGTGATTGTCCACCTGGGTTCCGTTCCGAATCCGGATATATGCGTCTTGCTGGCAGACTTTTTCATGCGCGTTACCGAGATCACCTGGAGTGTGGTCTCAGGAATATGCGAGGAAAAACTCATTATCATTTTCCGCAACGATGGGCACCGCAAGAACGCGGGACAGTTAGCCATCAATGCGTTCGGCACCCTCGGGATTGCCGGAGGGCACAAAGGGGCGGCACGGGCGGAAATTCCATTGGAGAACATCAGGAACCAAATCAAAGAAAGTGTTCGCCAAAATGTGGAGGGTTTTATTCTGAACAAGCTCAAATGGAAGAGGCAATAACAAGAGGGAAGCCGGGTTCCTGCCATTGGTGCACCCTGAGCCCTGTGCAATTCTTTTCCTGTCGGCTTTAGAAAAAAACATTCATGCGCTATGCCAAAGGTAAAGGAGGTGTATTTTGGCAGATTGGAATGAGTTGAGCTGGATAAACCGGATGCGTCGCTTGCTTTACACTGTGCTGCAAGGCGAGCTGGATAGGATTCTCATCCATCTTTCCCTCATTGAGTCTTACTGCAAGTTCATTGAACAAAACGGTTCTTATCCTTTTGTGGAAAGCCGAGATCTGAAGCCGCGAACTCGCTGTTGCGGTAAAGAGTTTGAAATGCATAACCAATTCCTTGTCATATTTTGCGAAGGCTCTTTGCCCTCAGCAGTGAAAAAATATATACGAATCTTTGACGCCAATAAAGTTACCAAGGAAAATTTGGGCCCATTGGTGGATGTTTACCTTTCCCGTAAGTTCTATCCGAACCTCCGGTACTTCAATTCGTCTCTTTTCCCAGCATTTCTAAAGGAGTTAATTCCTGTGGATTACGCCCTGTTGATTCAGCTTGATCCTTCGGTCCGATCCAAGCATCGCTTTATGCTGTCTCACTTCCATGTAAAGATCGACTGGTCCATCGCGGAAGCGGCGGAAATGCTGGGCAAACAACTGCGGTACATCTCTAAAAACTTGTACGAAAATGGTGACAAGTATGCGGAGATGCTCCAGCAAAAGTTCTTTGAATACTACGGGTTCCATTATACCGCGGGAGGGCGGCGAACAGCGGCGGCGGTGGCATTTCAGTATTTAAAACAGTTTCCTTTTATCTCCACCGTATACGTCTCAAGCAGTGAGAGCCGTACCTTGACCAGGATTTCGGAATACGGGGTCTCCAAGTTTGTGCTCATCCAGATGACCAATCAAGAGATGGACATGATGGCCCAATCGGCTGGATTAAGTAAGGAACGTTTTGCGGAGGTCTATCTAGTGGGTCGGGTCGAGGATAAAGGGGTGGGAATCTTCCAGGTAGTTTACGGTCACACGAATCACTCACGCCCTCCGGCAGATGGTAAGCTTCGACGATTGAGACCGGATTACCACTGGCTTACGGTCCACAAGCAATTGCTGATTCCACTGCCCACAAACATCGAGGCTAATCCTATTCCATTTCCCAGAGTCTACTCATTATGAAATCAGATCGAAGCGAGGGTTTCGAGAGGTTGTGCCAGATCATGGAACGGTTGCGCGGGCCTGGCGGGTGCGCGTGGGACCATCAACAGGACAACCGGAGCATCAAAACTTATATACTGGAAGAGGCTTACGAAGTAGCCCAGACACTGGATGAGGAGAATCCCTCGGCACTGCGGGAGGAATTGGGCGATCTGCTGTTTCTCATTATCTTTATAGCCCAAATCGCCGCTGAGGATGGGAAATTTGATATATCCAATGTGATGGCCGGTGTTGAGGAAAAGATGATTCGCCGCCATCCGCATGTGTTCGGTGATACCACGGCCGCAAACGTCCAGGAGATTCGAGATCGATGGCACCAACTCAAAGCTAAAGAAAAAAAAGACGAACGCTTTTCCGTTCTTGACGGGGTGCCGAATAGCCTGCCCTCCCTCCTTCGCGCTCACCGCCTGACCGAGCGGGCTGCTGCGGTGGGATTTGATTGGACAAAACCCGGCGATGTGATGGAGAAGGTGGAAGAAGAATTTGAGGAAGTCCGAAGCGCGGTATCCAAAGGGAACCGCGATGAGATCGGGGAAGAATTAGGTGATCTTCTCTTTGTGCTGGTAAATCTGGCCCGTTCTTTTCGTATCCACAGCGAAGAGGCCCTGCGGGCGTCGATTGCAAAATTCATCCGCCGGTTCCACTACATTGAGGAAAAGCTCCGGGCGCAAGGAATTTCCCCCCAGCAGGCCACCGTGGAAGAAATGGACAAGTTCTGGAATGAAGCCAAACGGCTGGAGGTTGATGGATAACAATGTCAATGCCGTGCGAAAAGTGCCGCTCGATCTACTATCTCGCCGCATTCACATTAACCCTTCGTAAATTCTTCCAATTCCACCCTAAAGAATCATAGGCCGAAGGATAGCCTTCTTCTGGTCGCACTCGATGGTCCACCTTCCACTGAGTGCTCCGGGGTCAGGCTGCTCAGCGCCCCTCAATCCAGAATTTCCAGGACCACTTTCTTTCTTTGCTTGGTGCTGACAGCGTTCAAAATCGTGCGCATCGCCTGGGCGTTACGCCCTTGCTTGCCGATGATCTTCCCCAGATCCCCTTGCGCAACCCTTAATTCAATGACCGACATGGACTCTCCCTCGATGCTAGAGACCCTCACATCTTCGGGCCTGTCCACAAGCGCTTTAGCTATAATTGTGATAAGCTCTTTCATGTAACAGCCTCCTTCAGCAACAAAGCATGAACTTAGCGATCTGCCTCTGCGTCGTCAGTCCGGTTACGATTTGCAGAAAGTTTCCGATGATATCCTACTCTCTTTGTCAATCCCTCTTCAGTCATACCAGGGGAGCTGGAGAAAACGGCTCAGATCATCTCACAGCTTTGGCCCTCTATTAACCGTTAAACACTTGCTGTTTGGCACTAACAAGGCTATGCCATTAAAAAGTTCAATATAATCTCCTCGTACAGGACTCGAGATCGCTGCACATGGCCGGCGATTGAAAATCTTTCAGAAAACTCTCCTCCTCAACATGCAACAAGCCGTATTTTAATTTTCGTTCCAAATTAGCCATTCATAAGCCAGAAGTCAAGATGAACTTTCCAAAAAAATATATTAACTTTATTCTTCCCTCACGCCAACGCATGATTATTCTCTTAGTGATATTACAACCTCCACATACCGAGGCACGATGAACCTCCGTTAATCCGCCTGTTCGAACTCTTACAGCGGTCATGGGAATCAAACTGATCGGCCGGTTAAAACCCGGGCATGTGCTTTTTTTTTCATGCTTGCGTCCGCCTACGTATGAAAACGCGTCTCACTCAACAACCCTTTGAGTTTACTTACGACTGTCCGGGTTAGGAGAGTAAATAAAAGTAATCCGCCCATTCTCTATGCACTCTTCAATTCGATCTTCGGCTTTCAGAGCTTTCAGAAATTGCAGAATCTGTCCTGCAATGCTCTGGTATGCAGCGTAATGCTTGGGCAGCCTGGCAAATAGGCCGGACATGATTTGAGGAACACCCATCGGCTCCCTGGAGATAAGCTCCAGGATGAGTTCCTTGCGCCGGCAGGCCAGATCAATAAGAACGGCGATCATCTTTGAAGGACGATCAATGGGGGCACCGTGCCCTGGAAGCATCAGGCGGCAATTCAATTGGGCAAGCCTCTTCAACGTGGCGATATATTGATGCAAGTCGTTCCCCACGGTAACTACGTTTCGAATCACCGCGTCGCCTGCAAGCAGGATGCCGTCTGATGGGTCATAGAGGCAAATGTGGTGCACATGGTGGCCGGGCGCCTCCAGCACGGTCCACGTTCGCTCCCCCAACTGGATGCCATCACCTTCACGAAGGCTCCCTTCCACCGGAATGCATCCACGCATAACGAATTGCGAGTGAATAAATCGATCCAGATCCGATGAAGAGAAAAAATGATCGCCATTATGGCCGAAGATATACCGCGCGCGCTCCAGCCGCAAATCGATTTCTCGACGGGAGCTTTCGTAAAGGTCGGCAAGCCCTTCGACTTCCCTGTGGTGGATCCATCCAGGTACCTGAAGGCGCACCCCGCCGCCAAGGTGGTCCCGATGGGGATGAGTGTACACAATGGTGCCCAGTTCTTCCGGGGCATACCCCAGTGAATGAAGGGCCTGGATCATGACCCTGAAACTTTGATCACCCGGATGGCCCGAATCAACCAGGGCAGGTGGATTCCCTCTCAAAAAATAGACATTGGATGGGGGATAGGGATGGGAAAGGACGATCCGAACAATCCCCGGTGCCATCTCACTGCAACGGATTCCATTATTTACCATGACGCCCTGTATACGGTTCACCGCTCTGCCAGGAACATAGACTGGGTAACGGGCTCCCCCTGCTTCAGGCTGATGAACTCATCATCAAAGCGGCCGCGGGAAATTTTCTCAAATAATCCCAGAGACCCCCGAATTTCCTCATACGTAAGACCGAGGAATTCGGCGTTATCAATGGCGCGCCGGCGATAAGGCTCTATATCGTATACTCCGGTATCGATCAGAATAAGTCGTCTGTAATTTTTGAATGTCTCCCTGATGAGCCATCGAGCCGTGGGCTCGCCCCATTTCTGACAGTATTTTTGATATGTGCCCAGCGGGTCCTTGGCCTCTGTAACCCATCCGCCCGTCATATAATACGTCCCCGGCTCCTGCCAAAAGAACTGCCTGTATCGCTGATAAGAGCCCAGAAAAAGGCTTATACAATCATCCACGCGGGGTATGACCAAAGGCGCCCGGGAGGAGTACACACCCACAACCCCGTTGCAGCAGCAGCCATATCCCAACACGATGCAGCTCGGATCATGATCAACATCATCGATGGCCCTCTGAACAACTTCGGGCATTCGATCGGGTGTGTCATGGAGAGCCTGCTCAAGAAAACAATAAGTTGTCCCGGGTTCTCTAAAATACTCCAGTTCACGCTGCATAACCTTGCAGGCGATGATGTGAATCTTGCGCATGTCCCCTCTCATTCTCAACGCCGATGGCCCGTAAATGTATCACGCTCTCCTGCCGTCCGGTCTCAGGTGCGCGGTTTATTCCCCCTCTCTTCTTAATATATATAGCCTCCATCAGGGTTTGTAAAGATTTTTCGGCGGAGGAATACTCTCTTTACGATTGACCTGGCGTTGATACTCCTCTACCATAAAAACATGCGGTGAATGCGATACAGAACTGTTTCATCATGAAAGCCCGTGCACTTTCCCGAATTCAGGGGACTACCGATAAGACGCCGGGGAGAGTCAAGATGCCTCGCCTCAAATCAATCATAAGTTTCCTTATCATCTCTTTTTTGATCTCGGGATGCCAGACACGCTATATCGCAAGGATTGGATATCATCAATTCCGCATCATCATCTCGCAACGCCCGGTGGAAGAGGTGTTGAACGACGGCTCACTGAGCAAAGACCAACAGGATAAGATCCGTCTCATTCTGGAGGCCAGGAACTTTGCGGAACGTGAAATGGGACTCAAGCAGTCGAACAATTATTCGCAATATGTCCACCTGGATAAGGATGTTCTGGCGCATATTCTGACAGCCGCGCCAAAAGATCGGCTGGAAAGCAAGCAGTGGTGGTTCCCCATAGTGGGGCACTTCCCGTATAAGGGTTTCTTTGACCTTCAGGCGCTGGAAAAGGAACGGGCCGAATTGGAACAAAACGATTTTGACACCTTCGTTCAGCCCATGGCGGCTTATTCCACACTGGGATGGTTTTTGGATCCCATCTTTTCCACCTACCTGGATATGGAGGATCACGATCTGGCCGACATGGTGATTCACGAATCGGTGCACTTGACGCTCTTTGTCAAGGGAAATATGGCGTTCAATGAACAGATGGCCACATTCCTGGGCCGGATGGGTGCCATCAGATTCTTGGAGCGTTTTCGGGGCGAAGGATCAAAAGAGGCACAGGCAGCCCGCAACCGCTGGGCGGACGATCTGCTTTTCGTTCGATGGATGAAGCAGATGGTTGCTGATCTGGAGAAGCTCTACACAAGCAATATCACAAGCGCCGAAAAGATCCGGCGACGGGAACATATCTTCAGGTATTACCAGGAAGAGTTTCAGCAATTAAGCCACCAACTGCTCACAGACGATTATATGTGGATTCAAAGGGAGCGGCTGAATAACGCCGTGGTGCTGGCCATGCGCACATATTTGAACCGCATTGAGCTGTTCTCGCATGCCTTCGAAATGGCCGGCCGGGACCTGATCCGGCTGGTTGGTGTTTTGAAAGAGGTATGCCGGGAAAAAGACAAACCCATCGAAAACCTGCAGCGCGGTATCGAGGCCGGGCCGCAGGTCTCCCCCCGGTTATGAAAGCCTCAGCGGGACAGGGATGATGAGCAGCTCTTGTTGTTACATCGATATTTTTTCATGGAAACCCTGGGCAAGGCCTCGACTCCGGCCGCATACACATCCATATCCTGCCCTTCATAAGCTGGCAATCTTGAAATATATCCGGGAAAACTCCTTGCGCTGCTCGAAAGACAGTGCTTTCCAGTAAGAAGCAAAGGCGCTTTTTCTGCACGTCTCTTCCCATATCCTGGAGCGAAGTTCGTTCCGCTCCTCCCGGCTCATTTGTTTATAGTTGGCGTCCTGCCGCGCACGGCACCATCTCGTGAGGGCCAGATTGATCAGGCTGCTCGAAGTTACCGGGAAACCGCAATCCGAAATTGCGGCCCTTTTAGGGCTGGGAGGCTTGACCGTGGCTTTCTCGTCCTTTTTATGAGTGGGGAGGGAATGCGGCGTTTGCTGCTCAGGGGCAGACGCTGGTACGGCGGCCTTTTTTGTGAAAGCTTTGTCAGCCGGAGCCGGGGCTTCCGCTTTCGACGGTGGTACGGTCGGGGATGGAGGCGGGAGAACAGCGGCCGCCGGCTTCATGCCCGCAGCCGATTCGATGGTCTTAACTGGTGCTGCAACACGGGATGGCGCCGATTTGGTGGAAAAATCGTGGACCGCCTCCGCGGCATCCACTCTGTATAAGGTGCGGTAATGCCTGCCCGTCCATCTGTCGATCTTGACCTTTATCCGCCTGTCTCCTTTGTAGGTCTCAATGATTTTATACCGGTTCGCCTCAAGGTACAGGGTAATTCCCGCAAGAATCATGAACAGGAAAAGGAGCATGAATATTTTCTTTGGACGGACTTTCATTTCCCCAACCTTGATATCGAACCGCCCGCGCCGGGTCAAATTCCGCAGTACGCAGCCCGGGGCCTGTAATCCGGATAAATCTCTCTAAAGCTATGGCATGATTAATACTCCTCTCCTGGGATAATATATATTGCCCCCTATTCCACTTCTATAGTAAATTCTTGATTAACCCAATAGCAAGCAAAAAAAATCAATAATCGGCCATTTACCTGATACGAGCGATTCGAGCGCCGTCTCCCCGCGCATTGCTGACGAGTTGTCCCAGAGTTCCCCTGTGGGCACATGGCCCCTGTCATCATATACCGCAAACACGGTTAATCCACAGGGAAATGACGGGGTTTCCCACGGTATGACATACACTTGCCGGGCAGAATTGACAGGTGAAAAAATAAAGGGTAAACAACTTTTACTACTGATATATAGACAAAAAGGCTGATTTTATTTAAAATCAAACATATAAGAATTTTTAACTCGGAATTCCCCGTAACTTGGTACGGGAATTTATCTAAACAAGGAGCAAAGCGATGTACTGGAAAATAATTATCTGGATGGCTATTTTTTCGCGGCTTCTTTCTCCAGCACCGGGCATGACTGATGACAAGGTCGTCCCCAGCCCTCAGCTCACCATCATCATCGGCGCTGATAGTGCATTCCCTCCCTATTCCTGGCTTGATGAAAAGGGTGTCCCCCGGGGAATAAATATCGAGTTCGCCGGCATGGTGGCTCATCGCGCAGGATACCAGCCCAGATTTCTGATGCTGCCTTTGCCGGAACTCCTCCAGAAACTGGAAACTGGAACTATCGACGCTCTCCTTGCCTGCAACATGTCAAAATATGCAAAGCAATTCCTTTTTACTCACACATACTGGACCCATACACCAACCCTCTGGATCAGAAAAGATATGGCTGATCACATCCAGGCCATCAAAAATCTAAAGGGAAAGAAAGTGGGTGTACAGGCTTCATCGTGCTTGGCCGGGCAACTGCCCGGGATCATACCCGGCGAGGAAAAGATTATCCAGATTCCCAGCGAACCGGAGGGGTTTCGTTTATTAAAAGAGGGGAAAATCGATGCCTTCGTTGGGTCAAGCTACCTGGCCGGAAAATATATTATCGTCCAGATGGGCGCGATGGATGAGATTCTACCCGTCGGCCCGGCCGCACAGCACCATCCCGTTGGGTTTATCCTGCAACCGTCCCGACGGTTGATGCTTGAGTCGCTGAACGAGGCCATCGATGTCCTGCACAAATCCGGAGCGCATGACAAACTGGTGGAACGATATACTGCACCTCTGGGGCAGCCCCTGTGGGCGGGCGTCCGCCGGATTGCGCCCTGGGCGGGCGGTGCCGTGGCATTTCTCATTGTCATCTTCTGGGCCTGGGTCTTTTTTCACCGTCGGCAGGTTAGGCGCGCCACCCGGGAACTTCAGAAATCCGAGGAGAGGTTTCGGAGCCTGTTCGAGAACGCAAGCATCGGGATATTCCAGACCATCCCCGAGGGAAAGGTGCTCATGGCTAACCCTGCGATTCTCAAGATCTACGGCTATACTCTTGAGGAACACTTGTCGCTTGATATAACGCACAACCTTTACTGCCATCCGGAAGACCGGGAGCTCTTCCTCCAGCAGTTACAGAAAGACGGCACGGTCAGGGGCTTTGAACACAAGGCCAGGAGAAAAGACGGGAGGATTATTACAACCCGCATGAATGCCTGGATTGCGCGGGATGAAGAGGGCAGGACCGTGCGCATCGAGGGCACCACAGAGGACATCACGGCCCAGAAAGAGGCAGCCATGGCAATGGAAGCCTCAGAACGTAAATATCGCGAACTTGTCGAACGCCTGGACGATATGGTTTTCGAGGTGAATCTCGAGGGCAGATTGACTTTTGCCAACGCCGCGCTGGAATCGATCCTGGGGTACCTCCCCGATGAGTTGATCGGGCGAAGCTGGGCAGATATCCTGGAGCCGGCCGATGTGGAGACCACGCTGGCTGTGTACCGGGAGGCACTTCGGGGTTCTGGGCCATTGTATCACGTCAACAGGTGTCTCCACAAGGACGGGCGGAGCAGGCGCCTGTCATGGAACCTCTCACCCAGGCTGGATGCTTCCGGGGCGGTGATTGGCGTCAAAGGCACGGCCAGAGATATCACTGATCAATATATTGCACAGGAAAGAATTCGCCTGCTTTACGAGGTCAACCAGCTCATCCTGGACAACATTCCCATGTCTGTGCTGGTACTGGGAAAAGACCTGAGGATATTGAGAGCAAACCAGAGGTACCGTGATTTTAATGGCATTAGAGAGGAGGATGTCCTGGGTCGGGACATTCGCGAGGTTCTGTCTCCCTTATTATTGGAGCAGCAGGATCTTTCCGGACACCTGGAAAAGGCGGCGGCAGAAGGTGGTTTCGTCAAAATCGGCGGCCTCAAGCTTCAACTTGAAGAACGAAACGAACTCTACTTGAATTTTCATATACTGGGATTGCGGTTTCCCCCGGGGTTGGAAAACGAGGGAGAAGAGATAAGGGTGCTCCTGCTCATTGAAGACCAGACCCGAGAACACAGGCTGGAGGAACAGTTCCGCCAGGCGCAGAAAATGGAAGCAATCGGGAGGCTGGCGGGAGGGGTGGCCCACGATTTCAACAATCTCCTGACTGCCATTACGGGGTACACCCAGTTGCTGCTGATAAAGATGGACCTGGATCACTCCATGCGGCGAGAGATGGAGGAGATTCAAAAGGCCGCCGATCGAGCGGCAGACCTGATTCGCCAGCTCCTTGCCTTCAGCAGGCGCCAGGTGCTGGAGCCTCATGTTCTGGATTTGAACGAAGTGGTGGCCGATATGGACAGGATGCTCCGGCGGCTCATAGGCGAGGATATAGAGCTCGTAACGGTCCTGGCTCCCGACCTCGGCAGGATCAAGGCCGACCGTTCGCAGGTGGAGCAGATCATCGCCAACCTTGCGGTCAACGCCCGCGACGCCATGCCCACGGGCGGAATACTGACCCTGGAGACCGACACCGTCATCCTTGATGAGGCATACGCCAGAGACCACATGGGGGTCACCTCCGGCCAGTACATCATGCTGGCCGTAACCGACACCGGATGCGGGATGACCAGGGAGGTGATGGAACACCTCTTCGAGCCGTTTTTCACCACCAAGGAAATAGGCAAGGGGACCGGCCTGGGCCTTGCCACGGTGTACGGGATAGTCAATCAGAGCGGTGGAAATATCTGGGTCTATTCCGAGCCAGGGCAGGGAACAACGTTCAAAATTTATCTGCCGAGGGTTGAGGAATCTGAAAAGGCAATTTTTAATCACGATGAGCCTCTCTCTCTGGAAGGGGGCCATGAGACCATCCTGTTGGTTGAAGACGAGCCAGTGGTGAGGGGGATAACCTGCCGCATGCTGAAGAACCTTGGATATTCCGTACTGGAAGCGTCCGACGGGGAGGAAGCGATCCAGCGTGCTCAGGAATATGAAGGCCCCATTGACCTGATGATCACGGACGTGGTGATGCCGCAGATGAGCGGACAAGAGCTGGCCCAACGATTGGAGCCGTCCAGACCTGACATGAAAGTCATTTATATTTCCGGTTACACGAACAACGTCATAGTCAAAAATGGCTTACTGGAGCCAGGAGTCGTGTTCCTCCAGAAACCTTATACCGTCCAATCACTGGCGACCAAGGTGAGACAGGTACTGGACTCTCCCCGGGCTGAGGGTTCCAAAAAAACTTGACAACCGGTATCCTAGAAGCATACAAATAACCTGTCGCGGAAAAATCAAATTTCCGGGCCGAGCTTCTGAGGAGGCAGCCGGTAAAATTGTAAACAAAATGCACGCCATCCGAGAACGATCATCCTGCAAAGGTGCGGGTAGCAAAAAATTGCAACCGCCTTGTTGTCCAGCAAAAATTCCGGGAGGATGAAATGTCAGAGGGAAAATTATTCAACATAGGCAGTAAAAGAACCTTGCTTCTGCTTTCCCTTTTGTTGGTGGTCTCGTTTACTGTACTGCTGGTCACCTTGCTGCGCGAACCGGAACCACCCGGGCGGCCGGGAAAAACCGGAGAGAGCCAAAGCCCCCAAATGGTGAGAGGTAAAATCCAACTACCGAAAGCCGTCGAGGTTTCCGTGCCCGCCGCGCCCCCTGCCAAGCCGACCCCTCTCGCGCCCCCTGAGCAAAAACCACTTACAGAAACCGCAGCCACTTCTCAAACCACCGGGGGTGAACCCGTCGTCACTTCAGCGTCCAGGGCGGAAGAACCCAAGCCCGCTGAAAAAATACAGACTGCGGCCACGGAGCCCGTCACTCCTCGGGAGAAACCTGCACCAGCCGTGGAAAAGCCGCCGCCCCCCAAGGCCGCCTCTGTGGAAATCCGGGGAAAACCCGCTGTATCACCAGCCCCAGTACGCCGATACACCGTCCAGGTTGGCGCTTTCTCCAAGCAGAGCACTGCTGAGAAATTTGCATCCCGGTTGCGTAAAAGCGGATTTGATGTCCGCATCCAGCCGGGCCCCTCCAGGGGCGGGCGTAAATTTTACCGGGTGCAGGTCGGGGCGTTCTCCGATATCCTGGAAGCGAAAAAGATGGAGGCGCGGCTTCAGGCAAGGAAGGATATCACATCAACTCTTGTGAAACGAATCAAATGAATGTTCCGTTGCTTGATTTGAAAGAGCAGTTTCGCACCATCGAGGTGGATGTACGCCGGGCCGTGGATCGTGTCCTGGCCACGCAACAATTTATTTTGGGCCCCGAGGTGGATGCGTTTGAAAAAGAAGCGGCCTCATACACGGGGGTAGCTCATGCCGTGGGAGTAGCATCGGGTTCCGACGCTCTCATCCTGCTGTTCATGGCCATGGGCATCGGCCCCGGGGACGGCATTGTAACAACTCCGTATACCTTTTTCTCAACAGCAGGAAGCGCGGCCCACCTTGGAATACGTCCCGTATTCGTAGATATAGACCCGGGGACATATACTATTTCTCCTGAAGCCATAGAAAAAGTGCTGGTGGAAGGGGGGCCGCCGGGGGTGAAGCTCAGGGCCATTGTCCCGGTGCATATTTTCGGTCAGTGCGCCCGTATGGCTCCAATCCTGAAGATGGCAAAGGAGCACGATCTGGCCGTCATCGAGGACGCCGCACAGGCCATCGGTTCCCACTACCAGATGCCGGACGGAACAATCCGCATGGCCGGGTCCATGGGCCGGGGGGCGATCCTTTCGTTTTTTCCCAGTAAGAATCTGGGGGCCATGGGCGATGCAGGGATGGTGGTTACAGATGATGCAGCACTGGCCGACATTGTGCGCATCATGCGCAACCACGGAAGCCGCCCCAAGTACTTCCACGCGACCGTGGGCCTGAACAGCCGCCTCGATGCGCTGCAGGCCGCCGTGCTGCGGGTCAAGCTCTCTTACCTGGACCGGTGGCACGAAGCCCGGCGGGCCAACGCCCAGCGATATCGCGAATTGTTCCAATCAGCAGGATTGGTGGAGTCGGGCCACATCGTCCTTCCCGCCCGGCCGCCCGATGACGGGAAGAACGGGTACAGGCCCCATATTTACAACCAGTATGTTGTTCGCGCCCGAGATCGGAATGCGTTGCGCGAGCACCTGAAGAAGCGGGGCATCGGCACCGAGATTTATTATCCCCTTCCTCTGCATCTGCAGGAGTGCTTCAGGAATTACGGATACCGCGAGGGAGATCTCCCCGCATCAGAGCAAGCCTCACGGGAAACCCTGGCCTTGCCCATCTATCCGGAGCTGACGCCGGAGCAGCAGCAGGCCGTGGTGGAAAGCATCGAGGAATTTTATCGCCAATCGTGAATAAATCCGAAATTCTAAATTATTTAATCTGTATATTTCATCCAAATGTTGACGTGTTGGCGTAACCATTAAACCGTTGTGTGGCGCGGATTTACTGATGTCAATACATCACTGCGGCCGCGCTGTTTAAAGAATAGTTTGTTTTAGTATTCGAAGTTTGGAGTTGTCCCGAACTTTGGATTTCGAATTTCGTGCTTCGTGTGGGGGTGCGCGGTGTGACCGGCACATCGCCGTTTGTAAGAAAAAAATGGGAACGGTTCAAGAGAATCCGGCGAGGCTATGGCTCCCTGTTAATCATTGTCACGCTGTATCTGATTTCCCTTGGCTCCGAGCTCATTGCCAATAACAAAGCCATACTCGTCCGATACGACGGCCGTTATTTTTACCCTTTTCTCCGATATTACCCGGAATCCCTTTTCGGCGGTGCAACGAACGCCGAGCCTAATTACCGGGCGCTGAAGCGGCGCCTGGCCTCGGAAGGCATGGGAAACTGGGTGATAATGCCTCCCATACCTTACGGGCCATACGAGACGTTGCTGGACCTTCCGGGCAATCCCCCTCACCCCCCCTCTTCCGAGCACTGGCTGGGCACCGATGACAGGGGGAGGGATGTCCTGGTTCGCCTCTTATACGGGTTTCGCATCTCCATGACCTTCTCGCTGGAGGTCACCGTTCTGGCCACCGCCCTGGGGGTTTTCATCGGCGCCCTCCAGGGATATTACGGGGGAAAGTTCGACATTCTGGTCCAGAGGCTAATAGAGATCTGGGCCACTCTGCCCTTTCTTTACATAGTCATTATCGTCTCATCTATATTCAAGCCGAGCTTCCACTGGCTGGTGTTCATCCTTTTCCTGTTCAACTGGATGGGTATGACTTTTTACATGCGGGGCGAGTTTTACAGAGAGAAGTCCAGGGACTATGTCCCGGCGGCGCGGGCTTTGGGGGCCACGGATACCCGGATCATCTTCGGGCACATACTGCCCAACGCCCTCACCCCCATTATTACCTTCCTTCCCTTCTCGCTGGTGGGGAATATCTTCGCCCTGACCTCCCTGGACTTCCTGGGCTTCGGCCTGCCCGCGCCTACGCCCAGTTGGGGAGAACTCATGCAGCAGGGAATGGGTAACATCTATTCTTACTGGCTATCGCTTTCACCCGTGGCAGCCCTCTTTTTCACCTTATTGCTCATCACCTTCGTGGGGGAGGCCGCCAGAGAGGCTTTCGACCCCCGCGAGTATCAGCGGCTGGTGTGAGCCGCGGGCCTTCCGCCCGGTGAGCTTATAGGATTTGCTGAAAGCAAATCCCGCCTCAACAGTTCATTTCCCACCTCTTTACTTCGTTCCAACCTTCCTTCCCCATGATCTTTATCTTGATCAGGGAAATACCATGTTCGTTCCGTTTCCCATCCGTTTCCCATTTTTTGCTTGACAAATAGGTTTATTAAATATATTAGTGAAGTCCGACCCTACAAAAAGGCCAGTTACCGGGAATAGAAAAGGGAACTTGCTAATCTTGTTGACTGCTCTTTAACAATCCAGTGCATACCCATTAGTGGGGGAGCAAGTCCGATTCCTGTAAGATCGTTGTGGACTGGTTCTCGACAAACACTAACGCCGAATGGAGTTCAACCGTTCTCGAAGGGACAAGGTCGTGCCCAAACAGAGGGGACTCATTCTGAAGCGGATCGCTGGTAACCCATTCTCCCCATTCCCCATTGAAGAATTCACAAACACCTTAGTTGGAAACTGCTCAATTGCTGAGGAAGGATAATTATTAATTTGTCCTGAATAGCAAGTTTGCATCTGAGGAGCGTGACCACTATATAGAAGGCCGGGGACCACACGGTGCATAGCGTATATGTAAACAGTAAGGAGTTATGGCAGCGCGGAGGGATACCGGGAGATTACCCCGGTAGACATTCTTTTCGAACTTTTTACAACGTTTACGAAGGAGGGTAAGACGATGAAAAATTACTTTTTTCGTCGCAACTTCTTGCGAATGAGCCTCTGGGGAGCGCTGTGCGTCGGTCTGGTTTGCGGTCCCCTTTGGGGAGGGGTTGCAGTTGCGGCCGAACCTGTGACTATCCTGGCGGCCCTTCCTTTCAGCGGCCCTTACGCGAAGTCAGGAATGCTGATGGAGCGGGGTGTGAAGATGGCAATCGAACACGCCGGCGGTCAGGTTCTCGGTCGCCCGATTCGTTTGATCACGCGAGACACGCAAACGAAGTCGGGCGTGGCGATCCGGCGCGTGGAGGAAGCCATCGAGAAAGAGAAGGGCAAAATATCGGCCATCATAGGACCCTGGTCCAGTGGTGTAGCGCTGGCCGTGAGCGAGGTGGCCCGGCGCCGGAAGGTACTCCACTACTTCAGCGGCGGCACTGAGGACATCGCGGGGAAAAAGTGCCATCGCTACTCGTTCCAGTGGGCCGCCCACGCCTACACGGCCGCCCACGCCATCATCGACGGGGTCATGAAGCGCTATCCCGATGCCAAGAGATGGTACACCATAACAGTCAACTACGCCTTCGGGTGGTCGGTCCGGGATAATTTCCATCTGGTCGGAAAGGACTACGGCATCCAGTTCGTGGGTGATGCCCTCCAGCCACTGGGCGAGCGGGAGTTCAGCCCCTACATGTCGAAGATCAAGGCCTTGAAGCCTGACACGATCTGCCTGATCAACTTCGGCCTGGACGCCATTCAGTCCGTCCGCTCGGCCTTCAACTTCGGCTTCACCAAGACCTCACGCGTTATCATGTCCTGGAGCTCGGGCCCGGAGGAGCTTGAAGAGCTGACACCCGAGATGCGGGAGGGCGTCTACCTGGGGAGCAATTTCTACTACACGGTCGGGACGCCCGTCGCCAACCGTTACGTCAATGATTACCGCAAGAAGTACAAGGTGGTCCCGGGTTACGCTCCTTCGGCGGCCTACGCCATGACTCGGATCGTGCTGCTGGCCATCGAAAAGGCGGGCAGCTCGGATCCCGAGAAAATCATCGACACCCTGGAGGGCTTCACCTACGAGGGATTTTACGGTCGTACGCGTATCCTCGCTGCGAACCACCAAACGGAGCGGCCCTATCTCCTGCTGAGGGCTAAATCCAAGAATGAGATGAAGCACAGCGAGGACTATGCCGAAATCCTTGCAATGGTTAAGAAGCAGTACCCGGGCGATCGCGGCTGCAAGACCGATGGCGGGCGGCCGTTGCCCTAGCGAGCGGAAAGATCTTTTCGAAAGGATGACTCCCCCCGGTGGCGGTGAACTGCTCCCCTGGGGGTTGACGGGCGAGGAAATCTACAAAGTAGGAAGGGCCTTATGGATATCGGGGTTTTGCTAACACCGGTACTCACGGGCATCACGCTGGGCATGGCCTATGTCGTCATGGCCGTGGGGCTCACCTTCATCCTGGGCATGCTGGATATTCCGAATTTCGCCCACGGCGCCCTCTATGCCTTGGGCGCTTACCTCACTTACACCGTCATGCAAGTGGTTCCCAGCTTTTGGGTAGGCCTCGTGGTTGCTCCCGTGCTCGTGGCGGGCGTGGCGATGGCCTCCGAGCTATGGGGAATTCGGCCCCTCTACGCCGCCGGGCTCTACCCCCAGCTTCTGTTCACCTTCGCCCTCTCGCTCGTTATCCGAGAGTTGATCATCCTCATCTGGAGCCCGGTGGGGATGAGCGTGATACCACCCAAGCTGCTCGCCGGGGCGGTCGACTTGGGGGTGACCTATTATCCCACCTATCGTCTTTTCCTCATCTTTTTTGCGGGCGCCATCGTGCTGGGGGTTTGGCTCTTCTTGGAGCGGACAAAGTATGGCGCGATCATCCGGGCGGGCATCGAAAACAAGGAGATGGTGAGTGCGCTGGGAATCAATATCCATCGGCTTTTCACCTTCGTCTTCGGACTGGGTGCCGGGCTGGCCGGCCTGGGCGGGGCGCTCATTCTCCCCTTGCGGGGGACAAACCCCGACATGGGCCTGGACATTCTGCCCACGTGCTTCGTGGTGGTGGTGGTGGGCGGAATGGGCAATTTTCCCGGGGCGATTGTGGCGGGCCTTCTCATCGGGATCTCCCAAAGCGTGATCGTGTACTTCTTGCCCCAAGCCTCCATGGTGAGCATCTTCGTCGTGATGGCGGTGGTGCTTCTCATACGGCCCCAGGGGCTGTTCGGCGAGGAGGGCCGCAAATGAAATGGCACAACTGGAGGGTACCGGTCGCCTTCCTTGCGGCCGTCATCTTACTGCCGTTGGTAGTGGGGTCCTATTCCACCGCCACCGAGATATGGATTTTCGGCATCCTCGCTGTCTCCTTCAACTTACTGCTGGGCTACACGGGGCTGTTGTCATTCGGGCAGGCAACCTTCTTCGGCTTAGGGGCTTACACCTCAGGCTTGCTCCTGGTCCACTATCAGCCCAACGTTTTCGTCGCCCTGGCGGCTGGCGCCCTCGCGGGTGGGCTGGCGGCCCTCATCATAGGGTATTTCTGTGTCCGGGGGATGGGCGGCATCTACTTCATCCTCCTTACGTTCTCATTCAATCTGATGGTATACTTCGTAGCGTACGAATGGACCTCTCTCACTGGGGGAGAGGACGGCCTCGGCGGGGTGGGCCGACCCGGCCTGAGCATCCCGCTCTTTCTCTTCGTGAGTTTGAAACCCCATCTCAGCTATTACATCTTCACGGTCGTGGTCGTCCTGTCGTGCTATTACATCATCGGGCGCATCGTGCGCTCCCCCTTCGGGAAAGTTCTCCAGTTGATCCGGGAGAATGAGACGCGGGCCAGCACCGTGGGTTACAACATACGGCTCTACAAGCTCCTCGCCTTCACGGTTGCAGGCCTTTTCTCCGGTCTGGCCGGGATGCTCTACGCTGGGCTCTTCGAGTATGTCCCCATCGAGGTGGTGGAATGGTCCACCTCCGGCAACATTGTCTTCATGACGCTCATCGGCGGCATGGGGAATATGATCGGCCCGCTGCTGGGCGCGGGCATCTTCATCTGGCTCTCGGACTCCCTGAGCGTGATGTGGGACCGCTGGCCGCTCATCTTGGGGCTCATCTTTATGGCCGTCATCCTTTTTTTCCCGGGAGGGATCCTGCAGATCTTTTCCAGGTTTGCGAGGTCTCTACCCACCTGGAAGGCAAGCGATGAACGCTGAAAAGGCCGCTCCGATCCTTATTAGAATCGAGGGACTGACGAAGCGATTTGGGGCGCTCACCGCCGTGGACCGGGTGGACTTCTCCCTCGCCCGGGGTCGGCTCCATTCCATCATCGGCCCCAACGGGGCGGGGAAGACAACGTTCTTCAACCTCATCAGCGGCGAATTGCCCCCAACAGCGGGGCGCATTTTTTTCCAGGACCGGGATATCACCCGGCTCCAGGCCAGCCAGATTGCACACTTGGGCATCGGCCGCTCTTTTCAGCGGACTAACATCTTCCCAAACCTCTCTGTGTACGACAATGCCTGGGCGGCTGCCTATGCGGTGCGCACCCGGCACCCCTTCCACCTGATGAAGGAAGCGCCCCGATCTGGCGAGGTCGCCGACGCCACCTGGGCGGCACTGGAGGAGGTGGGATTACAAGAGCGGGCTCATCACCCGGCGGGCGAGCTACCCCACGGCGAGCAGCGGCTTTTGGAAGTCGCCATCACCCTGGCCGCAGGCCCTACTGTGCTCCTCCTGGACGAGCCCAGCAGCGGCCTCTCCTCGGGTGAGTTGCGGTCCATGATCGAGCTGCTGCAACATCTCGGCCAACGTTACACGATCCTTCTCATCGAGCATAACATGACTGTGGTAATGTCTATTTCGGAGCGGATCTCCGTTTTCCACTTCGGCACCATCATCGCCGAAGGCAAGCCCGAGGAAGTCCGCACCAACGAGGATGTTAAGCGCGCCTACCTGGGGAGACGGGCATGATCTTACAGTTGGAAGGCGTCAATACTTACTACGGCCTGAGTCATATCCTAAAGTCGGTATCCCTTCATGTGGAAGAGCAGGAGACCGTTGCGCTTCTCGGGCGCAACGGGGCTGGCAAGACCACCACCCTGCGGAGCATCATGGGGCTCACGCCCCCACGGGAAGGGCGGGTGCTATACAAGGGAGAGGATCTGACGGGAGCGAAGCCTTTCACGGTTGCGGGTAAGGGCGTGGCATACGTTCCTGAGACCCGGGACATATTCTCGTACCTGACGGGTCTGGAGAACCTTGAGATCGCTCGTCGCTCTACCTCCCGATGGCAGGTGGAGAGTCTGTTTCAACGTTTTCCATTGCTCGGAGAGATCAAGGACCGGAAAGGGAGGCATTTGAGCGGTGGGGAACAGCAGATGCTGTCCATCGCGCGAGCCCTTATGACAGGGCCTGACCTCCTTCTCCTCGATGAGCCCTCCCAAGGGCTTGCCCCCGTTCTCGTGGATGCGGTCATGGACATGATCGGCGAGCTGAGGCACCATCAGGTCAGCATGCTCCTGGTGGAGCAGAACGTCGAACTCGCGGAGGAGTTGGCCGATCGCGTTTACATCCTCGATCAGGGGACGGTCGTGTTCGAGGGTGCATCTCAGGAACTGGCCGAAAACGAACAAATCAAAATCACTTATCTGGGCCTCGGAGACTGAATCCCTCCCGGCGAGATCGAAGACCCTTGACAAGCAAAAGGAGCGAAGGCTCTCTCTTTGTGCACCCAACGGAGCCTTCCACTTCCTTCCCCAGACTCAAATCAGTGGACACATGGTCCAGGAGGGTATGATATACTTGTCCTCCACACCCTATAGGAGAAGACCACGTGCCCATATCCATGCTACGAACTTATGAGAAAAAGTACGCTTTAGTCGGATGAACCCTAATATTCCTCTATTTCTACCACAAAACCCACAAAGGCATTTTTTGGCTAACTCGCAGCCTTGAAAAACACCTCCTCACACGCCCGCACACCTGTGCCTGGTTGTATTTCTGCGCCGCAGCGGGCCATGCTCATTTCTATCCCGCTGATAATGGCCAGCACTTCCGTTTCGTTCAGGTAGCCCATGTGGCCGATGCGGAAGATTTTGCCCTCCAGCTTTCCCAGGCCGCCTCCCAGGACAATTCGATATCTATCGCGGGCGGTCCCCATGAAGGCCTTTACATCAACACCCCCGGGGACACGAACGGCTGTCACCGAATTGGATGCCTCCGCTCCATTGACCAGGAGGGAGAGCCCCATGCCCAGGATTCCGCGGCGCACGCCTTCCGCCAGCATAGCATGGCGCGCAAGGATGCGCTCGAGCCCTTCCTCACGGATCATGACCAGCGCCTCTCTCAGACCAAAGAGCAGGCTGGTGGCCGGCGTACAGGGGCACTGGCCCTTCTTGAGGCGTTCAACGGCGGCCGGGATATCCCAGAAAAACCGAGGGTAGGTGTTCATCCTGGCTGCCTCCGCGGCCCCGGGGCTGATGGCCACAATAGCCAGGCCGGGCGGGCACATGAGGCCTTTTTGAGCCCCTGTGACAGCAACGTCGATCCCCCATTCGTCAAACCGCAGGTCCATGCACCCCAGGGAGCTTACCGCATCCACCAGAATCAGTGCGGGATGCCCGGAGGCGCGAACGGCCCGACATATCTTCTCAAGGTCATTCGTTACGCCCGTTGAAGTCTCGTTATGAGTGATCAACACCGCGCGGATTTCCCGATCTCCATCATGCAACAGGGGTTCAACCACCTGTTCCGGGAGAAGTGGACCGCCCCATTCCAGTTCGATTGTCTCAACACGATAACCAAGCTTGAGGGCCATGTCGGCCCAGCGGTTGCTGAAGGCCCCCTGATTCACCCCCACCAGCCTGCTGCCCGGGGGTACCGCGTTCACCAGGGCGGCTTCCAGTCCGCCCGTGCCGGAGCCGGGAAAAACAACCACCTCTCCTGCAACGGTCTGATAGACATATTTCAAACCCGAGGTTACATCGGCCAGGAGTCCGGCGAACTCAGGCCCTCTGTGATTGATCAAAGGGCGGCCCATGGCCTGTAAGACCCGCCCGGGAACATTGGTGGGGCCGGGAATTTGGAAAAAGGACCTTCCGGACATAATTGCTCCTCCTGTAAGGCGATTTTATCGCGCTCCTTTCCATGTGCTTGAATTCGTTATTGCCCCGACGGCTCACTGTTCACTATAGCCGTCGGAATCTTTGTGCTTATCGGATTTTGATGGTGGCCAGGGATATCAGGGTCAGAATGCCCGAGATGATCCAGAATCTCACCACAATCTTTGTCTCCGCCAGGCCGCGGTGTTGAAAAGTGTGATGGAGGGGGGCCCGGAAGAAAATTCGTCTGCCCAGAAGCCTTATCCCTATGTAATCCTGGATAAACACCGACATAAACTCCAACAGAAATATTCCTCCCACCAGGAAAAAAAGGATTTCCTGCTTCACCAGGACGATCAATGCACCGATGATCCCCCCCAGGTACAGAGAGCCCGTGTCCCCCATAAAGACCTCCGCCGGATAGGCGTTGAACCACAGGAAGCCAAGGCAGGATCCGATGAGTGCGGCGCAAAAGACCGACACCTCCCCAGTATAAAGATATAGGTTATTCCCCCCCGGTTCCGTCAGGTAGAAAAGAAAGTAGTCCGACCATTTCTCGTTGCCCAGTATCCAAGCATAAACGCCGTACAGGGCGAAGGTGAAAAGCGCGGGAACTACCGCCAGCCCGTCCATGCCGTCGGTCAGATTCACCGCGTTTGACGCATAAAGCACCAGCAATATGATAAACACAAGGTACACCAGGAAGGGGAGATCCATGATAGGAAACTTATAAAACGGAATGTAAAGCTTGGAGATCAGGATGCCGGGAAGCGGGGTTGTGCCTTCGCTCAGGACGATCAAGCCAAAGATCAGACCGAATACCGCCTGCATGCCGATCTTTTGATATCTGCTCATGCCGCGCTGGGGGTTGCCTCTGGCCACCTTGAGCAGGTCGTCCAGAATACCGCATCCACCGAAAGCCACTGCGACCCCTAACAGAATCTGGACGAAACGATCGGCCAAGTTGCACCACAACAGGATTGCGACCACGCTGCCGAGGATGATAAGCACTCCACCCATGTGGGGTGTACCCTGCTTGTTCTCAGGGAAAAGTTCTATGTCCATTCTCTGGCGATCGCGGGCTCCCTTCCGGAACAAAACATTGATTATAGGTCTCCCCAGCACCAGAACCAGGACGAATGCAGTTATAGCAGCGAAAATGGACCGGGAGCTGATGTAATAAAAAAGCCGCGTAAACGACATCACCCCTTCGGGGTGGTATAGCAGTTTGTAAAGGAAATAGAACATAATGTCAGAACTTGACTTTGGGTGCTTCCTTGGCCTCTGCGGGCGGGCGGAAGAATTCAGCCCGCTGGAATCCGAAGAGCCCTGCCAAGATGTTTGTGGGGAATCTCCGGATCTTGACGTTGTAAGACTGGACGCTGTCATTATAGCGCTTACGGGCCACGGCGATGCGGTTTTCTGTGCCCGCCAGTTCGTCCTGAAGGCGGATGAAATTTACATTGGCCTTGAGGTCCGGATATCGCTCCACCACCAGCAGCAGGCGGCTGAGGGCTGAGGAGAGTTGGTTGTTGGCCGCGATCTTCTCGGGCACAGTGGTGGCGCCGCCCACCCGCGCCCGCGCTTCCGTTACCTGTGTCAGCACCTCCCGCTCGTGGGCTGCATACCCTTTGACCGTCTCAACGAGATTGGGGATCAGGTCGAAACGCCGCTGGAGCTGGTTCTCCACCTCCGCCCACGCGCTCTTGACGCCTTCGTCCAGCACAACCAGGCTGTTGTAACTTCCATAGGTAGTGAAACCCAGGACGGCAATGGCCACAAAGATGCCTATCAGGATTTTGACTCCGGTACTCATTGGGTGCCTCCACGAAATTCCTCACTCGGAGTTTTTTCCTTCCCCCAGCGGTCCACGAAGAGAGCGGCCTGTCGCACCTCCTTCAAGTATGAGTGGAACAGAGCCAACAATTCTTTGTCGGAGAGCTTGCTTCGGCCTTCCTTTATATCCAAGAGTTGAAGGAAAACACTGGTGTGCAGTTCCATGGCGCCGGTGGCCTCTTGCAGTATGTCCCGCTTGGTCCCTGGAACCTCGCGTCCCATGAGGAACAAAAGCGCGGCAAAGAGCGAGGAGAACGCCGACAGCGACGGTCCGATAACCTCTCGGAGGCTCCGGCCGCGGCCCTGTGCTTCCAGGAAGGCCTGTCGGAGCAACAGCAACTTGCCCTTCAGATCCCGTTCCACCTGGAGTCTCAGCATCTCGTGATTAAAGCGCAAATTCGCCAGCACATCTTCCCCATAGATTACCCTGTAAGCCCGCTGCATGTTGTAGAACTCCACGGGAAAGGAGTCCAGGGAAGTATGCACGTACTCCAGAGTCACGAATGTGGGCGGAGTTACCCAACGTTTCCGCCATCGATTCACCAGGCCAAAGGCGGCATCAAGCCGTTCGATCCCGTCCTCTGTCAGAACCACCAGGAAATTGAGGTCCGACTTCCCCGGTATGTAGTCCGCCGTGGCTCCGCTGCCGTAAAGGATGATAGACAGAAGCTCAGGGCCAAACGCCCTCTGGCAGTCGGCCACGAAGCCGGGTATGACATCATCGGGCCTCCGCGGTGCCTTTTTCATAGGCTCACCTCGCTGATCATACAACTAAAAATACGGTCCAAGTTATAAAGGAAGAAAATGCAAATGGGGCATGCGTATCTCCATTCTGCAACTACCAGCCTCCTCCCACGCCGCCTCCACCGCTGCTGCCTCCGCCAAAGCCGCCGAACCCGCCGCTGAAGCCGCCGAACCCGCCGCCCCGATGCCGCATACCTCCCAGGAATAAAAATGGAAAGAAAAGCCCGCTGCGCATCAAGATAAGGAACAGGAATACCAGAACGAGCAAGCCCGAGAGACCCGCGCCTCCCACCTTTCTGACACTTCCCCGCGGCTTGTAAAGAGGATACTTGCCGGTGAGATCAACGCCGGCATCTCGCGCAACGATAAGGGCCACGGCTGTCAGCCCGTTCAAGAGGCCTCCGCCGAAGTCTCCTTTCTTGAAAAAGGGGATCATGTACTTGTCGCGGATCTCGCCCAGCCTGCCATCGGGTAGTATCCCCTCCACACCATAGCCCGTATGGATGCGCATGCGCCGCTCTTTCAGGGCTACCAGGAAAAGGACTCCCTTGTCCACACCCTTTTTACCGATGCCCCACCTTTCGTAAAGGCCCTGGGTGTATGTGAATGGATCCATACCTTCCAGGGTGTTGACAGTGACCACCACCAGGGCCGTTTCGGTTTTGTCCCATACTTCCCGGCAAAGGGCCTCCATCTTCCTCTCGATGCTGTCGGTTATTGCGCCCGCAAAGTCGTTGACCGCACCGCGGGGCTTTGGATACTCCACCCCTTCGCCTATCCGCGGAAGAAGGCAAAAAAGTATGACAACAAATGCAAGGAAGTATATGTGTTTGCGACCTGTTCGTTCCATGAATAGTTTCAACGCTTTCAGAGTGGTCGTTGCCGTAATGGGGTCTTGTTTACTATGCCGATTTTAAACCCATTTTTCAAGCCCAAAAAAAATTAGGGGTTTTCCATGATGTATTTATTACATGCTGAAAAGGAATGCTAAATAACATCATACCCCCAATGTCTTTTTTTGTCTATATGCTGGAATGTTACTTGGACTTGACAATATCCACAATATGTTTCAAGATGTTGATATATCTTACCCATTTTTCCATAAAGAATATCTCTATTATTAGAAAATAAATTTGTTGCGCCACATATTCACATATTGATGGTTGATAGCAAGTCCTACAATATACTGATAAATGATTAGAATTATCCACTTTGATCAGCAACATATTGATCAACAATATTACAGTCAAATCGCCGCCAATAATAGATGAAGGATGTTGTCGGGGTGGCTCGGACGATTTGTCGTCCGGGGCGTGAAGCGACAAGATGTTTTGCCCGGCGCACCCCGCGCCCGGGAACCATTAAACGAGCCATGTACTGCCTTTTGCTGCTGCGCAGCCCGGACAATAAATTGTCTGGGCCACCCCTCATGGAACCCGAATACCATCAAAGTTTGGCCGGTTAGGATAATCCTATAAATGATTTTCATGCTCAGCGGGTGCAGCCTCTGCACGACAATTTTATAGACAAAGTCAAATGAGAGCCTTTTGGCAACTGTTTTTGTAGCTCATTGAGGTAGAGAAAATAATGTTGTTTGCCCCTGAAGAAAAAAGCTTTATCAAAAAAGTAGTGCTGGTGATCCTGTTGATCACCCTGGCATATATCATATACCAGCTCAAAACCGTAATATTGCTCTTTTTCCTGTCAGTCTTTATAAGTTACGCCATCCAGCCTCTGGTGCAAGCACTGGAAAGGATCAGGGTCCGGAGGTCGCTTGCCACGATGTTTGTGTTTCTATTGATTTTTTCTCTCGCTTTTTTCATTATCTGGCAACTCTCCATCCTGGTGACATACCAGACCAAACTTCTCACTGCGCGGATCAAAGTGCAAGGGCTTCCTTTCTTCCTCGAACAAATTCTCATCCAGTACTGGGATATCGGCAATATTGTGACCACGCTTCAGGATTACAGCAAAGAGATAATCCAGTATTTGCCCAGGCTGTTCATGAACTTTTTCAATCTGGGCTTTTTCATCGCCTATACGTTAATCCTGTTTGTGATGGTTTTTTTCTTCCTCAGGGATCGCGAAGCCATTGAGACCTATATCCTTTCGTTTATCCGCCCCACGGAAAGGCGGGAGAAGATCCGGACGGGGCTGAGAAGCGTTGAGGATGGCATCGGACGATGGCTGCGAGCCCAGGTTATAATTGGCATCATTATGGCGGCTTTTCTGTATATACCCATGAAGCTGATACAAATAAAGTTTGCGCTCACCTTTGCCATCATTATTTCCGTCATTTACATTATTCCCTATTTGTGGATGGTAGGCGCAGGGGTCATCGCCATATTTATTCTGGCAACTTACGGGCTTATTTATATGCTGGGATTTCTCGCGTATGTTGTTGCCCTGAACTTTGTGGAAATGAAAATCCTGATTCCCACCATCATGCGCGAAAAGGTGGGTGTCAACGAGCTGGCGACCATCTGCGGGCTGATTTCATTCGGGATTTTCTTCGGGGTGCTGGGTATGCTTGTGGCGGTGCCCATGGTCAATGCCCTCAAGATCATTCTGGAGACTGTGCGACATCCCGCACCCCTTGCCGAGCCTACCCAGGAGGCCGCCTTGCAGCCTCAGACGGCTGATGAGGGTTGCGGGGAGACCTTGCATGCACGTCAGAAGGTTTGAGCGTGGTCCCGCCTCACCAAGCGTCTCGGAGTACACTTTACGGGCAAGTTCAATTTCCCCACCGCACAGCCAGACGCACCGGGCACATACCGTTCCATACTTATCATACCATTTTTGAACTGCCCATTAAGTGCGATCAGTAGGAAAAATCCAGCGTGAAAAAGAAGGAGTGGTCGGCATGTCTTTCCATATGTTGTACATTACTTTCCAGGCTCGTAGTGTCTTGCAGGACATGTTGTCCTATAAGGGAGAACTGCATGTAGTCGGTTAACTGATGACGGAATGTGAGGGACATGTCAAGAGCGTTCCAACCATTGCTGGGGTCCAAAATCGATGACATCAAATAGCCCTGGTCGCAGTATTGAAACGCCGTGGAGAAAGACCATCCACCGGCCAATGAGCCCAGGCTGATTTCTAAGCCGAGAGACCTCCTTGGCAGATCGCTTTCATCAATTCCTTGCCCATAGTCGAGATATGTGAGGGAAGGCGTGATGTGCAACCACTGGATCGGGGTGATGTTGCTGGCCAATCTGATCCCCTGGCGGTAGATTGAATCAAAATTTCCATCTGACGAATAGATCCCTGAATGAAGAGGGTGAGGGTAATGGGCGTCCATGGCTCCCGCGTGAAGGGCCTCTCGGAAGGCGGTTACCTGCAAGCTCCACAAATCGTCCAATAGCTCTCTCGTGTATTCCAGTTCAAAGGCCTGGAACTTATCCACGCGGAGATCGGCCAGGTGGCGGGACTCCAACCGGTAATGGAACGGGCGGTATTCGGTGGAGGAATATCTCATTTGGAAAGCGGTCTTTCCCCCCGGGGAAAAACCGACCTCGCCTATGGACTGGAAAGCCTCCATGGCAGTCCACAATTCGCGATCTATAAGTCTCCTGGTTCCCACGATTTTCGACTTCCAATACCATTTATTGAGGCGCGAGATGATGACCCCTTTGCTTCGAGCTGCATGCATGAAAAGTCCATTCGAAAGATAAATACCCACATGGTTTATTCTCTTTTTTCTCTTTTGGAAGGAGAAAAAAATGAGGTCGCCCGTCTTAAGGCTCTTCCTGGGAATTTTTTTAAATATGGGCAATGAGTATTGCACCGATGCTTTATGAGGCAGGTCAACCCCGAAGAGATTTGCGTACATCCGCCTGACGAACCCCGAGCAATCCATCCCCCTTCTGGTGCTGCCGCCCAGTCGATAACGGACACCGACATATTTTTTCATTTCCTTCTGAATCTGTTCATCGGATGGGTATGAATATCCGAAATGGGGAGACGGTCGGGGCCAGAGATCGACCGGAATTTCCTTGGCCAAGGCATCACCGGGCAGAAAAAGAAAACCGCACATTAAAGGGATGAAGAAGAGACGCCACATCTTTAGAATCTCACCCACATACTTTCCGAAGACTGCTTCAGACGTTGCCTCAAACTCCTGCGACAGCTCGGCCGCATAATGAGATGCAACCGGGCAAACGTTGCCAGCGAATCTTTTGAAATATGCCGTATTATTGAATACGAAAATGCACGGTACCGATGACTTTTTGAAGGGCGGTGTCCACAATATCCACTGCCCAGGGGCCTGTCTGGCCGGGAAGAATGTTTTTATTACTCCATGTGCGCCATCTGATGGAGTTGACTGGAAGAATCATTTCCCTCATCTTTTTCCCTCTATAATACCACACGTGTGCGACATGGGCTGGCCCTTTTGCACCTGCAATAACAGTGTAACAGTAAACTTTTGCGGTGGAGGGCGGAAATTCCCGGGCCTCGCCCACGGGCAACCTATCCCTCACGTCCAGACATATCACGCCTTTTTCAAGGCTCAACTCGCCGGCGAAGGCCCCGGTGGGACACCATGACGGGAAAAAAAAAGCAACTAATATCAACGCAACCCTGAGTTTCATTTCACCACCGTTTTTATCTGATTTTCAGAACCGGTGTCAAGAAAAAATTGGGATTTCGGAATCCCCAGATCGTTGCAAATTTTTTGTGCCAAAGCATTTTCGATTTTTCGTAAATGGGGAACAGTAGAAATTTTGCCTGAAGACGGATGAATGAAAACGCTGTATTTTTTCCCCTTGCGATGGAATATGCAGCCCTGCCTGACCAGGTGCCTGGTGAAATCAGCATCAATAGCCCTTCCGCCGCGGGGTCCGCCGACTATCCCGTGCGGACGGATTTTGATGCCCTTACGCTCAGCCAATGTCTTTGCAGCCCCCGATACAAGCTCGATGGCCTCTTTTAGATCTTGCCGTGTCTCCTCAAGGGTGCGGCCTTGAAGGTTTATGCCTGGAATGTCTTCCACATAAGCAATAAAGGCATTTTCCTTCTTCTCAAAGACGGCCACAAATTCATAGGACATATTGAACCTCCAAAGAAATGTTTTCGATGTGAGTTTTATCAGTGCGGGTCGTTCAGGGTTTGATTTACAAAGAATAACAAAAAAATTTTGAGAATTGCAAGCTCTTTCACGCTGCGAAATACGAATATATTGACCACTGCACCCAATCCCACTTGCTTTCCCTTATTTGTTCCATTACAATCATTATGGTATGAAACTCTTGTGGGTATCCTCATCCTGAAATATATCACCTTGACAGCTTCCCGGAAATATTATGGAACAGTATGGAGGTCTGGCCATGTTGCGATGGAAAGTCGCCAGGATTTTTGTATTGATGATGATTTGCAGCTTGCCGGTTACGCTGTTTGCTGGCGGGGCACAGCAAAAAGTCCTTTCACAGGAAGACGTGGATCGAGTCTTGAAAGTCTATCCCGATTACGTCCGCTGGATAAAGCAGTCGGCGCCGCGTTTCAAAGTGGAGGGAACCCGGCGCAACCCCAACGTCTGGCTCTTGGTGGGAATATTTCAAAAGGGGGCTGCCGATTACATCCAGCGCCAGGGATGGAATTTCCAGGACTTCTCCGTTACAGCGGGCAGCCTGTTCCTGGCTTACCTCCACCTTGAATCCGGTCTCGGAGCGAAAGGTTCGGAGGGCTCGAAGAAAGAAGGCCGGCAGAAATCAGCCCTGCCCGGGGACAAACAGGATTCTTCGAACATTGACCGGGCTCTTAAAGAGGTGCCGGCCGGGCAAGGGCCTCGCAAACTGCCGAAAGTTCCCGAAACCAACCTCGATTTGGCCAGGAAGAATCTCGATCGTATCCGCGCCATGCTGGCAACCTTACGGTAAAGGGGGTTCTCTCTGCCTGCAATGGAAATGATTCAATGGTGAAGTTTCACATCGTAACGGGCCTTGTTGAAGGGGTGATCCATGGCTAAGACGGGAATAGTGAGAGATAATCGGTATATGGAACATTTCATGGGCGATTACCATCCCGAAAGCCCTTCACGATTGCAGGCGATCTACACCATGCTGGACGAGCCCGAAATGAAGGATTCGCTGGTGGAGATACCGCCGCGATTCTGTACCGAGGAGGAACTTCTCTATATTCACAGCCCTGCTTATATATCCAGGATTCAGTCCACGGCGGGCAGGGCGGTACGGCTCGATCCCGACACTTCCACTTCCCCGCAGACATGGGAGGCGGCACAACTGGCAGTCGGCGGATTTCTGGAAGCAGTTGATCGGGTGTCATCCCGCGAAGTTGACAACGCCTTCGCCTTTGTTCGTCCGCCCGGCCACCATGCCGAGGCCGATCGGTCAGGGGGATTTTGTATTTTCAATAATGTCGCTATCGGCGCCGTCCACGCCATGAAAAAACTGGGGCATTCCCGCGTCCTCATCGTGGACTGGGACCTCCACCACGGAAACGGCACTATGCACTCCTTTTACCATGATCCCCGGGTTCTCTATTTTTCCACCCATCAGTTTCCCCACTATCCCGGCTCCGGCAGAATGGAGGAGGTAGGCAGCGGCGAGGGCCGCGGTGCCACCGTTAACGTCCCTCTAAGCCCGGGCCCGGGAGACGCTGAATATTCAGCCATCTTTCGTGAAATCCTGGCACCCATTGCGCGTCAGTTTCAACCGGGAATGATTATGGTATCGGCCGGTTTTGATACATACCACCTTGACCCACTGGGAGGGATGCGGGTTACACCTGAAGGGTACGCCATGATGACGAAGATGTTGCTGGAGCTGGGTGAAGAGACATGTGGAGGACGGGTGGTCTTCATCCTGGAGGGAGGATATCACCTCGGCGGGCTGAGCGACTCCATCCGCTCCGTGCTCCATGTCATGCGCGGTGATCATCCATCGGTCTCGGGAATTCATGCACTCTCGGAGATAACCGCACCTTCCGCCCAGCATATTGTTCAGACACTTCGGGATTTTTTCAAGACATACTGGCCAGTCCTGGGGTAGGAAGCGCCGCTTTTCGATTGCCCGGGACATCGAGAAACAATCCTCTGGAGAAAGCGATTATGGCAAGGCCATACATTGGCTGCAGCGGTTTTTCATACCGCCATTGGATGAGAGGGGTGTTTTATCCCGAAGGTCTTTCGCAGCGCAAATGGCTGGAACACTACTGTACCAGATTTAACACGGTGGAACTGAACAACACCTTTTACCGCCTTCCGCCGCAGAGCAATTTCGAGGGATGGCGGAAGAGGACGCCGGAGGGTTTCCGCTTCTCCGTCAAGGGGAGTCGGTTTATCACCCACATCAAGCGCCTGCAGGATTGTGAGGATCCGGTGAGGGAGTTCATGAGCAGGGTCAGCACCTTGGTAGAGAAGCTGGGTGTGGTGCTGTGGCAGCTCCCGCCCGGGTTCAAGGCCGACCGGGAGATCTTGAGACAATTTGCACACCTCTTGAAAGCCACCGGCTTTCCACGACATGCGCTCGAGTTCCGCCACCCCAGTTGGCTGACGTCAGAGATGGAGGCCGTCCTTGTGGATTTCGGGTTGGGACGGGTAGCCGCCGATGGCAAAACCTGTATGGTGGAGGAAGGCGGCGGCGGTGATTTCGTTTATTTCCGCCGCCATGGCCCGGGCGGCCGATATGATGTCCTGTACTCAGAAGACGCCCTTCAGGAAGATGCCCGCCGTGCGCAGAAATGGCTTGCCATGGGCCGTGATGTCTATGTTTACTTCAACAATGACGCCAGGGGATACGCACCCCACAACGCCACTCAGTTGCTCCAGATGATCAGTTGACGAGAAAGAGTTGCAGCTCCGTGAATTGAAATCTCCGCGTCGAAGTAAACACAGGCCGGTAGCCCTTGACCCCACAATACATCATCTTCGCCTTTCTCTTGTCCGACTCTATGATGGCAGGGTCTATAATCAGCGTGTATTCCTCCCTGTCATCTCTCTTGAGCACCTCTTTCATTACCTCATCGCTGATCTTCTCCATCTCTTCTACCCCGCCCCAGCTTCCCAGCCCTCTTGAGCCGGTCCCCCGTGGCAGAAGAGGAGGGGACCTCCTCCAATTCGATGGCTTCTCTCAGCGATCTACAACGAGTAACTTCAATCGTCCGGGCCCCTGTGCGAGGTGGCGTCCTCGTCCACCCAGTCTTCTTCCTCCCAGGTCATACCGCGTCGGCCGGGCACCTTGCGCGTAGCCCCAGCCTTGTAGAGGGGACAACTTTTCGGGCCGTAGCAGAATGTCTCGGACCGGTACCTCTTCTTGGACGGATTCCAGTGGTCGACAATGATCTCGACCGGCATCCTGCAGCCCCAGATGCATGACGTACATCTCGCGGAGTAAGTCCTGGTGTCTAAACGTCGGTGCCCGCGTTCCCGGTACGTCGAAAGATCAGGCGGCACCCCGAGGAAGGGCGGACCCTCGGGCGGAGCATCCTCCACGTTTTTTTCTATACTGATCCGACTCGTCTTGTAGTATCCGGCCGTCTCCAGTCGCGGGTCATCGACCGGGACCGAAAGACCGCTGAGTTCCATTCCCACGCGAAATTGATGCCTTTCATGTGCAGCCTTCCCGACGGCGATCAGGAACTCACCGGTCTCGTCTCCGCAAGTTCCGTCCACGCGAAGCACATATCCCTGGTAGCTGTGATGCCGCTCATTGAAAGAGCGGGTGAGGCGAATCCGGGGCTGAACGGCCACGAGACGGCCCAACCAAGCCACTTTCTCCATATCGGCCTTCATCCTCGCCATAAGTCTTTTCTCGATTTATCCAGCCTCGTCCTTATACTCGACATGTATGCGTCCCGTCAAGCCAAGATCTTCAAGTATTTGTTGGAGATCGGTTTCGAGGCCCTTTGCGAGCTGCCCCTCGACAGTCACAGAGAATTCGATGCCGATCTTGAGATCAGAGCCCTGCCTGCCGGCAGGGGTTCAGGCCCAGGAGTAGATTCAGGCTCAGCCCCCGGTTCCAGCACGGTCTTCAGCAACTTGGCCTTTGACTTCAAAAGAAGGAACACGCCCCGTTCAAAGGCTACCTCCTCGGGCCCGAGCAGCTCATTGAACCACACACGCTCATACGTGTCGTCAGGCTTCTGGCCTGAAGCCAGCCTGAAGTCGCCCCTGGAGATAAACTCAACGATGTCGTAATGTCAAGCATGGGTAACACCATCGAACTCTATCCCCAGGCATGGGCATCTCGTAGCGCCGCTTGTGCTTTTTTCGGGATGGCTTGGATCTGGCCTAGATGAGCCCTTCCCTGCGCAATACCTGGTAAATGCCCCGGGGGCTGGGGACATTGGAAAACCTCTCCGCACAAAATGAGCCCAGATGCGAGCGGGACCATAGCCAGTGTTCCGGCGAAAGCGCGTAATACGGCGCTTCCACTTGCCTCGTATGGTACGGGGATGATCATGGGGCCTGCGGGAGCGATCGGCCAACCTCTGTGTGTTGTAACCAGACTCCACGTGAATCCTCCACCATTTGTAGTATGTCTTGCGGCTGATCCCCGTATGCCTGCAGGCCAGCTTGACGTTGCCCAACTCACAGGCCTCCCGAAACCAGTAAAGCTTTTGACGAACCCTCTGTTCTCCGGCAAGCTTCATAATCGGGTAACTCTCCAGGAGATTGTGGTATAGATGTTAGCATCTAAATGTCTCCATTCCAAGGAGTGTTACCCATGTTTTATAACAAGATTTTTTTTGGATGAGGAGTTCATCTAGACACACTGGGAGCAAGTTTACAATATCCGGTGAGACAGTTGGATCACGCAGGTGAATAATCTGCCAGGGAGTCTGGTAATTTTTATAAGAGTTTTTCCGTGAAAGATCAAACTCGAGGGTGTAAGAAGAAGCCTTATGGAGCAAGTCGGTGCGGGAGAAAAATGTTCCACCTCATAGAATTCATCCTCAACCAGCCAGTGACGGTCTCAACATCGGCTTGCCAGTTATGAGCGCGCGGTGGGATAGTGTGATGCTCCATGCCCTCCACGCTTTCGATCAGAGAGGATGAGGATAAGTCTTTACGAGCGTTCCAAATGCCGATGAACTCGCTTCCGTTATCGGTCTGCCACCTGTCTGGGGACAGGGAAGCGCCGCAGGATCGGAGGTGATTGAGGACGAGGTGAGCAAAGAGGGTGGCGCAGGAAAGGGAGCGCTCTTGGGCGAATGCGATGAACTGAAGGCCGCTGACC
>JAFDED010000185.1 GCA_019310535.1 Deltaproteobacteria bacterium
TGAAGGTCGATTCCAATGTATAACATAGCTGCGGTCCTCCTTTCTTTTAATTTCCTCTTGCCGGATTATACACCAACCCGGCCGGGAGGACCGCCTCTTCATGTAATCAAATTATATCCTAAAGCCGCTCGGGCTGACGCATATCTCCCAGTTGGTACTGGAGGACGGCTAAAAAACAGAGAGCTGCGGTCTCTGTTCGCAATATCCGCCGGCCCAGCCCCGCAGGGATGAACCCGGCAGCCTGGCATGTTTTCACTTCCTGCTCGGCCAGCCCCCCTTCAGGCCCCACTAGCAAGAAGAAGCGGTTGGGGATGGGGGTGCCCTCAAAAACCCTGTCCCACGCAGGGGCCGCTCCCTCCCACAGGACGATCTTGCGGGACGCTGCGCCCGCTGCACGGATAACTTCCTCCAGCGGAAGTATGTCATGGATTCGGGGGATGCCGGTACGGCCGCACTGCTTGCAGGCCTCCATGGCGATGCGCCGCCACCGGGCCAGCCGGCCCTGTCGTTGGGTGGGATTGGGCCGGGGGACCGTGCGCGCGGAGGTGAAAGGGTGGATCGAGGCGACTCCCAGTTCGGTGGCTTTCTGTATCACAACGTCCATTTTGCTGCTGCGGGGAAGCCCCTGGGCCAGGGCGATTTCAAGGCTGCTGTCTTTTTTTGCGGCGCACACCTTTTCGAGAGTCTCTACCTCCACCGCCCGTTGCTCAACCTTCCGGATGACGGCCAGGTATTCATTTCCCCGGGGTGTCACCAGGGTAAGTGTGTCCCCCGGACAGAGGCGTAGCGCGTTGCGTATATGGTGCACGTCCGTGCCCGCGAGGATCACACGATTGTGAAGAGACGATTCAGATGGGATAAAAAATCGGGGCATGGAAGTTTCACTGCCGGAGGATCTCAGCCGGCCGCTGCCAGACCAAAAGGTGCCATTCCTCAAGGGACTCTTCCCTGACCAGGCGCTGTGCGCCTTCTCCGGTATCCTCTGTGATAATCCCTGGTGAACCCAACTCCAGCAGGCGGTTGGCCAGTACGTCAGAAACCTTGGTGGATGCCCGAATACTTACCGCCAACCAGCCTCCGTCACTCATTGCGTTCCTACAGAAGCATACGTTGCCTGGTCCTGGAGATAGTCCCCGAGGTCGAAATCCCGAAGCAGTTGAGCGGCCATTTCCGGTGGCGTGGGATTGATATAAAAGCCCGAGCCCCATTCGAAACCTGCCACATGGGTCAGCTTTGGGAATATCTCCAGATGCCAGTGGTAATATTCTCTGGCCGCATCGCCCACCGGGGCATTGTGCAGGATGAAGTTGTAGTCCGGATTGTCCAGGAGCCCTTCCAGCCGCTGCATGATCTCCTGAAACAGGCCGGCCAACTCCCCAACGTCATTATCCTGCATGTTTTCAAAATGGTGGACATGTCGCAGGGGAAGAATCCACACCTCGAACGGAAAACGCGAGGCAAAGGGAGCGAGAGCTACAAAGGAGTCGTTGTGGCAAACCACCCGCTCTTGTTGACCGACCTTCATTTCCTGGCGGATGATGTCGCAAAAAATGCAGCGCTCCTTGTAATTGAAGTGATAGTGAGCGCCCTGCATTTCTTCCATGACCCGCTTGGGCACGATAGGGAGGGCGATGAGCTGCGAATGGCTGTGTTCAAGGGATGCGCCCGCACTTTCCCCGTGGTTTTTAAAAATCATGAAATATTTAAACCGATTGTCTTGCTTAAGGTCACGGATGCGTTCCTGAAAAGCCCGGAAAATGTTTTCAACGGCCCTGTTGGTCATTGAGGTATACGTCTGGTTGTGGTCAGGCGTCTCGATGATGACTTCGTGTGCGCCGATGCCGCTTATGCGGTCGTACATCCCCTCGCCTTCGCGAACCAGTTCTCCCTCCACCATCAGGGCAGGATAGCGATTGGGCACCACCCGTAAAGACCATCCAGGAGAGTTTGGCTCAATGCCGGTTGAACGTAAGGCAAGGACCTCCGGTGGTGTCTTGCTCTCATTGCCGGGGCAAAAAGGACAAAAGCCTCCACGAAATTTTTTCTTTGCCGCTGGGAAGTCTATAGGACGCTTTCCCCTTTCGGGTGAAATGATGACCCACCGGCTTAAAATAGGATCTTTTCGTAACTCAGGCATAGTCGGTTTCCTAACTCCCTGGAATTTTATCTATAAATAAAATTTATCATATTCTATAAACAATTGCATCACGGTAATGGGCGCTAAGAATATCTCAGTGTTTTGCAGGTGCGGACTCTTAGTCCCTGATTTCCTCCCATCGGGATGCTGATACAACAACAAGCATAGGTGTCATTCAGAGTTACTAGCATACCAGGGGGCGGGAAGTCAATTGTAAGCCGCCCGATCATGCATAATTTTTCTCTAATTGTCATTCAGGGGCTGCATCTGCGGAGCATGAAAATGGTTGTGTATTATGTCGATAGGGGCGGGGGTTTATCCAAACCCGACAGGGTGTAGGGTGGTTTTTAAACCCACCCTTTCGGTTTTGGTCGACAAACGTGAATTTTGGGGAAAACTCAGGCAGAAAAAGATTGCGTTCTTGTTGTTGTAATGGGTATAGTACAGTAGCTTTAGATTCCTTCATATGTTACAGGATAATCCTCGTTAATGGTATTTATGCCTATTGACTTCGCTCAGCCAATACTGTATATTGTGATTATTGAATTATGGCATACAATATACAGGAGGAGGGAAGGAGGCATATGAAAAAGCCATATCAAGAAACAAACCTTCTGGAATTCCAGAAGAAATATCAAACCGAACAAGATTGTGAGAAGAGGCTTTTTGAGCTTCGCTGGCCTCAAGGCTTTGTTTGTCCGAGCTGTGGACATCACGATTACTATTTTGTTTCCAAGCGAAAA
>JAFDED010000186.1 GCA_019310535.1 Deltaproteobacteria bacterium
GTCGGCCGTGATGCTAAAGCCCTGGGCGAAAACAACACCGCATTCGGACTCTTGGATGGCGACCAGGATTTCCAGTTGCAGAGACTCAAGAGTCTCTGCGAGCCTCTTGCGATATAGGTAGCTCTTGACGAGCTGATTTAGTTTGCGAGGCGTGATAGACACACCCCTCCCTTTGTTTCTGGACATGGGAACCTCCTTCCAGGAATGAAAAAAGCCGTGGCGGAGGCCGCGGCCGATTTGAATCAAGGGCAAGGCATTGCCCCCATCCAAGAAGCTATCAATACGAGGTGAGGTGATAGATGTTGCTACTGTTTCACCGACATGCCAGGGTGTTTATTCGGGAGACCATGGGCCTCGAACCCAGTCAGAAGATGCAGGTATTCCTTGTGGGCGACAGAATCGAACTGGTGCTAGTGCGCAACGCGAGGGAGATGTGAGGTTTCTTGTGCGGCATCAAAACCGATGTGCCGCGTGAGGATGACAGGCAATGAACCAGGTCGATTCCTCTGCGGATGGTTAGAGTATTTTAGGATGACCAGGATTCTGATTTCTACGCTACTGCGTTGGAAGATATCAAGCTCTATTGATCCCGATTCTCTGCCTGTCTGAGGTTTTCAAGCGTGTGCTTTAGCAACGTTGCTAGTAGGATTCGGCGTTTGAAGCCGTCGCTGCCATGCAGCGGAGAACTGTGGTCTACCTTGAAAAGACGGTAGAACTCACCGCCGCACGGATGACCATGATTCGAAGCTCCCGATGGCGGACGCGGTTATTTTCGCTACGGCTCGTATTCACGAGGCAGCCGCTTGGACCGGTGTCAACCACTTCGCCGATAACGAAAGGGTGCGATACCGGGAGAACAGCAGTTAGTTACAATCAATTAGATACGCTCCTCCCCACGTTCCTTCTCGTTGGAAAACGCCTTTCAGAAAGGAAGCCGCGAATGGATCGCGGCTGTTTACTAATGCTGAGGGTGGATGTAGTTCTTTATGCAGAAGGACTAGCTGTAGTTGATTATCCCGCTGTCCCAAGCTCCGGCCGTGGTTTTCTGCGAGTGATAGGCAAGCCTGAGGTTGAGGCATGTTCGCTGAAAAGGTCAAACCCTTCGCTCTGACTGAGCTAGCCAGTAACAGGCAAGCCATGCAGGTATTTTCATTGCCGAAAAGTCGTCTGAGATCGATATCGGCCCAAAATCGTTGGCGTTGCCAGTTATTACATAGGCCCGATCTCCTTTATGTTTGCTGTGGAACTCTCCCAGTCCTCGTAGGTCGCCCTTTGTCACAGGAGAATTGCGGTATTTCACTTCAAAAGCCACTAGCTCTCCTCGCACCTCAGCGATTATATCCACTTCCCTATCGCCGCGGCCTCGCCAGTATGAAAACCCGATTGCTTCCTGATAATATCGAGTGAATATGTGCTTGAAGAACGCCGCTTCAACCGCGGCACCGAGCTTGGTGGCGTTTTCGAGAATCCCCTTTCCCTTAAGAAACACGCTTCCGGAGATTGCCGGATCAGCGAGATATACTTTGCTGTGTCCCTTCAGTACTTGCTTGCCGTAGCCATAGGGTCTTAGGCGGTAGATGAGGTGGGCAGCTTCAAGTATATCAATATAGTGAGCAACAGTCTTGTTCGAGCGCTCCATAGTGTTGCTCAACTGGCTGATATTAAGGATCCCGCCATCATGGTAACAAAGGTACAAGAAGAGGCGCTCGAGCTCGGAGACGTTGCGCAATCCGAATACATCAGTCATATCACGTTTGAGAACCCTGTCGATGATGTCCTCGCGTAATAATTTTTGCGCTAGTGAAATATCCTCGATTTGGGCTGTTTCCGGGAATCCGCCTCGTTGTAGATATTCGTGGAAATACCCGACCAGTGACTTGCCGGATTCGGTAATCCTGATCCTCTCATCCGGTTTAAACTGATTTATAGCGGTCAATGATGATACTTCCGGAATAGAAGGGACACTCACATTCAGGATCTTCAAGTACTCGAAAAAAGAAAGCGTCGGCAACTTTATCGTATGCCAACGGCCTGCTCCAGACTCGACTTCCCTTATGTTCAGGGGAATGGCCGATCCCGTGATGGCGATCCGTCGATCTTTCTGAAAATCCACCTGGTGCTTGACCCAGGTTTCCCATCCAGTGAGGTTTTGAACCTCGTCGATGAACAGGAATTCCATCCCTTGAATATTAGGCTGCAGTTCTCGCCATATTTGTAGGAGGTTGCCAATGCCCGACAATTTCAACAAGGGGTGGTCCAAGGTGAGATAGAGTATGTTTCGCGGACTGACGCCATCTGCAAGCAGCTTCTGGATAAGCTGCCGGAGGAGTGTTGTTTTCCCCACCCGTCGTGCTCCTGTTACCAGCACTGCCCTCCTGGAAGGCGGATCGATTATCCAGTCTCGAAGTTCCGCGAAGGCGGAGCGTTTCCAGGGCAAGCTGTCGGGAACGGCACCTGTTTCCCACCAGGGGTTGAATTCCCGCATAACTGAGAACAGCTCGTTTTTCTCCACTATAACCATTGCCGAAATCCCAATAAGCTCTCGATATCACGCAGTATACTACCCAATATTGCAGATGTATAGCGATTCCCGCGTCCGCTTTTCCAATCAGTCGTGAGGAACGTCAGCGAAAGAAAATCAGTCCAAATCCTTCGCGGGGATGATCTCGACTCCTTTTCTTCGCTGGCCAGCAATCTTGTCGGCGATTTCCCTGGCGAGAACTTCGGCGGTTGGATTCGTGGTGATGATGAAAAGCCTCTGGAAGATTTTTAAAGCTTTGCTGATGTTTCTCTTGATGTCGGATTTGCCTGTCTCGATCTCGATGGCTATCGTCTCATGATCCTTTGAGGCCACCAGGTC
>JAFDED010000040.1 GCA_019310535.1 Deltaproteobacteria bacterium
GGCCCTTGTCGACCCCGGAGCGCTGGGCCAGTTTCCCCATGGTCCACCCGCGGGCAGCCAGAAGCCGGGGTATGACATTCTGAACACGCATGGGAGACTCCTCACTATGGTCAAGCCCGTGGGGGCTGATGAAACATCGTGCTTTCGGTTTTTATTCGCCTCACCTGTATTGACTATAGGATGAATATTATCCCAATGTCAACGATAAAATTCGTCATAAGCGAAAAAAGTGTTGACAATAGTCAAATTGTATTGTATTCTGCATCTCTAAGGATATGGGACGGCACATGCAGTTGCTTGAAACAGGGGATTTGCAATGATCACCATAGGCAGACGAATAAGGGAAATGCGGAGAATCCGCGGGTGGACACAGGAGGCCCTTGAGCAGAAATCAGGGATATCCCGTAACTTCATCTCCCTGGTGGAGAACGATCGGAAGGGAATATCCTACGCCAGCATCGAGAAAATATCCGAGGCTCTCGGCGTCTCCTCTTCGCAGCTTCTAAGGGATGATGACTACTGCCCCATACCCGTGATCAACTCCGCGGCCTGCGGCGGATGGGAGAATTTCACGGACCTCAATTATCCCGTGGGAGTGGCGGACCGATACGAACTGTCCAACACGCGCGATCCCAACGCATTTTACGTGATCGCCATCGGGGACAGCATGGTGGGCGGCGATATCCGGGAGGGGGACCTGCTGCTGGTGGAGCCCGCCCGGGAAGTGAACAGCGGCGACATAGTGCTGGCCAGGGACCCGGAGCAGGGAGTGGCCATAAAGAAGTTCTTCCAACGTGAAGGACGGATCACGCTGGTCTCCCTCAATGACAAATATCCGCCCCTGATCCCCACGCCGGACGAACGGTTCCGGGTCTTCCGCATCACGGAGCAGAAGCGGAAGCTCTGAGCCCGAAGGGCCGGCTCAAGAAGGGTATCATCACGGTGTCCTTTTTCAAACGAGATGCTTACCTTTGCCGACTCGTTGCTTACTTTTGCTTACCTTTGCTTACTCGTTGCTTACTTTTGCTTACCTTTGCTTACTTTGCTTACCTGTCGGCAGGAAACACATGCAAGGTATTCAATCTCAGGGCTTTCCCCTGTAATCCTCACGGATTTATCAAAATGCTTTGAATGGTAATCCCTTTTTTCCCTGGAAATTTTGGGCCGGCTTTTGTAATTAATACTTATGCAATGATTATCCTGCTCATGGTAAAAGGAAGGAAAAGGAGGAGACATGAATGATAATTTCGCGATGCCGGATTGCAGCACCCGAAACCGTGAGGTGAGTGTTTTCTGCCACATCGGCACAGTGCTGACCTCTTCTCTGGAGTCGAAAGAGGTATTCCGGAGGGTGATGAAGGTCATAGGCGATTATTTTAACCCCCAGCACTGGTCTTTGCTGCTGATGAACGAACAGACGCGGCAACTGAGCTTCGAGATCGTGGTGGGAGCGGACGCCGGCAAGCTCGTGGGGTTTTGCCTGGAGCCGGGCGAGGGGGTCGCCGGGTGGGTCTCTCTCCACGGCAAGCCCCTGGTGGTGGATGATGTGCGAAAAGATCCCCGCTTCAGTCAACGGGTGGATCGGCTTCTGGATTTCACCACCAGATCGGTGGTCTGCGTCCCCCTGCTGACCGGAAAGAATCGGGTCGTGGGCGCAATTGAGCTCATCAATAAAATAGCGCCGGGATCCGATTCCGCCATTGAGGAAACCGACTCGAAAGTGGAGGCTTTCACCGAGATGGACATGCTCCTTCTCTCCTCCATCGGCGTTTTCACGGGAATCGCCGTGGAGAATGCGTTTTTATACCAGAAGGTGCACGAACTGGCGATGATCGACTCCCTCACCGGGTTGAACAACCGCCACTATTTCAACGAAGTCTTCCAGCGTGAAGTCGAGCGTGTGAATCGATACGGCCACACCATCTGTGTGGTCATGATGGACGTGGACGGGCTGAAGGCCGTCAACGACACTCATGGACACCTCACGGGCGACGAGGTGCTTCAAACCATCGCCGGGCTCCTCAAAACCTCTGTGCGCATATCTGATACGGTGGCCCGCTTCGGCGGGGACGAGTTCGTCATTCTCATGCCCCAGGCCGACGAGTCAAAGGGGAGGATTCTGGTGGAGAGAATCCAGAATTTGATCGACCGGTGGAACGAGAAGCCCTCAATACCCGGCGTGAGGCTGGGGGTGAGCTTCGGTATTCATGCGGCCGGACCCGGGAACGTGAAAAACATCATCATGGGGGCGGATCAGGCGCTTTACCACAGCAAAAGCCTCCGGGAAAGGCCCGAAGAGATCACAGCCGATGATCGGATACGCCGGTATCTACGGAATGGCGTCTCACGGTAAGAGAACCGATTATCCCGCTCATTTTGCATTGCTGATCGATAATTTCGCACTGATGAATTATTGTCCCCCCCCACCCCTGCTTGCGGGGGAGAGGGCCGGGGTGAAGGGGTTCCGATGCAGGGGCGCAAACGCTATGCGCCCCTGCGTCATCCCGACCGGGGGGATACCATGTTCGTTCCGTTTCCCAATCATCCCAAAAAAATTGGTTGACATTTTTAAAATCAAGATATATGCTTCCTTTCCGGTGAGAGCCCAGAATCAGATGGAAACGGCGGCCGGGAAAAGAACATATTTTCAGGACGCTGAGATTCGATTCGCGGAAAACATGTCTCCCGGTTGTGATGTGCGAGAAGCTGTGGTGGGGCGGAGATATCGGGCAGGAAAAAGGACACACGTTTTTTGGACGGGTTATTGTTGGGAGCTCACCGACCCCGCGATTGAGATTCGCAAGTTACTCGTCATTCGAGGCAAAATTACAGTCCCGCCGTTTGCGCGACAGCCAGCGCCGCCCATCCGTAACAAGAGGATTCAATTATTATATCCTGTTGAGAAATCATGCAGCCCATGAAGAATACCGGCGATAGATCATCCCCTACGTTTCAAAAATCATCTTTTTCGGCCGCTTTTTGCATTCTTTTCGCCCTGTGGCTCGTGCTTTCCGGACATTATGACCTGTTCCACATCACGCTGGGCGTGATCTGCAGTGCGCTGGTTGCGTATTTCTCCCACGACCTGTTGTTCCCGGTGTTCCGATGGGGACGAAACACCGGGGTTGCCTTTCGATTCATGCGCTATCTCCCCTGGTTGTTCTATCAGATACTACTGGCCAACGTCCATGTGGCAAAGCGGGCCCTGCATCCCCGAATGCCCATCGATCCGGCCGTCATCCAGTTCAAGACCAGGCTGAGCAGCGACCTCGCGCTCAGCACCCTGGCGAACTCCATCACCCTGACGCCCGGCACCATCACCGTGGACATCCGTGAGGGGAAATATTTCGTCCACGCGCTGACCCGCGAGGTGGCGGAAGACCTTCTAAGCGGGGAGATGGAGAACAGGGTGGCCGCTATTTACCACGAGGGAGAGGCCCCGGCACGGAAAACGTAACATGCAGCAATATCACTGCAACATGCTGATTTTGCAATGGAAAACACTGATTTCGAAATGGTTGTTCAGTGCGAACCTCTAGCGGGCTGACATCCGCCCGATAAGAGGGGGCGACAGGTTACCGGCAGACAAAGGGAACGATGAGATGCAAACCTTTTTCCTGGGCACGGCTCTGTTCTTATCACTTCTGGTGCTGCTGTCGCTGGTGCGCGTTGTTTTCGGCCCCGAGATATTCAACCGCATAGTGGCCATCAACGTCATCGGCACCAAGACCGTGGTGATTCTGGCTCTCATCGGGATGATCTACGGCCGGGTGGAGATGTTCGTTGACATCTCCCTGGCTTATGCCTTGCTGAATTTTATCAGCACCCTGGCGGCAGCCAAGTACTTCGAGCGCAAGGAGGCGATGAAGTAAATGAATGTCCTCGCAGTGCTTTTCATCCTGAGCGGCCTCTTTTTCTTTTTCGCCGGAACCGTGGGGTTGCTGCGGTTTCCCGATGTATTCACCCGCATGCACGCCACAGGAAAGTGCGACACCCTCGGCGCCCAGCTCATACTCATCGGCATCGCCATTGTCAACGGGTGGAACATCACCAGCGTGAAACTGATTCTTATCTTCGCCTTTCTTATGCTGGCCAACCCGACGGCTACCCACGCCATAATCCGGGCGGCCATCAACAGCGGGGTCGTCCCCTGGACAAAGAAGTCGCGACGGTAATATGCAAGTCGGGACCGGAAATTCGCCTTTTTGCGGGGCAATAACCTATCCGGAGGAAGCGCAGCAATGATCTGGCAGCTGGACCTGGTGATTCTGCTTTTTGTCGTAATTTGCGCCCTGGCGGCCATCACGGTGAAGGACCTTGCCAGCGCGGTGATGATTCTGGGCGCCTACAGCTTTTTCATGGCGCTGCTGTGGGCTGAAATGGGTTCCGTGGACGTGGCCTTTACGGAAGCTTCGGTGGGGGCGGGTGTCTCCACTGTCTTCTTCATCGCAACGCTGTTCCACACAACCAGGAGGTCCAGGGATTGAAACTCTTTGCGCTCATCACCTCCGTCCTGATGGGGGCGTTGTTGATCTACAGCACGCTTGACATGCCCAGGTGGGGGTATCCTCATTCGCCCGCCGGCAGCCACGTCTCTCCCAGGTATATCGAAAAGACAATGGAAGAGACCGCGGTGCCCAACATGGTCACAGCGGTGCTCGCCGATTACAGGGGCTATGACACGCTGGGCGAGACCACGGTGATATTCACCGCGGGCATGGCATGCATCCTGCTGTTGCGAAGAAATCGGAAGAAGAGTGTTAGACAGGGTTAATCCTGTCTAAACTCTTTTGTTAGACAGTATAACAAGACAAGATGACGAAAAGATGATCATAAAATACAACAGTGTTATTGTGGCGACCCTGTGTCGCATCCTGGCGCCGTTTCTCCAGTTGTATGCGCTCTACGTAATCATGCACGGCCACAGCAGCCCGGGGGGAGGGTTCCAGGGCGGCGTCATCATGGGGGCCAGTTTCATCCTGCTCGTTATCTCCATGGGAACCGAGGAGACCAGCCGGCGGATGTCCCGGAAGGCCAACGACTTGCTCAGCAGCCTGGGCGTGTTCATCTACGGAGGCATCGGGCTGGCCTGCGTGCTCCTGGGCGCCAACTACCTGGATTACAGTATATTGCCTTTTCCGGGCGCATCCCCGGTCAAGGCGCGCTACCTGGGGATGCTGGGCATAGAGATCGGGGTCGGCATCTCGGTGATGGCCATCATGATCTCCATATTCGGCGACCTGATCCGCCCCGATACCGCCCCGGAGGAAGACGATGGAGTACATCGTTAGCAAATACAATTACTGGATTTACATTGTCCTTATGATGATCGGTTTTTACGCCATGATGGGAAAGAAAAACATCATCAAGAAACTGATCGGCATGAACATTTTCCAGACCGCCATCATCCTCTACTTCATCTCTACGGCGGTAAAGAAAGGCGGCACAGTGCCCATTATCATGAATCACGGCCATCATGAAGCTGTTCAAGCCGTCCAGTACGTCAACCCCCTGCCCCACGTTCTGATGCTGACGGCCATCGTGGTTATGGTCAGCACCACTGGTGTGGCCCTGGCGGTGGTGAAGATGATTTACAACCGGTACCGCACCCTGGAGGAGGACGAGATTCTGGAGATGCGAAAATGACGCCCCATCATCTCCCCATCCTCATCGTCGTCATACACCTTATCAGCTCCTTTATTGTCCCGTTGCTGGGGTGGTGGAGGAGGGAAGCGGCCTTTTTCATCGCCCTTGCGGCCGTCGCCGGTTCTTTTGTCTGCTCCGCGGGCGTACTGGCCGCGGTGCTCCACCAGGGCACCATTCATTACCGGCTGGGAGGATGGGAGCCTCCCTGGGGAATCGAGCTGGTCATAGACCACCTCAACGCGTACATGGCGGTCCTCGTCTCAAGCATCAGCCTCGTGGTGGCGATCTATTCCCGGAAAAGTGTGGAACACGAGATACCGGAGCGGTTCGTGCACTTTTATTGCATCTTCCTGCTGCTGGCGACCGGGCTGCTGGGAATGGTGGTCACCGGGGACATGTTCAACCTGTACGTATTCCTGGAGATCGCGTCCATAAGCGCCTACGCCCTGATCGCCGTCGGGGAGGACGGGGCGCCCATGGCCTCCTTCAATTACATCATCCTGGGAACCATCGGCGCGAGCTTCTACCTTCTGGGAGTCGGCTACCTGTACATCATGACGGGCTCCCTGAACATGGCGGATCTAAGCCGGCTGCTGCCCGATCTGTACAACTCGACGGTGATTCGCGTGGCCTTTGCGTTTTTCGTGATCGGGCTGGGGCTCAAAATCGCCCTGTTTCCCCTGCACGTCTGGCTGCCCGACGCGTATACGTACGCCCCATCGGCGGTAAGCGCCTTTATCGCGCCTCTTATGACCAAGGTGGGGGCGTATGCCCTGATCCGGATCATGTTCACCGTGTATGAACCCCGTTTTTCCTTTGAACTCCTGCCGTTTGCCTCCATCCTCAGCGTAATGGCCGCCGTGGCCATCATCGTGGGCTCGGTGCTGGCCATCGCCCAGTCCGACCTGAAAAGGATGCTGGCTTATTCCAGCGTCAGTCAGATCGGGTATATCGTCCTGGGGGTGGCGCTGGGAAATCGTCCGGCGATTATCGGGGCATACCTCCATATCCTGAATCACGCCCTCATGAAGGGGTGTTTATTCATGGTGGCGGGCTCGCTCATGCTTCGGGTGGGTATGAGGGATATTTTCCGCCTTCAGGGGGTGCACAGGACAATGCCCTGGACAATGGGGGCTTTTGTCATTGCGGCCCTCTCCATGATAGGGATACCGCCCACTGCCGGGTTTTTCAGCAAATGGTATCTGATCCTGGGCACAATTCAAGAGCGGCAGTGGGTCATGACCGCGGTGATCCTGGTGAGCAGCCTGTTGAACGCCGTCTATTTCTTCCGGGTTATAGAAAACGCCTACTTTGAGCCCCGGTACGCCCACGACGGCGGGGACCCGCAGGCGGATGTCAACAACGGCGAGGCTCCCGCGGGGATGTTGCTCCCGACGCTGATCATGGCCGCTGCCATCATCCTCGTGGGGCTGGCCAGCGGGAAAATCATCGAGGGGGTGCTGCAGTTCGCAGTGCCGGGGAATTTTTAAACCATGATGAACTGTAGGTATATCTGCCGCTATCTTATCTAAGCATTGAAAATGAGACGTTAAATGGAAGTTGTTCATTCAATCCGCCCCGCTCTGGCCGTCATGGTGTCCATGATCGCTGCGCTGCTCATCCTGAGGTCGGACCGTCACCCGAACCTGCGCGAGTTCTGGACGATCCTTGCTGCGCTGATAAAGTTTACCCTCGTCGCATCCCTTCTGCCCGCGGTAATGAAAGGACAGGTGGTTGAGATCACCCTGCTGGAGATCCTCCCCGGCATCCCCCTCCAGCTCAGGGTGGACCCCTTCGGCCTGTACTTCGCGCTGGTGGCATCGGGGCTGTGGATTCTCACCTCCATCTATTCTATTGGCTACATGCGCGGGCTGAAAGAACACGCCCAGACCCGGTATTTTTTCAGCTTCGCACTTTGCCTGTCCGCCACAATGGGGCTTGCTTTTGCAGGCAACCTGCTGACTTTTTTCATTTTTTACGAGATGCTGACCATAGCCACGTATCCCCTGGTCATCCACAAAGAGAGCCGGGAGGCTATAGTAGCAGGCCGGAAGTACCTGACGTACCTGCTGACAGCCGGTGTGTTTTTTCTCTTCTCCATTGGATGGACATACTCCCTGGCAGGCAGCCTGGATTTCGTGCCGGGCGGGTTCCTGGCCGGGCACGGAAGCCGGGAGATACTGCAGATCCTGTTTGTCACATTCCTGCTGGGGGTGGGGGCTAAAGCGGCGGTCATGCCGATCCACGCCTGGCTGCCCACAGCCATGATCGCCCCCACCCCTGTCAGCGCCCTGCTTCACGCCGTTGCGGTGGTCAAGGCCGGGGTGTTCGGGAGCCTCCGGGTCATCTGTTACGTGTTCGGGCCCCGGCTGCTCATGGAGCTGGATATATGGATCATGCTGGCGTACCTGGTTTCCTTCACCATCCTGGTGGCCTCCATGTTCGCTCTCGCGCAGGACAACCTCAAGCGGCGCCTGGCGTATTCCACCATCAGCCAGCTTTCGTATATCATCCTGGGGGCGGCGCTGGTATCGCCCAATTCGCTGACAGGCAGCATGCTCCACATGGGCTTTCACGCGTTCATGAAGATCACCCTCTTTTTCACCGCGGGCGCCATCTATGTGAAGACCCACGTTGAAAACATCAGCCAGATGAACGGCATAGGGAGGCAGATGCCGTTTACCATGGCCGCGTTCACCATCGGCGCGCTGGGAATGGCGGGGATTCCCCCGGTCAGCGGGTTTTTGAGTAAGTGGTACCTGTGCCTGGGCACGCTGGAAGCCCACGAAAAGGTATTTCTCGTCGTCCTTTTACTCAGCGCCATGCTCAATATCGGGTACTTCTTTCCCATTGTCTTCAGAGCGTTCTTCAAACCTTCGGATGTGTTTACACGGGTTGACGACGCCTCGCCGGCCATGGTGGTGCCGCTGACGCTGACGGCCGTCATGTCGGTCATTTTGTGCATTGCCCCCAATGCTGTTTTTCATCTTTTTCATTTGACCCGAATGTCGGTCCAGGCCATACTGGGAGCTGGATAACATGGTGAAAACACTTCAAATTATTTTCTTTGTCGCTCTCGGAATCAGCATCGCCGCCGACTTTCTCACGACCACACGGGACCACCCCGTTTTCTGGTGGCACTACGTCCCCGGTTTTGACGCGGTCTTTGGTGTCGTCGCCTGCTTGTTGCTCATAAAGGGTTCCAAGGCCCTGGCAAAGCACTGGCTGCAGCGACGGGAGGATTACTATGATTGATAAAAAGCCGGTGCAAAATGAAACATTAGCAATTATCAATGCAACGTTTAAAGAAGAATTGCTGAACGGTTCCCCCCCTTTGGAAAAGGGGGGGCAGGGGGGATTTTTTACAGGGCCTGCGACATAAAAGTGGGTTTTTATACTCATTGCTTTTCCAGAATCATGCCATAACGGTTCCCCCCTTTGAAAAAGGGGGGGCAGGGGGGATTTTAAGAACATTTTCCGCATAAATTGCGACGGTTTACAAAACTTCAAGAGCTCCCTCTCCCCCTGAAGCGGGAGAAGGAGATCGTGGATAATTCTCATTGCTGATTTCGCACTGCGGATTGAATAATCTGCAATGAATTTGTTGCACCTGTCCAACAATCGGAAGGATGGTCATGTTTGAGGCGTTTCCACCGGCAGCCATCTATATAATCGGCGCGTTCCTGGTCCCTGTTGTGAGGGGAAAATGGCGGCAGGCGTACCTGTTGCTTATCCCGTTAGCGGCCTTTTACCAACTCCTTCTCCTTTCACCGGGCGTATATGGTGTCGTTCGCTTCATGGACTACGAGATAATCCTCCTCAAAGTGGACCGGCTCAGCCTCTGCTTCGGTTATGTTTTTGTCATCATGAGCTTCGCCGCCTTCCTTTACGCCCTGCATATCAAGGGGGTGGGCGAGCACCTGGCGGCGTTGACGTATGCGGGAAGTTCGCTTGGGGTGGTATTCTCCGGGGACTATTTCAGCCTGTTCATATTCTGGGAGATAATGGCCGTCTCTTCCGTATTGCTCATCGTCTTCCGAAGGAAGCCGGCCTCTTTGCAAGCCGGTTTTCGATACCTGATGATACACGTTTTCGGCGGGTGCTGCCTGCTGGCGGGGATCGTGATCCAGTGGGCCCTCACCGGCTCCATCGCGTTTGTGCGGCCCGAGTCGGGTTCTGCTTTTTATCTTGTTCTCCTGGGCTTCGGGCTCAATGCCGCCATTCCGCCCCTCCACGCCTGGCTCACCGACGCCTACCCCGAGGGAACCATCACGGGCAGCGTGTTCCTGACTGCTTACACCACCAAGACGGGTGTCTATGTGCTGGCCAGGACATTCCCCGGCGTCGAGCTGTTGGCCTGGATGGGGGCCATCATGGCTGTCTACGGGGTCATCTTCGCCTTTGTTGTCAGCGACATGCGGCGGTTGCTCGCCTATCACATCGTCAGCCAGGTGGGATACATGGTCTGCGGCGTGGGCCTCGGCACCGAGATGGCCGTCAACGGAAGCATAGCCCATGCGTTCTCCCATATTTTGTATAAAGCGCTCCTGTTCATGGGCGCGGGCGCAGTCATTCATGTAACCGGCCGCAGCAAGTTCACGGAACTCGGCGGGCTGGCCCGCTGGATGCCCCTGGCCACGATCTTTTACATGGTGGGAGCCTTCTCCATCTCAGGGGTGCCGCTCTTCAACGGGTTCATCAGCAAGAGCATGGTCATCGCGGGCGCGGCCTTGAAGCACGAGCCCGTCATCGAACTGCTGCTGGTGCTGGCCTCAGTGGGGACGTTCCTCTGTATCGGCGTCAAGATCCCCCATATCGTCTTTTTCACCGGCGAAACCAGGGGAGAGGCCCGTAAGCTTACATGGAACATGTTGGCGGGAATGGGCTTTATGTCCTTTCTGTGCATATTCATCGGGGTCTATCCCAAAGTGCTGTACGACATCCTTCCCTATCACGTCGACTTTCATCCATACAGCATGGACCACGTTGTGGGGACAATGGGAATCTTGATGGGGACCATCCTCGGCTATGCACTCCTGCACAAAAAACTCGCCAGGGAAAATACTGTTGTCCTGGATACAGACTGGTTTTACCGGAAGTTCGGGACCATCTTCCTGGGATTCTGCAGCAATGTTCTGGACCGCCCCGGGCGTACGGTGCAAGAGAAGCTCTCCGGAATGGTGGCATCGCTTACCCGTATCAGCAAAGACCCGCTTTACGATTCCGAGCTTGCCCTGTACAGGGCGCGGATCAGGCTGAATGAAGCATTCGGGCGTTCCCCGGCCGGAACCGCCAACCCCCGGCATGAATCCGGAATCCGTCGGCTCCTGGAAAGAGGCCGGGGGTACGACGAAAACTTTTACCGCAGGTCCGTGGGACTGGGAGTGCTCCTGGTCGTTGTCCTTTTTTTCATGCTCAGTTGGTTTTTCATTGGGACAAAATGAACGGATACGGCATTACCGATTTCACGAAACAGGCCTCACAATAAAAAAAATGCTTGATTCTGCAAAAATTATGTGCCATACTTAATAGTAAAGGGAAATCGAAACGCTTTTCCAGGTTGCGGGCTCGCCTGCAGAGATGCTGCCGGGCGACACCTTGACGGCCGGTCGAGGCCGCCAGGGAGTAATGATGCCCGTCCCTAATGAAAAACTCCTTCCCTGCCAGACCTTGTTTCCTTTTTCAGTAAGTGGGAATCCAGTTTCTTCTTCTTCCGAGAACATGCGGCAATTCATGCCTATCTTTTCAGCCCAGGTCATGATCCTGAACATTCTAACACGCGAATTTTGCATTTCTTGAACGAACCATCACGAGGATAGAAACCATCCCCATATAAACATGGAATCCGGGCCGACCCAAAAATCCCATGGGGAAAATCTTTTCACGTTGAAAGGAGATTCTCAATCCCTACCGTGAAACATATATCGAGGAAAACATGAAACATTGTCATTACTGCCATCGGGAGATTAAAGTGCCTAACCGCATCGGCTTCCGAGACACATGCACTTATTGCAGCAGTGATCTTCACGTCTGTTTACAATGCCGTTTCTATGACCGTCATTCCTATAATGAATGCCGCGAGCCCCAGAGCGAGTGGGTTAAAGACAAAGACCGTGCGAACAGATGCGAATATTTCGCTTTCGGAGATGTGCGCAATCATAACCACAAAGTTGACGAAGCGGCACAGGCAAAAGCAAAGCTCAACGAGATATTCAAGAAACTTGGCTGACGCTGTTTTCCTGGTGCTCGCGCTCACATCGCTTTTGCTGTCCGGTTGTATCCCGTCAATCCCGCGGGGGGAAACCTCCCGGCGGTCCTTCTCCATCTTCCGTGAGAAAAGAGTGGAACCGGCCTTGCCCTGGTTGCTCGACCGGCTCCGGTTGAGGAAAGAGGACCTGGGGGTACACCTTGCGGTCCAGGATCCCGACGGCCTGACCCTCCCGCTGTTTCACGCGTTCATGGCGAACCCTTTTGCCATGCAGGGCCATGCGCGGGAACTGTACAGCCGTCTCGGCGCCCCGGGCACCAATCTTTACACCGCTCTGGCTCTGGCCTCGGATGAGCTGGGAATGCGTATCGAGGCCTCTCCTGAAAGCCTTCCTCCCGGGTCCGCTGAAATTCCTCTCATGCGGTTGGTCCATGCCGCGGATCGGGCTCTTGACAGGATGGAGGCTCTTCTCTCAGCCATCCCGCCGGGCCGGAGGACCGAACTGCTCACCGTACTCCAGGATTTCCTCCTCCATCAGCATACGCCGCATCCGGAAGGCCCGGCGAAAACCCGCAGGGAAAAGCAGCGATGGATGGAGCAGGTTCTGCGCGACCTGGCGGGGTTCGACCGAAAAGCCCTCCTCGAGGCGGCGTCGGATATGGCTCGAGAGGTGGATGCCGTGCTTGCAAACGGGATCACGCCCCTCCCCTCGCAGCCCTCCCATGAACAATTCTCCGGCGGACCGGCGGTGGACGGCGATGTTCTTTTCTTCCGGCGTCGCGCACACGGCGGCCGCATTATCGTGGGAGGGAAGGGCGCCAACACCTATCGTCTCCGCCGGAACGACATCGTGGTTGACATGGGAGGCAATGATCGCTATATCCGCGGGAAAGAGCCGGGCGGGCGCATGCCTGACACGCCGGCCGCTTCGATAATCATCGATATGAATGGAGATGACACCTATTTTTCTCCGGAAGCGCCCGCACAGGGATCGGGGGTCCTGGGCATTGACATCCTGGCGGACCTTTCCGGAAACGACCGGTACTTTGCCGGGCACATGGCCCAGGGCTGCGGCCTCATCGGCGTGGGAATACTGGCGGACCTGGACGGTAACGACCGATACGTCATGGACACGTTCGGACAGGGCGCGGGCGGTTTCGGCGTGGGCCTCCTGCTGGATTCCAGGGGCAACGATGTCCTCCAGGGCGGGATGATGGTCCAGGGGGTTGGATTTACGGGAGGCGCGGGCCTGTCGGTGGATGGGGAAGGTAATGATCAATATTCGGCCGGCCAGGCCTACCCGGACTTTCGAGAGGAACGCAGGTTCACCAAGAGTCTTTCCCAGGGCTTCGGCATGGGTATTCGCGGCTACGCCCCGGGCGGGATCGGTATCCTCGTGGACGGCGGCGGCAATGACATATACCTGGCCGACTACTTCGGTCAGGGTGCCGGGTATTGGCTGTCCATCGGCCTTTTGATGGACGCATCGGGCAATGACCGCTATATGGCCAGGCGGTACGTGCAGGGGGCGGGCGTACACTTCGCGGCGGGCGCGCTGGTGGATATGAGCGGAGACGACCGCTATGCCGCCTGGGGCGTGGCACAGGGCTGCGGCCACGACTACGCGGTGGGCATGCTGTGGGACGAAAAGGGAAACGACCTTTACGCGTCCACGTGGCTCAGCCAGGGAGCGGGAAACTCCCAGGGGGCGGGAATATTGCTGGACGTCTCGGGAGAAGACCTGTATGACGCCGCGGGCCGGACGACCCAGGGCAGCGCCACCTACAACGATTCCCGGGGAGCGGGAAGCATCGGAATTTTTCTGGACGGACAGGGAAACGACATCTACCGCGGCCGCGGCACTGACAGCGCCTGGTGGCGCGACGGCAAGTACGGGGGCGGCGGAGACTTTGCCGGTCTTTCCCCTGTGATCCCCCGTTCATGGGTTGACAACCCCCGGCTTCCGTCCTCTCCGCCCGCAATGACCGAGACGCGGCAAACCCCTGAATATGCCGAAACCCTTCCCGAATTCGAGCGTGACCTCTCCGATACGGCCGTCCGCAGGGAAGCAATCCGGGCCGCAGCGGCCCGTGGACCCGGCGCCGTTCCGCTCATCCTTTCCTACCTGGACCTGCATGACCTGTTCACCCAGATCGCGGTCACCGAAACATTCCGCGCCATGGACGCGTCAGTTGCGGCTGAGTACATTGAAAACGCGCTTCGGAACTCTGACGGCGACCGCGCACCCATGCTGCTTTACCTGCTGGGAGAGATCGGGGGGCCGAAAGCTTTAAAGACCCTGCGCGCATATCTGAAAAGCCCCCACAGAAAAGAGCGCTCCATGGCCATACGGGGCATATGGAGGGCGGGCGCGCTGCCGCCCATTGAAGAAATGGCCCATCTGGCCGCAGATGAGAGCGCGGCATCGCGCCGGTTCCTGGCCCGCGTCCTGGGCCGTGCCCTGGATTTTCAATCCCTGCGCATAATAAAGAGCCTCCTGTCGGATCGGGACTACAATGTCCGGTTTGCAGCCGCGGAAGCACTGGCGCATCGAAGAGGCTCCGCATCTCCTCCCGGGCCGGACGGGGAGAATTAGCCCGGCCCCGCGTCATACCCAAAACATCGCCGCCGATGTTTTCCTTCATTGCCATGTCGGCGATCCCGATTTTTTTATCGATGGATATATGGTCCGGCCCGTGGTATGATTTTATTGATCATCACCAGGAGGGTGCGGATGGCGGATAGCACATTGATATCGGCGCTTCGGGATATTGTCGGCCCGGAGTATGGTTTCTCCTCCCGCGTGGACCTGTCGGTCTATGGATATGATGCATCTCTGGTTCAGCACGTCCCCGACGCGGTGGTCTTGCCCGGATCCACGGAGGAAGTCCGGCGGGTGGTGGAACTGGCCGGTACCCGTGGAATACCCTATGTGGTGAGGGGTTCCGGCACGAACTTAAGCGGCGGCTCCATACCGCTGCACGGGGGGATTGTGCTGCACCTCTCCCGGATGAAGCGCATTCTGGATATCGACCTCAAGAACAGGAGCGTTCTGGTTGAACCCGGCGTTTACAACCAGGCTCTTCAGGATGCGCTGGCCCCCTTGGGGTATCATTATGCTCCCGATCCTGCCAGCCAGAAGGTCTCCACCCTCGGAGGGAACCTGGGGGAGAACGCGGGCGGCCCCCACTGCCTGAAATACGGGGTGACTGTCGACCACGTCCTCGCGGTGGAGTGGGTTGACCCTGAAGGCCGGGTGACATGGATCGGGGGGCGCTGCCCCGATGCGCCGGGCTATGACCTGGTGGGACTGCTGGTGGGAGCGGAAGGGACCCTGGGGATTGTAACCCGTTTGCTGCTGCGCATCATGCCCCTGCCCGAGAGAGTGATTACTTTTCTCGCCCTTTATGACAGCATCGAATCGGCGGGGAGCACCGTTTCCGCAATCATAGGCCGGGGCATCGTGCCGGCCACACTGGAGATGATGGACCGGTTGGTGATTCGGGCCGTGGAGGAATCCGTCCATGCCGGATATCCCACGGACGCGGAGGCCGTGCTGATTATCGAGGTGGACGGGCCCGCGGAGGGCCTGGATCGGCAGGCGACCCGGATAGAAAAAATCTGCCGGGAAAACGGTGTCCGGGAACTCCAGCGCGCCCGGGACCCGGGGGAGAGAGAGCGACTCTGGGCGGGGCGGCGCGGCGCTTTCGGGGCGGTGGCCCGCTTGCGGCCCCGTTATCTCGTCTGCGACGGCACTGTTCCCAGGACACGCCTGCCGGAGGTGCTCCGAAAAGTACGGGACGTTGGAGAGAAGCACGGCCTGCCCGTCGGCAATGTCTTTCACGCCGGGGATGGCAATCTCCACCCTCTGATTCTTTTTGACGACCGCGATCCGGAGGAACTGCAGCGCGTCCATGAGGCGGGGCGTGAGATCCTTCAAATTTGCGTGGACGCGGGCGGCACCATCAGCGGTGAACACGGGATCGGCGCGGAAAAAATCGACCTCATGACCCTGCTCTATACATCCGCCGAGCTGGCGGCCTTCAGGAAAGTGAAAAGAGCCCTGGATCGGCGCGGCCTTTGCAACCCCGGAAAAGTCATACCCGCGGCGGACTCCGCGGCCGTGCAAAAACAGCCCTCCAAAAAGGATGACGGGTCGGACATCCGCCGACTGCTGGAAAATGTGGACGGCCTTCAGTTCACAGATGACGCGGGCCCGCGGGATCAATACGCGGCGGATGGGGTGAGGCCTGAATGGGTTCTCTTCCCGACGCATCCGGATCAGGTGTCTGCAATACTCCATATTGCGCAAACGATGGGGATCGCGGTGATCCCCCGGGGCGGCGGCACAGGCATGCACGAAGGCCTGCCCCTTCAGCGGGGGGAACTTGCCCTGGTGCTCTCCGGGATGGATCGGGTCCTGGAGTGGGACGTGGATAACCTGGTGGTCTCCGTCGAGGCGGGAATGCCCCTTGCCGTATTGCAGGAAAAGCTCGCCGGCACCGGGAAAGGATATTTTTTGCCCCTGGATCCCCCCGGCGGCGGAAACGCCGGCATGGGCGGGATATACGCCGCGAACAGTTGGGGGCCGTGGCGATTGGGGTACGGGACCGTTCGCGACCTTGTGCTCGGGGTGGAGGTGGTCTTGCCGGGAGGCGACCGTGTGCGACTGGGCGGACGCACGGTGAAGAATGTATCAGGATACGACCTGACCCGGTTGATGGTGGGCGCTCTGGGCACGCTGGGAGTGGTGACAGCCCTGACACTCAAGGTGTTCCCCTTGCCTGAGGCGCGCTCGGTGGTTCTTGCCTTGTTCGATGAAGAAACAGAGGGGAGCTACGATGCCGTGTCCGGGATTATGGGCTCGCGGGTGACACCCGTCTTCCTGGAGTGGTTGGATGGCCGGAGCGCCCATGAGACTTTTTCGGAACTCCGCAATAATCCTCTTCCCCGGGAAACGTTCCAGGTTCTGTTCGATGCTGAATCCCATGTCTGTATCCTGGCCGTGGGTTTCCATGGTTTGAGGGAAGCGGTCGAGGCGCATGCGCTGGAGGCGGAAAGTATCTGCCGGAAGGCGGGGGCGAGGCGGGTCGCCGCGTTCCGCGAACTCCCGGGGGAACGGATTCATACAGCCCTCCAGGAGGCCGGGGCCGCGTCGGCGTCAAAGGAGCCGGAAGCACTGGCGCTGCGGATCAGCGTCCCCATTGGAGAGTGGGCCGGCGCGGTGGAGAAACTCCGGGAGGAGTGCCGCGCTCTGGGGCTTCGCTGCTCGACGCGGGCCCATGCCGGGTGTGGAACAGTCCGTTCCCGCGTGGTGGGTCAAGACAGGGGACTGAAGAGCCTGCTCGATGTGTTGCTCAGGATTCCGCCCCGGGAAGGGCATATCCGGCTGGACAGGCTTCCCGGCAGCCTGAAAGGGAAGGTGCCTGTGTGGGGAAATCCCGGGTATGAGGGCTGGCGGTGGATGGGCCGCTTGCGTGAAGCGCTGGACCCCCGCCGAATTTGCAACCCGGGCAGGTTGCCGGCAGAGGTGGATTCATGATCGACGAACCGCTGAACGCTGTTTACCAGGAAGTCTCCCGCTGCAACAAATGCGGCTTTTGCCAGCCTGCGTGCCCCGTATTCCAGATAACCGGACTGGAGAGGGCGGTCGCCCGGGGGCATAACGCCCACCTGCGCGACATCATCGAGGGTAATCTGACCATGACGGAGGAGATGAAGGCGCCGCTCTTCGAATGCCTCTTGTGCCGGGCCTGTGTCAGCAGTTGTTTCCCCGCGGTCAATACTCCCGAGAACGTTGTCGCAGGGCGTGAGGCATACCTGCGGGAGCTGGGACAGCCCCGGTTCATGCGGTTCGTGTTCCGCCGGCTTTTACCCGACCCATCGCGGTTGTCGCGCTACATCCGGCTTGCGGCGGCGGCCAAAAACACGGGCTTGAGCCGGGTGGCCCGCACCCTGGGGGTACTTAAATGGATCGGCAAGGACCTGGAGAAAGCTGAAGACCTTCTGACACGACTTCCCCTGTATTCCCTCCGGGGCCGGGCGCGGCTTCAAAGGGACTCACCCGGAGCGAGCGAGCGCTTCCGGGTGGCATATTTCGTGGGATGCGGCATCGATCACGCCGTCCCCGAAATCGGGGAGGCCGCCATCCGGGTGCTGGCCTCTGCAGGGTGCTCGGTTCAGATTCTGGATAATGTTTGCTGCGGGCTGCCGGCCTATGGCCACGGAGACCTTGACGCGGCCAGACACCTGGCGCGGAAAAACCTGGATATCCTGTCCGGCCTCCAGGCGGATGTCATTGTGACCGAATGCGCCAGTTGCTCCTCCTTTCTGAAAGACTACCCGCGGCTGCTGGAAGGATCCGGGGATGCGGAGCGGGCCGGGGGTTTTTCCGCCCGGGTCGAAGGATTAAGCCAGTGGCTGGAGAAGATCGGGTTTGAGCCGGCGTCCTCCGGCCTGCGCGGGAAGCTGACTTTTCACGACCCCTGCCACCTGGGCCGATACCAGGGGATGAAGGACCAGCCCCGGGCGCTTCTGAAAACTCTGCCGGGAGTGGAGTTCCTGGAAATGCGGGAGGCGGACTGGTGCTGCGGCGCGGCGGGAACGTACAACATCTTTCACCATGATCAGTCCATGCGCATCCTGGATCGGAAAATGGATAATCTGGCGCATTCCGGCGCCGATATCGTGGTCACGGAGTGCCCCGGCTGCTATATACAACTGGCATACGGTGTGCGCAGGCGCGGCCTCCCCGTGAGCGTCCTTCACCTGTCCCAGGCGCTGGATATATCACCGGTGGAGAAGCCGTAAAAGCGGGGGCGCCATGCGCTTCCCTGCTCAGGCTCCGCCAGCGGCGCCCGATTACTTTTCATATAAGCTTGCGGAGCAAAAGAACAATAATTCCTGCGATGCTGAGCCCAAGCGCAAGACCGACGAATACCGGGTCCAGCCCCTGAATATCGATCAGCCTGCCAATCAACGGGGTGATGATCCCCGTTGTTTCCATGGACATCAGGTAATAGATGCCTAAAGCGAGGGCCCGGCGGTTCAGGGGAACCACGTCGGCAATCAGGGACTCCATGGTGGGCATGCGCATACTGATCACCACACCGTATGCTGTAATAAAGGTCAGGAGCAGCCCCACTCCGGGTGACAGCGTCGCGGCCAGAAGCAAAGGGCCGGAAAGGGCGACCGAGAGGAGGATCACGGCCTTGCGGCCCAGGCGGTCCGAAAGGCTTCCGCCGAGAGGAGCGCCGACGATACCCGCCCCGTAAACCAGCCCGACGGCTATACCTGCCAACCCAATGGGTAAACCATGCCGGTCCACCAGGTACATGGGCAGGTAGGAATTGACGCTGGCGGATACCAGTTGGATCAGAAGGCAGATGCTTGCCAGGGTGCCGATGGCGCGGAAAATCTCCCAAAAACTTATGGATACTGTTTCGCCGGCACGGGTATCAGCGCCCGCGGTTGCGTTCGATCCCTGCGCCGGGAGCGCGGCCGCAACAGGCTCTGGTTGCGGGTCTTCCGTCGTGATCCATATCATGATGCTGGAGAGAATGGCTGGAAAAGCGAGGATGATGAACGACCAGCGCCAGTTGCCGCTCCACTGGGCGATGGAAACAGCCAGGATCGGCGTCAAGAGAAAGCTCAGGCTTCCCCCAATGATGTGAATCCCCAGAGAGCGGCCCCGTTGTCCCCTGGGTACGGATTGCGAAAGGAACGACGAGGCCGGAGGATGGTACGTGCCGCCCAGGATTCCCATGGCGATGAAACCGGGAATCATTTGCCAGTAACTGGTGGTCGCGCCTATGGCTATCGAACACAGTGCGGTTCCTATCAAGCCCAGCAGGATGACCCTCCTGCGGCTCGTTCTGTCGGCTATCAGCGCCATGGGAATCTGACCCAGGCCGTGAGAAATGCTGAACGCCGAGACAAGTAAACCTGACTGCATATAGCTGATCCCGAAGGTGTCCCGGATCATCGGAAGCAGCGGCACCAGCGCCCCGGTACTGAGATGGTGAGAAAAATGGGCCACGGTGAACTGCGGAATGATGAATCTGGTTCGGAGGCGCGCCATAAAAGCCTGCACTTTGCAATACCGGGCTTCAGGGACAGCAATGGCCCTGGTGGAGAAATCGCCGGTTGACGGTTTGTATCGACTACCGGGCTTTACCGGCTAATAATAAACCCCACCTTCTGCCCGGAACGGGTGGGGTCGATTACTGGCCGAACGGTGTGTCCCCGAGGAGCATGCATGTATTTTTCTACATAAGATATACACCCTTTGTAAACAGGTCAAGCTTATTTTCCATGTGGCATTGCAATATAGATTATCCACTATACTATGACAGGCTGCCGCGGGCGGAGTAAAAGGCTTCGCCGGTGAAACCGGCTATGAGAAGGCACGGGCAAGCCCGCGGCTTTGCCCGTTGCACCCAATTGATGATAGGGGCGGCTCGCGAACCGCCCTTCCATCGCGGCGATCTCATCAATTTTGCAAGCTGCACAGTATTTGACAGCTCAAAATACGTCTCCAGGCCGCTTGGTAAGAGACGCCCTGATCATGATGTAATCCCGATTCTTCCTGTACACCGGGTCCGGAGCCCGGTGTTTGAGTCCCGTTTCTACACCATTGTTGAAGCGGGGAAGGATCGACTGTTCTCCTCGACGATCTTCTCCCGGTTCCTATTAAGCGCCAGAAAATCCACAAAACGCCGGATGACGTCCAGGATCTCATCATCCACCCTGCTGGGCGTGAGCTTGGCTATAAAGCTCGCCGCGGTGACAATATAGGTGATTGTCGTCAAAATGTCCCCCCAGTGCTCCATAATCCAGTCCATCGATCTCTCCTTTCAATAGGTCCAGATGACATTCTGTGGTTTGGTATTATCTGTATCGAAATGGATGAACCCATTCCCGACCCCGATACGGGAAACAGCCAGGAAAAACAGGTTCGTCAAAAGCTTCCACCTCTCCTCAGGGGTGCGGCAGCGGACATCCACCGCCAGACCCTTGAGATGGCCGCTGGTCCTGCTTCCGCCCACCTGTTCGTTGTGCCGCGGGCACCTGAAGCCGGATGTCACCATAATCCCCTGCATGAGCTGATCCAGCCTCTGCACAATGGCCAGAGTCGCGGGCTCCACACCCCCCTCACCGCAGCAGGGGCAGGGATAGGCCGTTGTACTGCTCTTTATCGTCATGCCTTTTCTCCAATCAGCCTCACATGAGCCAATTACTTTCCATTAATTTTCATCGGAAGATCCCTGATGTCCGCCTTGATTTCTTTGAGATCCTGCTTCATCTCTTCCAGCTTTTCATCGATGCGGCGATGACGCTCATCACAGACCTGCTGAAAAACCGTGTTATCCTCCAGCCTGTTCATCCGGCAATTCAGGTTGCGCCAGATAAAACCAATGAACGCAATTCCACCCGCTGCTCCGGCAATAACTTTTTCTATGTTTTCCATGTATTGATAACCCGGTGTGAGGGGCCGTGTCGTTCCCCATTGCGGTGCGTCGTTTTTGCACTGGAAACTCTCAATACGCAGTGCGTTCACACGATCCCCGCGTGGTCCCGCAAATAACAAATCATTTTCGCCATCGCCTTGAGCACCTGCCTGGCGCCGGCAAGGTCGGTTATGTCAGCCTCTATGTAATCCTCCGCCTCCTGCGCCGTCCACGAGGCCCAGCCCGGGATGTTGCGGATAGAGGGTTCGGCGGCGGCCCTGCGGTTTTGCTTCGCATTCCATTCGGCCAGGGCGGCGTCGGGATCGTGGGAATCCAGCGCCGCCCGAAGATCGTTTTCTCTCGCCGGGTCATGGTTTATAACGCGGATGGAGCCCTCTCTTATCCCCTCTACATCAACAAAGGTGGTCTCAACCCCGCACGTGGGATCAACCGCTTTGAGTTCTTTTACTATCGTGTGAAAGTGCCACCTGCCGCTCACTTGAATCATTATGCAGCCTCCTCCGGTATCAGCGTGACAACCACGTCAGTAAAGGTATTGCCCTTATAAAAAGTAACGTTGCCCGGAGTCACCTGGCTTGTCCACACCTGTATCTTCGCTGTTTCGAAAACCGGCGATGCGCCGCCGCGCCATGTCCTCGCTCCCGCGATGACAGCCCTGATACCATTGCCACTACACGTAGCGAGCGGCTCAACGGTTTCTTCGTTTTTCTGCTGGAGGTGCACCCGGACCCTTGTGTTGTGGTTGGCTGTATTGTGGTACGAGGTGGAAGTGAATTCAACGATCGCAGCCCAGCCGGGAGGCCACAGAAAATCGACCTCCACGCCCGTATCCTCCCAGGTGGACGCATTGCCCGGAGAATAAGTGCCCGAGGTTAAAGCGTTTCTGACCGAGGCGGTTTTTCCCTCGAATCTGCTGTGGCAAGTCTCATCCGCAATCTGCGTGCTTCCATCCGTCCTGAGCCACCCAACGTGCCTGCAGTGGGCCGCGTCTCCGGTCGTGCCGAGATACCCGTTGCTGTTCGGAGCCGTGGCGCTGTAGCGCAGCTCGTTGGGGTTGGTGGAATGATTCTGGCCGAGTAGATATACATAGTAAGTAGCGTCCGCCGCCGGGTCGCCGGCGCTGATGCTCCCGTCCGCGTTGAGCAGGTAATTTCCCGCGGTCAACGCCCTTTCTATATCCGATGCGAGACTGGTATAATCACCGCCGACTTCAATTAACTTACTTGTCCCGGCAAGACCCGTCAGCCGCCCCGTGTCCGCGTCCTTCCGCTCAAACCTGCCATCCTTGAGGCCGGTGATGATGTACTTGTGCTTGTGATCACTGCGGGCTGCAGAACCTGCCGAGCCTTCCGCCGAGGCATCCCCCAGCGCGGTGGTGCCGGGGGCGGCGCAGGGAAAGGGGTGCTCATGATCCTCCTTGGCCGCCAGCGATGACGAACCGGCGGAGCCGGCATCGCCGGGATTTATTTCCACAGGCGCGGCCGCGCCGGTGGAGAACTGGACGGTGAGAGTGGGAATACTTTTGACGTCCACCTGCTGGTCGCCGTCGCCGTCCACGGCTATCTGCTTTTGAGCGGGCCCGGGAGCCAGGCCCATCAATTTCGCCTCGTGGGCGTTGAGGTCCACGGCGGGTGAGGAGAGGATGTCCACCTGAAGATCACCGGCCGAGTCAACGTGCACCTTTCGGTCCACAGCACCATCATTGCCCCGCATGGTCACCTGGTCCACCGTGGCGTTCACCACGGCCGAGGCGATGTCAACCTGAAGATGCCCGTCACCGTCGGCCGCCAGGGGGACATCCACGCCCGATGACTGCCCGAAAAGCTTCATTTTAAGAAATCCGGCGATTTGATTGATGACCCTGGGCATGTTCACCTCATCGAATCAAAAGGATAAAGGGTAAAGATCAGCAGCCTTCTTCCATTTCTATTTTCCTGAATCAACCCGGCATCCGCCGGGCCGGCATGACCAATCGTGATACGGCCCCTGCATTGCCGCTATTGAGTGCAGCACCGAGCAATGTGCGCAGGATATCGCTGGTTGCCGCATTTTTTCGCAGCACTTCCCGGGTTCGCGCCTGTTCGCCGATCCGCCATGCGCCCATGCGGGCGGTGTTCTTCGCGCCGGCCTCCCGGCTTGCCATTTCAGAGGCCAGCCTCAGCAGGCCGAGGGCTTCCGTCCTTTCCCGGGATGCCCGGCGCATTTCCGCCTCTTTTCTCCGGACTCCGGCCTTGCTTCGCAGATCGCCGATTATGCGTGCGGCATCGGAAAAGGCTCTCGTCCTGGCCCGCCGGGACCAGGAGCTGGCTCCCTCGATACCGGAATAGATGTCGCGGTTTTCCAGTTCGGGCAAGGCTTTTCGCAGCTCCACCCGGACAGCCCGAACAGCCGGCGCATACAGCTCCTGCTGGAACCGCTCCCAATCTATGACTGGCCTTTGGGGAAGCGCGGAATACAGGCGATGAAACCATTTCGCAACCCTGGGCTCCGGGGTCAGAGGAGGAGGCGGACTCCTGTACCCGGCCGCGGAAGGACGGTAGATACGTGATATTGCTCCACTCCCCGGGTTCAGGAGGCGCTCGTCGATTTGCTTCCACCTCCCTATATCCTGCCGATTCACCTCCACGGGCCGCACCCGCCTGCTCATCTGAACCGGGCCCGAGGTTTTTCGCATAGTGCTGAACCATGACTGTCTCACTGGCATCTCGAGGCACCTCATCTCCATCATGCAGAGGACGATCAGTCCCCTCTGTTTAACTCAATATGCAGTCTCTCTTGCTGTGCCGCCCAAAGCCGCGGCAAAGCCCTTGCACCCCCCGGCTCTTTTCCCGGCTCAATCGCCGTGCTCCCCGCCCGGCCACAGCCCGTATTTTCCTGTTACATCCAATCTTGCATAACCATCAGCGCATACTTGATTCGGCCATCCCCCGCCCGTCTGTTCGTCGCCCAACAAAAGCCGGCTGCCGTATCCATTCAGTTCCCAGTAATAATGGTATATTCCGCCACCCACATATTCCCGGTACAGGACACTCTGCCCCTTGACCGGAACCTCGCGTCCATCGACGGCGAGGCCGACGGCTCCGACGCGGATGGTCTCCAGGCTGATCAATTCCCTGTGATCCGCTGTCCCGGGGGGGTAGTCGATCCCCCAGTATGAGCGCAGACGCAGGGTCCCATCGGGGATGGGCCGGCTGGCGCCCCATAGTTCACCGGAGGGGAGCGGACCATCGGCCGCCATGGCTCCTCCGCGTTGATCGCTATTGTTGTATTCCGTGATATTGAAGTAATCCAGATCCGCCGTGCCCGCCGCGTACCAACCGGGTGCGGGAAAAAGCGAGATACGGGAGAACAGATCCGACGCGGAGCCGAAGGAGTACTGAAAATTATGGCCATAAATCACCAGGTTTGCCACGTATCCCCAGACACCGCCGCCTGCATAAACCGTCCATGCAAGGAAAGCGAATCCACTGTTCACCGGAACCGCCGGCTGTCCCCAGGCGTCGTCTTCCGAGGCAGGCCTTGTGCCGCCTACCCCGCCCGGCCCAACGATGCCGGCGGTGGGGCCTGGATCAATCACCCAGGGCCCAATGCCATCCCATGATCCCGGGTCTGTCGGATAATCCAGCTCCCCGGTGAGCGGAAGGCCCGAGGATTCACGAGGCATGAGCACTTCGGGCCACGGTTCCAGGGACCCCTCCATGAGCCTGTAATCCCTGAATCGGTATGGCTGTTTCAACTCCGAGTGTCGTCGGAGAGTCCGAACCGGGTCCGGCCGACGGGCCATGGCCGCCATGTGGCGGTTCATGTGTCCTGGAGCCATCCTGCCCGAGGGCCGTAAACCCTGCGGGTGCATGTACGCCTGGCGAAGCCCCCTGGGCGGAACGGCTTTACGCATCGTGCCACCCCCTCAAGGCTTCGAAGAGCCATCGCCATCCATAGATTTCAGGAGCCGGATTGACGCTGTTGTGCCTGATACGCAGCTTGAGATGCCGTAGATTCTGCAGGTCCGTGCTGATGCTGACGGTCTGAAAGTCTCCGGCGGAGTTGACCAGATCCACGGTGCACAGTGAGGCTTCTGCGGAGGAACCGTCTTGATACACGCTCAGGCTCAATTCGTCCGCGCCCGAACCGTGGCAGGATGTCCGAATGTCCAATTGACGCACGCACTTGACAAGATAGGGGTCGCCCAGCGCGTCGGGGTGCTCCAGGTCTGCGTCGATGGCGGTGGAGTCATCGCTGGTGTAGGCGTCGGACTGCATCCAGAGGGTCCCGTCCGCGATTCCGCCGAAGACCAGCCGTTCCGCCCTGTTCCCGTCCAGGATGCACTGCACGGAGGCCGAGGAGATGTCGAACAGGAACCACGACCCCTGCACATAGTCGTACACGAACCAGTAGTTATTTGTGGCCTGGGGTGTGCCTCCCCGAAGAGGCACCGCGCAGACGTACCAGTTTTTCGGCCTGTACACCGCACCGGCTGCCATGTGGGCGCTGGCAAAGTCGAGGTGTAAAAGGGAGGTCGGGTCAAAATACGGATCCAGGGGGTCCGAAATTTTAACGCAAGAAGTTCCCTCCACGCGATAAAATCCATCCCTGGCGAGGAAAAAACCGAACTCCCCTCCCCCCTTGTCCCGCAGATCCACAATGGCGGCGCTCTTGGGGGAGATGCAGTCCGCCGACGATATCCTCAGCAAACCGAAAGTGGCCGGGGAATACCCCTGCAGTATGTACACGCCGCCGCCGTCCGAGAGGCCGACGGCCAGTTCGTTGTAAAAGGCCATGAGCCACTGGATGGGATATCCCGGCCCGATCTCGATAAAGCCGGCGTCCTCTCCATCGAAGACCTCGGGGTTCTTGGCCGCGGAAAAGAAAAGGTAATTGGGATTAGTCTCGGAGCGGGCCAGAAACAATCTGCTCTTGAAAATCGCGCAAAACCTGAACTTCCAATCCGTATCCAATTCCAGTTCCGGTATAGCCGAGATCCCCGAGATGGTGGCCGGGCTGCTCATAGGCGCGGAGGCGCTGAACCGGAACCAGTGCATGGGAAAGGGTCCGCCCCCGACCGTGCGCTTCTCCGCATCGGCGGGCCACTGGAATGTAATGTCGCCGTCCTGGGCAAAAGCAGAGCCGTTCACCGTGGTGCCGTCCGTAATGGCGAGGTCGGCCCATGTCCCGTCGTTCCGCCAGTACTGGCAGCTCAGGGTCACCGCATTGACGTTGACCTCCTGTGCAGGCGAGTGAACGAACTGGAAGCGGAACCCCCTCACGCGTCCCATGAAACCCACGTAAAGATTGGGGCCGTTCATCCCCCCCACGTTGGCGCCCGAAACGGACACCTCATCCACCACCTCGGCCAGGATGTCCGTGTAAGGGTCCCCCCAGTGCCAGTAACATCCGTGGACAGGCTCGTATTCCCCGCTCCACAGGTTCTGTATTTTCTGGATGGGAGCATTCACCCGCACCCCGGTCACATCCACCGTGGCCGATAGCCGGGTGCTGACCGTGAACCGATACCAGTGCCCCGTGATGCCATTGATGGTTTGCTGAACCGAGTCAGTGGTCAGGGTCCAGGAGACCGTTCCGCTCTGGGCCATGGTCGCACCGGCTGACGCGGTGCCGTCGGAAAGATTCGAAACCGGCGTCCAGGCCCCGTTGTAGTAGTTCACTGAGAGAGTGGACGCGTTGGCGTTCTTGTTGGTATCATCAATGGTGAAAACCACTCCTGAAAGGTTTCTGCTGAAGCTTACATAGAGGGCCTGGTCGTCCGCGCCCTCACCGTCCCAAACGTTCAGGCCGTCCAGGGCCGCGTGAGTAGACGTGTCCGAATCCCGCGCCTCGTCGGAGTAATCGATGAATGTGGCCCCGGAGTCATTGGTTCTCAGGACGGCGAGGGGCGGCGCCTCGTCCAGGGTCCCGACCTGGGGGAAATCATTCCCGTTGGTGATGAAGAAGGTGTCCCGGTACTGAGCCCAACACGCCGGTGAACCGCCGGATGTGCCGTTGAAGGCGTCCACTTTCGTCCAACCGGCGCCGCCGTTGTCCGAGTAGTAAATATCGTCGTCCGAGCCCTGTGCGAACAGCCGGTGCACCCCGGTGGACGGCCGGAACTGGAACAGGCTTGCCAGCGATGGATTCCCGGCTATGGGAGAGGAATTTAATTTCCCGGTTCCGCCACGCTTGCGCAGCGCCCCGCCCGTCCAGATCCAGTTCAGAAGCTTGCTGAACTGGTTGGGCAGAAGCTTTCCTTCGGGAAGTTTGCGGTTCAGGCCTCCGTGGATCCCATCCAGGGCTCCGAAGTGCTCCCTGACAACGGACATCCATTGATCGCGGTGCTGGATCGGCATCTTGTACCATCCCTTCGGGCGGGAATAAACCCCGCCCGCAAAATCCTTTAATTGAATTCCTGTGTCCAGTGGACGTATGCGGGCCCCCGGTCGCGGGAATGGAGGCTGGATATCATGGAGGCCATGAGCTCATCGTGCTCCTGCCGGAACAGGCTCAACTCCGCGCGGCTGTCGCGCCGCATGGCCATCATCACCGCTTTGACCATCATGAGCCTTTCAAAGTCCTCTCCAAGCTCGCACTCGATGGCGTAGTAGTCCTCTGTGGTCGGGCTGGTGTCCCACTGGGCCACCGTGCAGACCCTCCCGGCAGTATAATCCGTGATCGTTCGGGTCTGATCCGCGGCGTTGCCTGGTCCCACAATGGTAACCCGGTAATTGTCGTAATAGTCCGCCACCGGCCGGGCTGTGGAGTTCAGGGTCAGGTCGGTATTTCCTGCATCGGAAGGCACGGGACCGAAGTCCAGATCCGCCAGCCGGCGGTTGTGGTAGATAACCACGTTGTCGATGCCGGCGGGCGGAGGGGGATACAGTACCACCCCGCTTTCACGTATCTCGAATCGCCCGTGATAAGCCAGACCGGCCGCACTGGAGCGTCGGCAGGCCTCCTTTTCCTCCAGGTCGATGGGCCAGTATGCATAACGGCTCCCGCCCTCCACCCGTTCCACCATGAGAACGCGTTGCATCAAGCAATCCGGCGGCAGGGAGTAGTGGTTCTGATTCGCCAGGCCGTCCTGCGCGGCGGCGGTAAGGAAATACCGGTCGTCCAGGGAGACCAGGAGCCGCTGCACTTCCATCTGGCTTCGATTGAGCCACCTCAGGATCGCAGGATACTTGAACCGGCCGGTGTGGCTGTTCTCTTTGTCGACGGCTACGTCCTCACCCACGGCGTCGCGGAACTCGGTGATCAACTCATAGGCATTCATCAGAACGACCCCAGCAAAATGGCGATGGTTCCTTTTTTTGCGTTCCCCGCGTTGGCCACCTTGAACGTCAGAGGCCCCGCCACCAGGACAGGGTGGGTGAGGAACGCGATCTGGGCCGAGGTGTTGGAGCGGTCGGCACCCTCACCGCCCAGGATGTCCGCGCCGACGGCATTGGTGATGGTCACATCATACAGATCCAGGGGCTGATCGCCGCCCGCGCCGGGTTTTGTCTCTAGCTGGATCACTTTGCCGAAAAAAGCCGACGGGTCGGTAATGGTCTTTTCGAAATCGCCTGATGCGTCGGATGTCCAGTCAAACTGGAACCGCGTTACACAGCGGTTCATGGGCGGGACCCGGGCATCCGTGCCCACTGCAGGAGTATATGTTCCCGTGTCAGCCATGTTCTACCTCCAAGAGAAAAGTGTTGCGGGTTGCGATTACGCGCAGCGCGAATCGCGCAACCCGCTCCCAGGAAAGCGCGAAGGCACCTGGACCTTAAGAACCCCTCTCATGAAATCGAGGCATCCCTGTGTTATCGCCTCTATTCTGCTTTCCCGCTCCCGCCGCCTCAAATCTTCGGCTCTCTGCTCAATCTTCACCAGTTCCTGATAAAGCTCGTTCGATGAGCGGCTGGTGTGGACACGATAGCGGATCTCCAGTTGCAGAAGGCCGCGGGCGTCCAGCGCGGGGAGAATGAAGAGCCGGGAGGGCTGAGAGGTGCCCCAGACAGGTATCCGCCAGATCTCCCACCTGTCCGTCACCCAGTTCATGTATACTTCCAGCCGCTCGTCAGAGAACCGCCACTTTTTCATGCGCCGGACAAAGTCCCTGTCCGGCGGGTGGATTCCCGCCCTGGATCGAAGAATCTTCAGCCTCTCCCTGTTCATCCAGCCCGTATCTTTCATGCTTTCAGCCTTCCCGCTTCAAATGCACGCCCGCCTCCCCTGGTCATCCTCGGGGTGTAGGCGAACTCAATACCAAGCACGAAGAGCTTTTCGGTGCCCAGGTCAACGTCCGCTGAGGCGGCCCTGATTTCGAAGGCCGCCACGTCCCCTTCGATGAATGTGCCTGCGTCAATCTCTCCCCAGCCTGTCACCTGGTAATCCCACGCTCCGGTGACACTGTCCGGGGGCACATCGGTGGAAAACGCCGTTGCTGCATCATCAAGGGCGTCATCGTGCCGGTTTATCACCCTGTATTTCGCCGCAAAGGAAACCTCATCGGTGGTGGTTGAACTCCCTGAAGTCCAGTGCACCCGCAAGTAGAGCGGATGCTTTGTATCCATGTCAGCCGGCAGGGGCATCCAGAACTGGATCTCGTCGCCGACCCCGTCGGCTCCCGCCGCATCTATCTGGATGCCGCACCAGCTCAGCTTGCTGTTGATCCGGGCCAGCACCGGTGCACCGGTGCCCAGCCCGGTGCGCACCTTGGATGTGCCGTCTTCCGGGAGCATCCCCAGGAGATGGGTTGCGTAAAAGAACAAGGAGCGCACCCTCCAATCCATGTGCCTGTCTTGAAGCATTATTGTCTCCTGTTGAGAGTTACGGGTTGCGGTTTTCGGGGTAAAACACGGAGCGCGCAACCCGTAACGTCTTTTAGTAGTCGATGTCCGCCAGCACGCTGTTGGCCCTGCGGTTGTCCACGCCAAGCTCCATGTAGGCATAAAGGATGGCCTCGTATGCGTCATAGCCTGAAACACGAGAGAGCACAGCACCGTCCATGTCCATCCAGTCGAAGTCGCTCATGCGGTAGATTCTCAGGCTGGGCTCATACAGGAAGTGGATTTCCCCGTCAACAGCATCTGTATCCACAACCACGGGCCTGCCGTTGAACTCGATGGCCGTGTAGCCGCCGTCAAGTTGCAGCGTGTTGTAGCGCTTGTCGGCGGTGAGAAGGTCCACCAGCTTGCGCCTGAGGGCGAAAGGCATAAGGATGAGCGTGGGCTCGTATTCAATGCCCAGCTTTTCCGGGGCGGCGTCAAAGGCCCGCTGCATGTCGTCCAGGGTCAAGGGGTTCTGCTGGGCGTAGCGGGTTCCGCCGGAGGGGAGGCCGCAGATGACCACGTTGGCCCGCCACCAGGTGTTGCCCGAAGCGTCGTCGCAGTCGATCCCCTGCAGGGTGTCATCGGTGGTCACCCCGGTGCCGGAGCCGTCGGTCAGGATGTCGTCGATGTTGGTATCGGCGACGATGCCGCGCAGCCCCATCATCTCGTAGCGGGAAATGGCGGTGGTCCCTCCAATGGCCTGGCCGTTGGCGTCGCCGCGCACATAGAACGTTCCTGCGGCCTCGACAACCCCCGGGTCGGTGACGGTGATGGTATCGTACGCGGTTCCTTCCGAAACGGCTGAGGGCGCCATGTCGGTGGTGCCCACGGCGATGCTGGTGCCGGCGGTCAGAACCACGGCCACCATGCTGGTGTTTCCGGCCTCGATATACTTGGCACCGAAGGTGGAGCCGAAGCCGTCGCCGCCAGCCGAATTTCCGCGGTACAGTTTCTGGAGGGTGTAACTGGTGGCCGACTCGGTGGATCGCCAGCGGCCCAGGATGCCGTAGCCGCACCCCCAGAGCTGGCGGTTGACGTCCTTCCTCAAGTCGCGCACCATCCCCTCGATCTCCGCGTTGACCATGCGCTTCCAGCCCCCCTGGTCGTCCCGGGTGGCTTTGATGGTGGGACCTGACAGTTCGATGCGGCCGTAATTATACTTCATGGGCACCTTGGCCTGGGTGTAATGCTGATACCCCGCTGAGGGGAGGGCGCCGCCGTCGGCCCTCGCTCCGATGCCCTTGTTCCGGCCGGTATGGAGAAGGATTACGGCTTCTTTCCCCGAGACGTTTACCTCGTCCCGGGCCAGTCGCTTGAGCAGAATAGTATCGGTGTTGAGCTGCTCCCGGATTGCCGGGAGATAGAATTCCTTCAATGCATTGGAAATGTTATTAAGGGTTGCACCTGTCAATGCCATGTAGTAACCTCCGGATGCAGGGGTGGGCGCGAAGCCCGCCCCCGCTGGTCAGCCCGGTAAGGAGGCGGTAATTGCACCCCACCGGCGCTATGTTTCAGGCTCCGCCATCCATGCCTGAAGCGGAGTAACCGCCTGGCCGCCGGGACGGAAGCTGAGCCGGGCCGGCATGGTGGGGGGGGAGGCCCCGCCTTCCCGCTCAGTGGCCAATCCCCGGGCATTGAGCTTGCCCCGTGCCCACTGATCGGCCCCGGCCTGCCGCTGCCTGGCGATGAAGCGCGCCAACTCCTCGGGACTCTCTTCGGGTAGAGCGTGAGAGAGGCAGAAATCCAGGAGATCGTCGTCATACTCGGGGAACTTTTCCCGCAAAGTTGTCCTTTCGCGCTCAAGGTAGAGCTGTCCCAGGATTGCATCGTACTCACTCAGCCTTTGTTCCACCTCGTTGAGCATGGGATCCCGCGGCATGACCCGGTGATCCTTGTCCACACCCTGATGGAGGGCCTCTTCAGAGCGCCTGATGAACTCCTCGGTCGAAAGCGGCTTTCCCCTGTCGTCCGTCCATCGGGCTGCGGCCTTCTCCAGAAGAGAAGCCTTCGGCCCCAGCTCCCCCAGCTTGGATTCCAGATGGCGATGAGCCTTGATCAGATCCTCTATATTCCTATATTTGCCCAGTATCGGGGCATTCCCTCTTTCCTCGTGTCCCTCGGTCCCGGGGGAGGTTTCGGGGTCTGCGGCAGTCCCGTGGTCGGGGTGTCCCGCGGATGGGGGGCCGGACATTTCGGGAGTGTTGCCTTCTGTTGGCTCCATAAAGTACTCCTTTCCGCCGCCGGGTCTCCTCAAGGGCCGGAGGCATACCAAATCTGTTGGAAATCTTCAGCTAATATCCAAAATGAGTGCGGACAAAGGAAAACACTTTTGCTAAAAATGCCATCATAAGATTGCTACCCTGAAGCCTCCCCATCCTTAATCCCGATGCCTGTGGCAGAAGGGGCTGTCTGACATGGCGGGCCTGCGGCACTGCTCTCCCGTATACCTGGCCACTGCCTGGCAGCGGCGCTTTCCCCCGCCGGGACCGGCTATCCTTCCTCCTTCCTTTCCCTTCGCCATCGGCGTGGTCTCTGCGTGAGGGGAATTATCCCGGCTGTCCGCTCGATTACGGACTTTCTGATCCCCGGGAGCCATAAGTGATGCCATGCCTCCGTAGCTGCGGCGGAATTGAGACATCTGTTCCAGCAAGTCTGTCGGGCGCCGCAGGTGCCAGAGGCGGCTTACGGCTTCCCGCACGGCCCGGTCAAGAGGAGCGTCGCCCCGGTAGCTCCGCACGCGTTCCTGCCACTCCTGCACCTTTTCGAGCAGAGAGAGGTAATGGGTGACGATCTCTCGAAACTTCCGTCCTATGGCCGCCGCCTCCTCGTGGGACATGATGACCTCCAGTCTTTGCTTTTCTTGGGCAAACAAAAAACCCCTGCTGTCTCGTGGACAACAGGGGTTCCTTTTTGGAATTGACCCTGAATTACTTATTTTTTTATTACAGGATGAAACCGGATCAGTCTGTCATATGTGGTTTTACGCCACTCGTTCTCCGGTCCATCGTGTCTATGTGCTGGATGATACCCCAGGGCGGGGTGTTTGTCAATGGACTGGATTTCCCTGGGTTATCCTCGGTTTTCCTTGTGGTAAAAAAAATCGTTCGATCAATGTTTTTTCGGCTTATACATAACATAATTTCTTTCACATAATAAGAAGATACTATGCTTTATAATTGTGTCAATATTTGTTGTGCCTTCAAAAAAGCACGTCTTGCTTTATTAAAATCAAAAGTACCGCTATGCTCGTAATCAGCTTTATTTCTCTCTCGTCGAAATGTTAAAAGTGCACGTCCTATTTGTTTATTTTTTTTATCTGGGGAATTCTGATATTCATTTATTACAAATTCATGAGTATTTTGCCTTGGAATATTGATTCCCCTTTTTTCTAACTTAACACGCGCGCTCCCAAAAGCTCCATAATAGGAGCGACTAATGGCTGAACGGAAATAAGCCTCCATTAGATGCTTCTGTCTCTGATAGCGTATCAACTCATCGGCAAGCTGAACATACAAATCCCAATGAAAGCTCATACTGCTTCTTCTGAAAGTCCTACAATCTTTCTGAAATCAAAAGGCAAATCCAACCACCATTCTTCATCCAGGCGGTTGAGATGCTCCAGAGCCTCCTCCGGAGCAAGGTTGGTCTTGATGACCACAAAAAGAGATTCAAAATCCTCCTCCGGATCAACAACATGTTCGAGGGTTGTCTCAACCAGGTTTTCTGCAAATATCCTCACAATATGCCGATGTGTTTTCTGCAGAGATTCAACCAGATGATCATGAGCCAGAAGAAAATTTGTTACTTCTTCTGGATTGATAAAGCGGTAAAACGTTTCTAATATTTTAACATTTCTTAGAGGTCGAACAGTTCCACACCTCCAGGTCGCGGGAACCCAGTCACTTGCTCCGGCGGCGTGGTATTTAATTGCGTCAGCTCCAGTTAAAACATCATGGAACAAAGGGCGGACCATATATTCATCGGGGTCATGATGCCAAATTTTAACCTCATTACCGATCTTATAAGCGCGCACACTGGCTCTTCCAGAAGATTCGGCCTGCGAGGAATACGAGGAATATGTTGATTCTGATAGTATTCTCTCCATGGGACAGGCACCACTAATCTCCGCCTCAGGTGATCGGCCGATAACAGAAACCGCACCTGGAAAGCTTTCTTCAGAGACTGGCGCATCTGTGATTGTTCTCCGGGAATCATCCCTGATGCACGCTTCTTGTTGCATTTTTATCAATCCTCTGGGAAGTACAATGTAAGAATGGAATCAAATTCTTCTGGCAAGATTTGAAAAAAGCCTCTTAACTGCTCTTCGGTAAATTCTCTTTCTTCAATTTCTTCTGAAAGAGTATTTATATCCTGTTCCACCAGTATAATCGGCTCTGGGGCCGGCTTATTTGTCACGCCTGTCTTACATCGCACCCAGCTATTCACATTAAAGCTGTTAGAGAGTGCATATCTCTTGTGGGCATGAATTTCAAACCTCTCTGGCCGATCAAAAGGAGCATCGTGCCATGTTTCTTTGCAGAAGTGCTTCGCTAAAAATAGACCCGGAGTCGGTTCTTTCACAAATCTATTCAGCAATCCGGCCATTCTTCCTATTTTCGCACTGGATAAAACTGAATACTCCCATAGCAGCTCAGTAGCAAAGTTAAAGATCTCTAGTGGATTTATTTCCTCCTCATCTTCTTGTCTCAGCCAGAACAAATTAGCCCTTGCAAATGCCATTTCAAATTTATATCGTTTATCCGAACTTGTGAGGATAATCCTGGGAATTTCTGCAGGAGCATCGGAAGGAAGCGGCATGCTGACCGGAGGTGCATCAAATCTATCGCTCCATCTCTGAAGTACAGAGCCCATTATCTTTGACTGAACAAATTTTATTCCAGGAGTAAAAATTGTTGCCTGTATGGTGGCTATTTTGAATTCGGACGCTTTTGGCACAAATTTCTCCTTTTTCTTTCCGTCCTATGAATATCTAATACATGGCTCCCTTTCGTGTCAAGTTCTTTCGATCTGCTTTGTCTTGATATTGTCCTTGTACATTCCCGGTCTGCATTTTAGGGCTTGAAACCACCAAAAAACTCTCCCTCACGGTATAGTTCCGAATCTGTCCCTCCCTGAAGTTGATCTCCACCTGGCCGGTCTTGCCCTGTTCCATCCAGGTTTCCAGGAGCTTTATGATCTGCTTCATTGACATTACCATTCACTCTTTCTTTCATGGCTGTATTG